>JAQTQE010000013.1:0-5237 GCA_028712365.1 bacterium
GATTTACCGAAGCAAATTGCCCATAGGCCAAAGCAGCCACTTTACCATCCAGGTTCTGGCGAATACCGCAATTGCCTGTCTGGCCTAGCTCAAGTACGCATAAAAAAGGGCACAGTTCACACTGTGCCACTTTTTTATCTGCATCTATAATTTTATAGTAAAGCGCTTCCTTCATTAAAAACCTACAAACAACTCCGTAAAGTAAACATCATTATCGATCTTCTCAATACCGGCCAGCGGGCTTTCATCATTGAATTCCAGTTCAGTCTGCAGCCATATACTCTTGGTAAAATAGTAAATCACTCCGGCCACGGTTTGCCTTAATTCCCAGGTATAACTGGAAGCAGTAGCAGTGATGTCAGGAGTAACCATGCCATAGCGGCCGTACACATCTACGGTCTTATCCTGCTGGCAAGGGATCTTGTAAAATACTAAGGCCTGCCAGGCATTATGGCTTAGTTCACTGGTCTTCCCCTGGTAAAACTCTCCTTGCAGCAAGAGTGCCCCGACATTATATTTCGCATCAAGGCCAAAACGGTTCTTTGTTCTGTTATCATAGTCAGCTTTTACGTTAGTTTTCATAAAGGTCAGGTCAGCAGCGCTCAACCGGCCGACTGAACCGCTTAATCCCGCGCTAAATCCGCTGAGATTAGACACGCCGACACGGGCAGCCACTTCCTTGTTATCACTGGCATCGCGGCCCTGGAAAGTGCCAAGGGTTGAATCGCGATCAGCCAGGAAATTAACTCTACTCACGCCTTCACCAGCAGCCCTGTTAGCAATGGCATAACCGTTATAAACCGCGGCGGAAAGATCGATCTTGTCGACTTTGCCAAGATACTGCACGCCAAGAATACGGTCATGCGTGAACACATCAGACACGATCCCATAATTGGTGGTTTTACGGTTGCCGCCAGTGGGAGTCAAGCCAAAAGCATAGTTGCGGGTTTGGCCGATGTACAACATACCGTTCAGCGGCAATCCTTTAATTCCCAAAAAGGCATGTTCAAGATAAAAAGTGTTGCCGCCATAGATCAGAGCGCCAACCAGGCCAAAGACCCGTTCATTAAAATCATTTTTAATGGTTAAAGAAAGCTCGTCAAACCTGAAAGTATCTGATTCTTTCGGCAAAATCAGGTAACGTAGCCTGGTATAGCCTCCTATTTTAGCGGTATTATTGGCTACGATAGGTATCTCAGCCCATACAGCAGTACCAATAGTAAGCACTATTAAAGACAGCAATAAAACTTTTGATAGTCTCATATTGTTTACTCCTTTTCTTTAACTGAATCATCGATCCAGTCAAGGTATTCGGCACTACCATCGATAATTGGCAATGCTATTATTTCCGGAACTTTATAGCTATGCATTTTTTTAACCCTAACGACCAAGTTCTGCATTTTGGCCGCAGTGGTTTTCGCGATAATAACTATCTCGCTGGCCCGGTCTATTTTTTTCTGCCACCAGAAAAGCGATTCTGAATGCAGCAAAATATTAACGCAAGCGACTAATTTATCTTTGACCAACGCGTGAGCTATTTCATTAGCTTCATTATAATGAGCGCAGGTTACAAAGACCATAATATACTTGCCGGCTTTTTTCACGCTTTGATCCCTACCTTATACTATATTTTGAACCTGCTCCCGCAGTTTTTCCAGTTCACCTTTGACCTGGATAACTTTTTGGCTGATCGCAATTTCATCAGCTTTGGAACCCATAGTATTGATCTCGCGATTCATTTCCTGCAGGGTAAAATCAAGCTCGCGGCCCACCGGGGTTAATTTCTTTATAATTTGGCTGAATTGTTTGATATGGCTGTTCAGGCGCACGATCTCTTCGGTAATATCCACTTTTTCCGCGTAAAAAGCCACTTCATGCATCAGCTGGTTGTTATCTATGGTTTGGCCTTTAAGCAGTCCCCTGATCCGTTCTTCAAGGCCTTTACGGTATTTTTCTATAACCTGGGGGGCCATTTGTTCTATCTCTGTCACGACACCGCTGATCACATCCAACCGGTCAATAAAATCATTTTCAATGGCTTTACCTTCGCGGTGACGGATCATTTTAACGTTGTTGACGCTTTGGAAAATAGCCTTTTTCAGGTCAGGAACCACTTTCATCAGGTTAACCGGGGTTTCTTCTACCTGGATAATATCAGGAACTTTGCTTAACAGGAATTCCAGACTGATATTAGCCGGCATATCCAGGTCCTTAGCCATTTTAATGAGCACTGAGGTATAAGCCTGAGCCAAGTCCTTATTGACTTTAAAAAGGATCTTTTTCAGGGTGGTTTTTGATTCCAGGGTAATATTAACGTCAATATGACCGCGTTTCAGTTTCTCCTGGATGATCTTACGCACTTCATCTTCCAGCGGCAGAAGCAAGGTGGGCATCTTTAAGCCAATCTCGCAGTACCGATGATTGGTACAACGGATCTCGGCTCTGATACCGCCTTCTTCCCCTCTTCCATAACCTGTCATGCTTTCCATACGCAAACCCTTATTTAATTATTTTCCGTTGGCTTTTATAAAAATGATAGTCTTGGTAGGGCATTTTTCCACACATTTACCGCAGCCGGTACATATGGAGTAATCGATTACCGCGAGGTTGTCTTTTAGAGTAATAGCCTTGTTTGGACATATTTTAACACAAGCACCACAAGCAATGCAACCTACTTTACAGACATTTCTTACTTCTTTACCTTTATCCAGATTTTTACAGGACACACAGACAGCATGTTCGCGTGATATAAGTCCGATCACTTTTTTCGGACAAGTTTTAAAACACAAGCCACAGCCTGTACACTTGGCAGGATTGATCTTCGGCGGATTACCAGGAACCCATTCTATCGCATCAAAGGGGCAAGCTCTGACGCAAGAGCCAAGTCCTATGCAACTATAGATACATCCTTTGGATCCTCCGGACAAGGCTATGGCTGCCCGGCAATCAGAGATACCATCATAGATATATTTATCAGCGCAACTCTCACGGTCACCGCGGCAAAACACAGCCGCCATTTCTGCTACTTTCTCAGCTACATCAACTCCCAGAATATGGCCAATGGCTTTGGTAGTTTTATAACCACCGACACTGCATTTATTAGGTTCCGCGTTACCAAGGGCTAAAGCTTCAGCATAGCCAAGACAACCGGGGAACCCGCATGCGCCGCAATTGGCGCCTGGTAATGCTTTTAATAGTTCTTCCTGTTTGGGATCCATATGTACCATAAACTTCTGCCCGGCAAAAGCCAGTCCGATACCAAGGATCAATCCCAAACCACCTAGTATTAGTAAAGCGTAAATCATTTTTTTACTCCAAAATAAGTCAGAAGGTGTAGGTTTTGGAAGTAGGTTTAGTCTGAACTGAAGTCTTAAGAAGTAAGGCTCTAAACCAAAGACTTTAGACCTACTTCCATACTTACCTCTACAACTTATACCTTATCACTGTTTTTTCTTTATAATCCGAAAAGTCCTTTAAATCCCAGGAACGCCAGGGACATGAGACTGGCGGTAAAAAACGCAATAGGATATCCCTGCAAGGCTTTAGGAACAGGAGCTAACGCAATTCTTTCCCTGATACCGGCGAATAAAATGATTGCCAGGGTATAGCCGGCAGAAACACCGAAAGTATAAACCATGCTTTGCATAAAATTGTAATTATAATCGATATTCAGGAAGGCGACAGCCAGAACCGCGCAGTTGGTGGTAATAAGCGGCAGGTAAATACCCATAGCGCGGTAGAGTGTCGGTACATATTTCTTTAAATACATCTCTTCCAGCTGCACCAGCGCCGCGATGGTAAGAATAAAGGAAGCTGTGCGCAGGTAGACCAGGTCAAAAGGAACCAGCAGGAAATAATAGATCAGCCAGCTCACGGCTGAGGCCATCATCATCACAAAGATCACCGCCATACCCATGCCGATAGAAGTTTCCATCTGGTTGGACACGCCAAAGAACGAGCATAAAGCAATGAACCTGATCAGCAGGATATTATTGATCAATAAAGAAGCGATCAAAATACCAAAGAGACTTGTCGAATCCATGATTATTTTTCCTTCGCTTTATTCTGGAAATAATGCAAGAACGCCATTAATAGGCCGATAGTGATAAATCCTCCCGGGGGCAGGATCATGATCAAAGCTGGCTGGAACTCCGGATTAAAAACAACTTTACCGAAGATCGTGCCGTTGCCGATCAATTCCCTGATCGCGCCGATCACCGTGATCACCAGGGTGAATCCCAAGCCCATCCCAAAACCGTCAAGGGTTGAGGATAAGACACCATTTTTGTAGGCAAACGCTTCAGCCCGGCCCAGGATAATGCAATTAACCACGATCAAAGGCACAAAAACACCGAGTTGTTTATATAGAGCCGGATAATAGGCCTGCATGACATAATCAGTAAGCGTGACAAAAGTGGAAATAATAATAATGAAAATCGGTATACGGATCTGGTCAGGAGTCCATTTCCTGACCATGGCAATGACAATGTTCGAGCAGACCAGCACAAAACTGGCGGCAATGCCCATGCCAAATCCATTAACCGCGGTACTGGAAACAGCCAGGGTCGGGCAAAGCCCGATCATGAGTACCAGGACCGGGTTTTCCTTTATAATACCGCTTAAAAAATCATTTTTGAGACTCATTAGCTCTCTGCCCTTCGTAGAATTTCAACACTTTATCCACTGCTTCCTGCACTCCCTTGGTTACCGCGCGGGAAGAGATCGTGGCAGCAGTGATCGCTTCAATAGCGCCGCCGTCTTTTTTCAAAGCCAGTTCCTTATCCTTTTTACCGGCAAATTGCTCATAAAATTTAGGCTCGGCTGTTTTAGTACCCAGTCCAGGGGTTTCATTCTGGTTCATGATCTTGATCGCTGATACCTGGCCTTCTTTGGTGACCCCGACCAGGATTTCTATAGGTCCGCCATATCCTATCGGCGCAGCTTTCATGGCCACGCCCAGTTCCTGTTGATCCTTATCAAACACGACTTTATAATTTTCTTTTCCGGCAATGATTATTTTAACTTCAGCTGCCTGCGGGAAGATGCTCTGGATAGCTTCTTTTTCTGCTTCTATTTTTCGTTCTTCTATCACTGGTTTGGTCTTGGCATAGACATAAGCCAACGCTCCCGCGGCCAGGGCGCATATCAGCATCAATATTAAACCAAATTTAAAAAGCTGTTTTATGTTCATATTAATTATCCTTACTTCTAGCATTTAGCATTTAGCATTTAGCATT
>JAQTQE010000013.1:5337-46146 GCA_028712365.1 bacterium
TAGCATTTAGCATTTAGCATTTAGCATTCAGCTTATCTTAACTTTCCCGAATTTTTGCGGCATAGTATATTTATCGATCAAGGGAGTAAGCATATTAAAGATCAAAATAGAATAACAGACCCCTTCTGGAAACCCGCCTTTATAACGGATCAAAACCGTAAGGATACCGCAACCACCGCCAAAAATTATTTTCCCTTTGCCAGTCATGGGGCTAGTCACCATATCAGTGGCCATGAAAAAAGCTCCCAGGATCAATCCGCCGGCCAGGATATTAAACAGCGGATCCCGGCCCATAATACCGCTCAACAAACCGACAGCCGCGATGAAGGAAACCGGGATGTGCCAAGAAATTTGCTTCTTGTATAATAAATATGCCGCGCCCAATAATAACGCCGCAGCAGAAGTCTCACCCAGAGAACCGGCCCGGTTACCGAGGAATAGATCCCAATAACTGGGCAATGGCTGGCTTAAATTAAATTTAGCTATGGCTAGTGGCGTAGCAGTAGTAATGGCATCAAAAGGCGTGATCCAGGTGGTCATAGCTACGGGCCAGGAAGCCATCAGCACCGCCCGTCCTACCAGAGCCGGATTGAATGGATTATAACCGAGCCCGCCAAATACCTGTTTAGCCAGTATTATCGCGACAGCGGCGCCGATCGCGATCATCCATAAGGGGATCCCCGGAGGACAGACCATAGCTAGCAATAAACCAGTGATCGCCGCGCTGCCGTCAGAGACAGTCACTTCCCTTTTCATGATCTTGGCGCTGATGAACTCGGCCGCGATAGCGCTAACCATGCTGACCAGCATAAGCCAGAGAGCCGGCAGACCAAAAAAATAAACTGCGGCTAAAGACGCCGGGGCCAGAGCGATCAATACATCACGCATCACGATAGAAATAGTTTCAGTATTTTTAAGATGCGGTGAAGTGGAAACTATATAAGCCATTATCTATTATCCTTTTTTTCTATTTTTCCATCTTCGATTTTCTTCTTCCGGGCTTGGGCTATTTCCATCTTGGCCCATTTGGCATACTGTACCAGGGGAATCCGGGCGGGGCAACCATAAGCACAAACCCCGCACTCGATGCAATCAGCGACATTATGTTTACCCATAGCTTCGTATTCTTGCCTACGGCCATATAAACCATATAAATATGGAGTAAGATTCATGGGACAGGACTCAATACATTTGGAGCAGCGGATACATGGACCAGCTTGAACGATCTTAACCTCCTGGGCAGTGAGCGCCAGGATCCCGGATGTTCCTTTGATCACCGGAACATCCAATAAGTACTGGGCAATACCCATCATTGGGCCACCCATGATCACTTTAGCGATATCACCCTGTAGACCGCCGCAAAAAGCGATAACATCACTGAACAAAGTCCCGATCCTTACTTTCACATTCTGCGGTTCCTTGATCCCGCTCCCGGTAACCGTAATAATTCTTTCGATCAGAGGACGGTTATCACGCAGGGCTTCATAAATAGCCACAGCGGTCCCGACATTATCCACGACCACACCTACTTCAAAAGGTAATTTACCTGACGGGATTTCTTTCTTCAGCAGGGCTTTGATCAGCTGTTTTTCAGCCCCCTGGGGATACTTGGTCTTAACCGCGACTACTTCAATATTTGGTTCCATTTTAACTGTCGCGGATAAAAGTTTTATCGCTTCAGGCTTATTGTCTTCAATAGCGATGATACCCTTGCCTACATCCAGTAGTTTCATGATGATCTTCAATCCCTCTACGATCTCCCGGGGATTGTCCAGCATCAAGCGATGGTCACAAGTGAGGTATGGCTCACATTCACAACCATTAATAATAATAACATCTATGTTTTTATCGGCAGGCGGAGTAAGTTTAACTGAGGTAGGGAAAGCAGCGCCCCCCAGGCCAACCAGGCCTTTGTCCCTTAATTTATCCCTGACTTCCTGGGGTAAGAGGCGGAAGTAATTATCATCTCTTTTTATATCCTCAGCCCATTGGTCCAGCCCATCTGATTCAATAATAATGGACCGAACCTTATTACCCAGAGGATGGGGATAAGACCGGATATCAGTAACGACTCCGGATAGCGAGGCATGGACAGGAGCCGTGATCAAAGAATTGCTATCACCGATCTTTTGTCCTTTTTTTACTTTATCGCCTTTTTGCACTAAAGGTTCGCAGATAGCCCCGGTATGCTGTAATAAAGGAATAACCACCATTTTTGGTGGTGGCATTACTTTAACAGCTTGATGGCAGGTTAGTTCTTTTTTCCCGCTGGGATGAATTCCCCCCGGGAAGGTAAAAAGTTTCAAGTATAAACCTCATTTAATAATTTTCATATATTTTACTCTAATCAGACTACTTTGTCAAGGTACAACCGCCAGAAGAATGTCACTGGATTAATAGTTATAACCTACACCCAGGTAAAAAACAACTGCGGAGTCGATGTTATCCCAACCGCTGAACGGAGACGTCAGAGATACCCCGTTTTCAGTCCAGGAACTGTATTCATACGTGACAAAAGGTTTGCCCAGTTCAAAATACATGGTCCATTTGGGATCAAAGCGGAAATCAAAGCCAATAGCCAGATAAGGACCAGCGGCATTTTCATATTTGACCGTATCCGTCACTCCCGGCCCTTCCCGGTGCAATTCAGGAGACAAGAACCAGGAAAGCCCGCCGGCCGCATAGAGATCGAACCATTCCCGATGAATGAACTTATAATTCAATAGCAACAATAACGGTGTTGCTTTAAACTCTCCTTCACCATTGGAAACTTCTTGACTAATACCCGCTTTCAATGTGCCGGTCTGCAGTTCCGCAGAAAGCAACGGACTGAAGTTATAGCCAGCGGTGATCGCCAAATTCAACCCCTTAGAGTTCTGGATATACAATTCTGAACCCGTTGTAGTATACATATACAACGGGATATCCTCTACGCCGCCGCCACCTATCGCTCCCCGGAAAAAGAAGGTCCCCCGTTCCCCGGCAAACAAGGCCGATGCGCATAAAAGTAAAACCAATCCCGCCAGTAAAGCCGGAAAAAAACGTTTCATTCTTTACCCCTTAAATAACCAAAATTATTACAGCCTTTGTTTTAACAGTGAAATGATCTTTTCATCTAAAAGGAATTTATCGATCTTAACCGTTATATCCAGCGGCAGCTGAGGGACAACATAAGCGCTTTTAAAAGCCGCTACCAGCTCTTCCTTATGCACATTAAAAGACACCTCGTCCATTTTCCTGGCTTCATCAAAAAAAGCAATTATCCTGGCGGTTTCCTTTGCTTCATCAATAACAAATCCCACCGGCAGTTTTTTCCTGATCTGCCTGATCATTTTGCCGGCCAGGTCATTTCTCCGGCGTTCATATTTAGCCAGCGGCAAGGCCCGGACATTAGCCAGCATTTTTTCCGCGCCTTCGTTCTTTTCAGCCTGTCCTATCCTCCCTGGGCCGGGCGGTGGTACCAGGCAGGGTTGATAGGTATTGATAATATAAAGCTGGCCGCCATCCAGGCAATCTTTAACATCAGCCGCCAATTTTAGCCGGTGTTTTTCGTAATTCTCCTTAACTGTCTCGAATTCCTGCTTGGCCTTATTCACCGCTTCTTTCAATTCAGCTGGTACATCCTGGCCCGCGGCCAGCGTTTCTTTCAATTTTAACAACAGCGGATTAAGCGCTTGCAGGAGTTCCTCTGAGCGGATATCGTAAAGCCGGCTCATGATCCTGGCCATCTTTGCCCGCTCAAATATGAGTTGTACTTGGGGTGTGGTCAAGTACAAGCTATTGACCAGGTTCAAGATCTGGATCTCGGCACGCTGTTGTAAAAACAGCTGGGTTTGGGCGCCTGCCGGTTCTTCTTCGGCTAAGGCCAGAACCGGGAAAAGACAGCTCAATATGATGATAGAAAAAAATAAATTTCTCATAGGCTACCCCCTCGAGAAAAGTCGTTAGTTAGTATACGTTAGTTTGTTATTTTTAACACATTATTTATTGAAATTCAAGTAAAATAATGCTATAAATCAGACATTATGAAAAAAACAAGATCACCGTTCAATGAATTAATCAGGATCATGGCTCTGCTGCGCTCCGCGCAGGGTTGCCCCTGGGATAAGCATCAGACACATCAGACCTTAAAAAAATACCTCCGGGAAGAAGCGCAGGAAGTACGGGAAGCCATAGATGAGGGAGATCCGGAACATTTGCAGGAAGAACTTGGGGATTTATTGCTGCAAGTAGTATTTCACGCGCAAATTGCCAGGGAACACAGTGAATTTGATATTAACGACGTGATCCGCGGCCTCATCAGAAAATTAAAAAGACGGCATCCACACGTATTTGGTAAAGTACGCGTAAAGAATGCCGCTGAAGTGGTCAGGAACTGGCACGCGATCAAGAAAAAAGAAAAAGCTAATAAAAAACAATAGAACTAAGTTAGAAGGCGTGGAAGTTAGTATGGAAGTAGGAAGTAAGTTTTATGGCTTCAAGCCCAACTTCCTCAGACTTCAGACCAAACCTACTTGCAAAACCAAAAAACTCGACACCAGTAATTTATATTACTTATAGAACAGCTGGCAATGACAATGGCCATCTGCGGCAATTTCATCCTTATGCCATTTGCAGGGACAGATCTTGAGCTTATCCTGCTCCGGATCGCCGGACAATAGCCGGCAGGGACAATACTGGAATCCTTTTTTAACCCGGTTCTTGGCTAATCCCTCCATAACCGTTTCCGCTATTTTTGTATCCGGATTAAGTTGATACCCGGAGAGCTCGCAATAACGTTTGGCAAACTGCCTAACCTTCTCTTTTTCCTGTGCTAAGTCCTTAGTCATATTATATTACAGCAGCTTGGCCAGTTTATCGACAATAGCTTTCTTATTAGCCACTCCGATACTCTTGTCAACCAATTGACCGCCTTTAAAGAATAGCAAAGACGGAATGGCGCTGATCTGGTACTTGGCGGCAGTAGCTTCATTTTCATCAGTATTCAGTTTACAGACTTTAGCCTTGCCGGCAAATTCCGCGGCTATCTCTTCAATGGTCGGTCCTAAGATCATACAGGGACCGCACCAAGGCGCCCAAAAATCTACCAATACCGGTTTATCTGATTGGAGCACCTCTTGTTCAAAAGTAGCATCACTTAAGTTCACTTCTTTACTCATTTTCTCCTCCTGGTGTTAATTTTAAATTCTAAATTCGAGCGCGGCGCTTATTCTAAATCCTGGCATAAGTTCCGCCGGAACGGTGAAATTTGGAATTCATATTTTTTCTAATATCTTCTTAACCTCCCGGTTCGTAATATAATAACACCGTCTTTTTCCTGATCGCTGACTATCGATGACCCCCAAATTTCTCATAATACTAAGATGCTGGCTGATATTCGCCTGGCGCCGGGAAACCAGTTCGCTGAGGGAGTTCACGCATATTTTTTTCTTACTTAAGGCCTTCAGTATCTCCAACCGGACCGGATTGGCCAGTATTTTGAATAACCGCGCCTGTTCTTTATATTCATCTTTTGCCATGACTGGCTCCCATATATATATTAATATTCGAATAATAGAATATATAACACATTCTCTAATACCTGTCAAGCATTATTGCTATTGTTATGGTTGTGACGGCGGAGAGGCTGGCGGTTGGGTTTTGAATACCTTAGGGGAGATCACGCCGCCGGAGATGATCACCTTCAGGGCTTCGTCCACTTTCATATCCAGCAGGATAGTATCTTCTACTTTGTAAAAACTTATAAACCCGGTAAGCGGATTTGGGACGGTAGGAACATAAACAGTATAATATTTCTGGCCGCCGGCGCAAAGGTCATAGGTAATATCCTCATTCATGATAAAGCCCAGGGTATAGCAGTCCTGGTGCGGCCAGTGAACCAGAACGGCCCGGTTAAATTTTGCCTTGCTGGATTCGCTAAAAATAAATTTGCTCAATTGCTTAGCAGAGGGATAAATATTACGCACCAGGGGGAATTTCATCAGCCAACGCTCGATCTCCGGGAAAAAGCGCCGGGCAAAAACTTTATTGGTAAGGTACCCGGCCAGCACGATCAGTGAGACCATGATCAGGATGCCCAAGCCGGGAATACGGTAACCATATTCGTCATAAAGGTAATTATTGATGAAATCTCCCAGGAACCCATCTGATATCTGGAAGAGTATTTTCAGTACCCACAAGGTCACAAAGACTGGCAACAGGATCGCTAAGCCGGAGATGAAATACTGTTTGAATTTAGCAAAAGTGGTTTTAGTTTCCATACTCTGGCTTCTCCCCAAGTTCTATAGTGTAACTAAATCTCTTGACAGTAAGCAGCTAAATAGGGTAAAAAAATATATCCATTGATCAGGAAAGGATCATGATCGTGACCGATAAACGCAAACTGCCTCGTTATAAAGCTAAATTACCCGTGATCTTTAACGATAATTTCCAGGCTGAAGTCAAATTCACCGGCACTATAATGGATATCAATTTACAGGGAGCCGGTATTTTAACCTCTGCCCATTATACCAAGGGCAAAACTATCAACATGAACATAGACTTCAAGGATGGTAAGAAGTTTTACAGTATCCTGGGGGCGATCAAATATGTCAATAGTTCCCCGGATGGCTATCATATCGGCGTGGAGATCACTAATTTCAATGCTTACCATCTTAAAAAACTGGTTGACACCATCAACTCCCTGGCTGTCAGCTCCGGTTCTGCTATCGACTAATCCCTGGGTTCTTGCTATTTCCTACTTCTTTTGTTCCCAGATCGGCCACTCAGTCCACATGGTTTTATAGAGATAATACGCCCGGCGCAATTCCCGCAAAAATGGCGATTGTTTACCATCACCCTGGCCGCAAAGTCCAAACCACTCTTCACTGACTGTCCCATCAGGCAAGATAAATAAGGCATTATGCGCCGTATCGTGTTCAAAAGGAGAGGTATCCCGATTTGATTTCCACCATTCATCCAGCCACTCGAAGACTATACCGCCGATAGAATTCCCATAGCCGCCGCGACCAGCCCGGTTGAAAAGGATGTCTTTCCAGCAGGATTCATGGTAAATGGCTTGTTCCCCTTCGTTCACTCCCTGTCCCGGGTGATAGCAATCACACCCATATTCTGTCAGCAATACCGGCTTGTCATAGATCCGGTATACTTGCTGCCATAACTCGCCAAATCCGTCCGTCCCTTTATAAGCATTAACACCAAAAATATCAATATCCGGAGCCAATTCCCGCAAATAATTAAGATGGATCACGTCATTATTACAAATAGCTACAGGATGGTTCGGATCAAGTTGGTGGATCATCTGGGCTAATTCATTGACAAAATTAAGGAAAGCAGCCGGATTAGCATAAGCATTGGTACGAACCGCATTGATGCTGTTACCGTCCGGCATATTATTTTCGTTTCCTAATATCCAGAGCAAAATATAGGGTTCATCCTTATTATCAAGGACCATATCTTCCACAATTTTTTTCATCCTGGCGCATTGCGCCGGATCAGTATAATCAGTGCCCTTGGCCGGATCCGCGCCAGATCCTATACAATACGCTCCCAGAAAGTCTCCCAGCGCGACTCTTATCCCGTAATTAACATACATATCCCGCAGCAAGGTTTTATTAATATAAGCATAATTATATTTATTATGTTCAGGTTCATGGTAAAAACGGATACAGTTGCAGCCCATATCCTTGAGCAGTTTAAAATCCCCTACTACCGGTTCGTCCAGGTCCTGGACCCGGTTACGGTTCTTATCTACCCAGCTTTCATATGGAGCGTCTATCTTGCCATTATTATTAGTATCCTGCCACATCCAGTTGGTTTTGGGCTGGGCTTTTGGGAACTTAGCCAGAGTTTCTGGGAAAGGAGTTTCCCCGACCTTGGTCGGCGCATAGGTGATCCCTTTCACCAGGAACGGCTTGCCCTCTACACGCATTTGCCAGTGCCGATTACCGAATTGCACCAGCTGGACTTTTCCCGAACCCACAGTCTTGGTGATTTCCAGGGAGTCTGGATCTTTTTCATCTTTCATCCGCTCAGTCCGGCCCCAGGGTGAGAAAAAGCCGGGTATAATCTCGATCTTTTCTTTACCCAGGTCAATATTACGCAAAGGAAATTCACGGTGCCCCCCGATATTAAAATCCGCGCCTTCGAGCCGAACCCCAAGCTCCGGATATTGCCGGCAGAGATGGCTGATCTTGACAATAGCAGCCTGGCCGATGAACCAGAAATAACTACGATTGTCATTGGACCAGCAGATACTGCGCGGATAATGCACTAGAGCCGCGTAAAACGCTTTTACTGCCTGCGGGATCAGGCCGGCATAACGGAAGATCTCCGCGATAAAAAACTGCCGGACGCCCCGCTCAACATTATCGGTAGTCGCCCAGATAAAAAAATCAGCTTGCGGATTATCAGTATAAATATGGTCCCAGGGATTACCTTCCAGTAATCCCTTGCTTTTCATGTTTTGATAGTATGAATCCTGGCTATAATCATATTCATGAGGAAAGATCCCTTGGCCCACGGCCCTGGCTAAACCCGGCTTGTCTTTAATAATAAATTCATATTCAAAAGTACCGAGGTTTTTAAATTCACCATAATTACGGTAATCTACAACCGTATCAGAGCCAGGGATCTCCAGTTTGAATTTTGGCTGGGGAAGCTGTTCCATGATTCCTCCCGGAATCAGTTCATAGTTGATTGTTTCAGCCAGAGGCTGATCCGCCTTTGGCGGAAATAGTTGCTAGTTAAGAACTAAATAATTTTTGGAATTTCAGGATCTCTTTAGTTACATCTTTTTTGGTAATAACCGCGGAGATAGCGCATATCGCGTCAGCGCCGGCTTCAATAACCTGGGACGCATTTTCCAGGGTGATCCCACCGATAGCCACCAGCGGCAGGGATATTTCCTGCTTTATCTTCTGGATCAAAGACAGTCCGGCTGGTTCCCCGGCATCCAGTTTTGTACTTGTACAAAAAATAGGTGATACTCCGAGATAATCAGCTCCTAGTTTCTTGGCTTCTTTGGCCTCTTTGAGAGAATGAACAGTAAGACCGATAATTTTATTCCGTCCCAGAATACGCCTGGCTTCTTTGACCGGCATATCTTCTTGTCCCAAATGGACACCAGCAGCGCCTATTGCCAAAGCTATATCTATCCGGTCATTGATCAGCAAACAGGTATTCCGGCATAAGCGGCGCAATTCTAACGCTTCTGCATAGAGTTCAGCCGTAGTCCCGGTTTTATTCCGGTACTGGATAACCTCTATCCCTGCTCTGACCGCGTTTTTCACATCAGACACAGTACCGGCACAGCTTAAGCCGGTATCAGTGATAAAGTAATACCCCTTCACCCAGACCTTCTTTCATTTTTTTACTATTTTTTGTTTAAGATCAACGGTTTTTCCATTAAGCTTGAAAATGGCATCAAACATCCTGATCTTGAAATCAGCCGGTCCATTGCTTTTCTTTGCCGCTTGTTCTGCCGCGACCTCGTAACAAGCCAATCCGGCAGCAGCAGCTTCAGCTAGATCATTATGAACAGCGGCAAAAGTCCCGATCACCGAAGCAGCCATGCATCCAGTACCAACCACCTGGGTCATCATTTCATCGCCATTACGCACCAAAAATACTTTATCCTGATCCGCTATAATATCTTCCTGGCCAGTGATGACCACAGTCGCTTTCCTGGTCTTAGCCAAGTACCTGGCAACGCCGATCAGGTTCTTTTCGACTTTCCCGGCATCTACTCCCTTGGTCTGTACATTCTCCCCGGCGATCCTGGCTATTTCTGAAGCATTGCCTTTAATTATATTTATATGTACCTGATCTAACAGTTCATTACATTTAATATCACGGAACGGCGTAGCCCCGGCTCCGCAGACATCCAGGAGCACCGGTATTCCTTTATTATTGGCGCTTTTAGCCGCGCTTTTCATCGCCTCCACAAAATCAGAAGTAAGAGTCCCTATATTCAAAACTAAAGCTGAAGCGATCCTGGCCATATCCGCCACTTCTTCCTGGGCATGCGCCATGACCGGAGACGCGCCAAATACTTTTACTACGCAGGCACAATCATAGATAGTCACCCAATTGGTCAAATGATGAACAATTGGTTTCTGTTTACGCACTTTTTCCAGCAGCCTAGATACCTTCATGAATGGTAAATTCCTTCTCTTTTTTATTAATTACGGCCATCAGAGTATCAGGTTATCAGGTAATACCGGATATCCTGATATCCTTTATCTCCCCACACTAATCTCATCCGGGCGTTCGTTTTTATCATCGGCCTGATACGGGAAATAAGCTTTTAGCTTTTCCCCGACCATTTTGACCGCTTCTTCCAGCCCTTCAACGAATTTATCTTCTTTAAAATGTTCTTGCATTATATTCCTGACCTCATCCCAAAAATCTGCCGGAACTACCTTACTGATCCCTGCGTCACCAATAATGGCAAATAGTTTTTCTTCTGTGGACAGATAGACTAATACTCCGTTCTTCTGCCCGGTCTTATCCATGCCCAACTGGTAAAACAGCTCCTTGGCCCGCTCTAAAACCGGGGCTGAGGACTTTTTTTCCAGGTGGATCCTGATCTCACCGCTGGTTTGAAGTTCCGCTTCTTTAATCGCTGCGACGATCTTCTGTTTTTCCTCTATGGTAAAGAATTTACTAGGTTTAGTTGTCCGCATAAGCTTGGTCACCAGCCGCCGCTGGATCCTCCTCCGCCAAAACTCCCGCCACCGCCGCTAAAGCCGCCACCACCGCTAAAACCGCCACCGCCAAAACCACCGCCACTCCTATATCCGGTGCCGCCTAAGTAAAACCAGGAGCCGCCGCCTAAATTACTAATAATGAGAATGGCAATAATAATGCCAAAAACAATAATTAAGGTGAAAACTTTTGCTGACTTATTGGCAACAGCCGGGCTGGGTTTCCCATCAGTAAGGATACCGATAATAGCGGTAACTGCTTCTTTTATGCCGGCATCATAATTCTCTTGTTTAAAATGAGGCGCAATATTTTGAGCGATTATTCTTGAACATAAAGCGTCAGTTAGTACTGCTTCCAGCCCATAGCCTACTTCAATCCTAACCTTGCGATCATTCTTAAAAATAGCCAAGATAACGCCATTATCTTTATCTTTTTGCCCGATCTTCCATTTTTCCGCCAGCCGGATCGAAAAATCTTCTAAGTCCTCCCCGTCCAGTGACGGGAAAGTGACTACTACCAACTGGTTCCCGGTTTGGGCTTCAAAACTACCCAGATATTGCGACAGATCCACTACTGTCTGGCTGGAAAACATCCCGGCATAGTCACTCACCCGGCTGACTGGTTTATCCGGCACTTCCAACGCCAACAAGCTGCCGCAATATAATGCTAATACAGCTATTAATAATAATTGGGTTACTTTTTTTAACATTCCCTTTACACCTCTATACCTCTACACTTGCTCTTAAAACTTAACCACCGGCGCTTTAGCCGCTTCAGGTTCGCTCTCAAAATAGACTTTACTCTTAAAGCCAAATATCCCGGCAATAAAATTGGCCGGGAACTGCCTGATACCGGTATTATAGGCTTGGGCTACGTCATTATAACGCTTGCGCTCAACCGCTATCCGGTTCTCTGTTCCTTCCAGCTGGCTTTGTAAAGCCAGGAAATTCTCATTGGCCTTTAAATTAGGATAATTCTCAGCTACGGCCAGCAACCGGCTCAAAGCTCCGCTTAAACCTGACTGGGCTTTTTGAAAAGACTGCAGCGCTGCCGGATCGTTGATCAATCCAGAGTCAATTTTTATTTGTCCCACACCGGCACGGGCGGTAGTAACTTCTATAAAAACATCTTTTTCGTGTTGGGCATAGCCTTTGACTGTTTCTACTAAATTAGGGATCAAGTCCAGCCGCCGTTGGTATACATTTTCTACCTGGGCCCAAGCGGTTTTCACTGCTTCTTCCTGTTTGACCAGGCTATTATATTTCCCGGCCAAGGCCAATCCAAATAGGGCCAATAATCCTATTATTATAACCAATACGATCAGTATTTTTTTCATAATTCCTCCATTATATAATTGTCAGTTATTATTTTCCCAGTAATAAGGTGAGTATGGCTTTTTGCACGTGTAACCGGTTCTCTGCCTGGTCAAAAGAAATATTTTGCTGGCTGGCCATGACCTCATCAGTGATCTCTTCGCCCCGGTGTGCCGGCAAGCAGTGCATAACCATGTAACCAGGATTAGCTTTGGCTAGGAGCCTGCTGTTTAACTGGTAGGGTTTGAATATTTTTAATCGTTCTTCCCGTTCTTGTTCTTTGCCCATACTGGTCCAAACATCTGTGTACAGGATATCGGCGGCAGTCGCGGCAGTTTGCGGATCATTGGTCAATTTGATCTGCGCCCCTGACTCGGCGGCTAAAGCTTGTGCTTCCTTAATTATCCCCTTATCCGGTTCATAGCCCGGCGGGATACATATTACCATATGCAATCCCAGCTTACCGGCAATAACGGCCAGTGAATTTGCCACATTATCACCATCGCCAAGATAAACAATTTTTAAACCAGTGGCTTTTCCTTTTTTTTCAATAATGGTAAAAATATCAGTGAGCGCCTGACAAGGATGTGACAGGTCTGTCAAGCCGTTGATGACCGGGATCGTGGCATGTTCAGCCATTTCCAGGACATCTTTATGGCTATAAGTCCTCATCATAATACCGTCTACATAGCGGGAAAGGGTCTTGGCCGTATCATGGATCGTTTCCCCGCGCTTTAGCTGCATATCCTGGGTACTCATGAACAAGGCATGCCCGCCTAGTTGCAACATCCCTACTTCAAAAGACACCCGGGTACGGGTAGAAGACTTGGCGAAGATCATGGCCAGGCTTTTTCCTTTTAAAGGGGTATATTCTTCACCCTTTTTTTGCTTTTCCTTGCAAGTGCGCGCGGTCATGAAAATCTCTTCAATTTCCGCGACTGATAGATCTAAGATCGAGATCAAGTCTTTAATATTCACGAATTTGTATCCTCCGACTATCCTGCCCCGTACTCAGCCTATATCTGGCAGAGAGCTTTTTTCTTCCACTGACAATCCACGCAGAGAGCAAAACGATTTTGTTTCTGGCATACTTTACGGGCTTCTTTTTCATTAATATATTGCCCGTAAGCTATATAATACTCTTTACCACCCATATCCGAATGGCTCATTACCAACTGCACCCAATAAAACTTTCCTTTACGGATAACAAAGCAACCTTTTTTTGAGGGCATAATGCCTCCCAGTTTTTAACTATTAATATTGTTTAATATATCATATCTGGCGCCTAATAGGCAACCTTTTTTCAGCAGCCCTGGAACTTTGAACAAGAACAAAAACCGATGATCGCATTGGCCAGGACTATGGCTCCCAATCCGTAACAAGCCCCAAAAACGCCCAACAAGGGGATCAGCATCAGATTCACTATAATCGTGCCCAGGCAAGCACCCAGCAGGTCCATGGCATAAAATAGTCCCGGACGGCGCTTGACCAAACAGCACAAAGGGAAGACCATTCCTACCCATACTCCATCCAAGAAAGTAAGACCTAGAATAAAAACAATGATCGCCGGGGTCCAAGAAAATTTTCCCAGCAGGGCCAGGACAACCGGCAATACCAGGATGAATAAACCAAAACCAGCCATTATTTTCAAAACCAACGGGAATAAAAAGCCCGGGGGTGAACCAGAGCGGGTGCCTATTCTTGATCCCCACACTAGTCCAAACATAAAACTAGCGATCATGATCCCTAAAAGATGATAAACATATCCCACCAGGATCTGGCAGGACAAGATCAGGATTAACTCAACCGCCATACCGGCAAATCCAGCCATAAAAACCTGCGCTGGTAAGATGATAAATGGTTTTTTACGGATGATCAGCCACCAGGACATAATAAGAGCAGGAAAAGCCAGCAACCATTGCCACCACGTCCATTGCATGGCCGCCCACAACATCTTGGGCCAGCGAGACTGGAACTGTTTTCCCCATAAGATAATATTATGATAATAACTGATCGGCGCGAAATCCCGGTTCAATTTACCAGCGGGATAATCTTCCAGGGCGGCCAGGGTAAAGCCCAATTTTTCCGCGGTAAGCCGATAAGGAATAGCAGCATCAAAATATTGGGCGTCAACGTCACGCTCTCGCAGCCGCTCTCTTAATACCGGCGCGGTATCAGTAAGATAGGAATCACTGGGAGAAGCCAGCAGATACATGGTCTCCCCGGGAATAGCGATCACTTTCGCAAAAACACTTTTTAAGGTCCAATAGAGACAACCATTATAATTGCGCAATTCCTGGCTCAGGTAATTCTCGTTGGAATCAATCCCCAGGATCACGACACCGGCTCGCGTAAGTTTCTGCTGGACAGTTTGAAAAAATTCCTTAGTATAAAAACGGTTGACTTCCGGAGTAAGCGGACTGCCGGCATTCACGATAATAGCGTCAAACTTGCCGACACTATTATCCCGTAAAAACATCCGACCATCAGTGTTGAGCGCCACCACCCGGAAATCATATAAAGCCTGGCGGTCTTCCGCGGTGATATGGTTTTTAGCCAGTTCCACCAAGACTTTATCCAATTCAATATAATATACTTCAGAGGCCGGATACTTCAGGACCTCTTTGAGCAGGCTGTTAAATCCGCCTCCCAGGACCAGGACGCGCCTGGGTTGCGGGGTTTCCAGCATCGCCAGGTTAGCAAGCAACTGGTTGCCGGGTAGGTCCGGATTGGAATAACTCAATAAACCATTAGTATAGAAATTGCGCAAATCCCCTTCCCCGGTAACCGCATAATAACCATAGCGCGAAATAGCCGTGTCCCGCAACAAGGTCCTGGTCCAGTTCAAGCGCTGGGTACTTTGCTCCAGTAAATTCGTCTGGCCGCTAAAAAGTATTCCCAATGACAAGACCAGACCAATTGTGATCGCATTAAAAAGCCAGGAATGTTTCTTTTCCGCGGCGACCTGCCACAATAGAAAAAGCAGCACCAGGCTAAGACTAATGACCGTGAAAATAATGAAAAAAGAATTTTGCGAATAGGCCAGCCAAAAACCCAGGACCATCCCGCTAACCAGACTGCCCAGTACATCAGCACGGTATACTATGGATACGGAAGGCAGTATCCGGCAAGCTAATGAGAACTGCCAGCCAACCAGGAAAGCCAGTGGAGCAGTGATCAACAGCGCGCTCCCTAATAAGGGGGCAAAACCAATGAGTTGTCCTTGCGGGATGTGCAGCAGTAAACGCAGCGACCGGATCAAAACAATGGTCAATGGCAGGAGCAAGAGGACTAGAATTTGGCCGGTGAGGTACAAGTTCGCATTTTGGGTAATACGTGAAGAAAATCGGCCGGAGAGATAACTGCCGCAGGCTACCCAGAACAGCCAGCTCGCGAAAATGAAGCCAAGGGAAAAAACATTACCACTGAATACATTCACCATTTCCCGGATCAATAGCGTCTGGGCAATGAGAGCGGCAAAACCAGCAGCAAAAAGATTAAGATACCAGATCATTATTTCTATTCTTTCAGTAACATCTTCCTGATCGCCTGGCCAAACGCGGCAGCCGCCGCCGGGCCATTAGCGGTAACCAGGCAGCCGTCAATTTCAATATCTTTGCCGGTATAATGAGCTCCATTTTTTTCGATCATTTCCGCTTCCGCCGGGAAACTGGTTACTTTCTTCCCGGTGATCACACCAGCCTGGGCCAATATGCCGGTAGCGCTGCAAATAGAAGCTAATATTTTATTTTGCTCTTTCGCCCTCCTGGCTAAAGCCAGCGCGTCCGGATCATTAAAATAATCCCTGGAACCGCTGCCGCCGACAAAAATTACGGCCGCATAATCTTCTGCCCGGCTGTCCCGCAGTAAAATATCCGGCTCTACCGTAGAACCTAATTTACCGGTCGCCGGATCAAGACTGGAAGACGCAGTGATCACTTTGATCCCGGCGGATTCAAATATCTCTTTGGGTTGCAGGTACTCTTCGTCACGAAATATTTCGTGAGCGATGACCATCAATACTTTTTTCATTTTAAGCGCCAAATTTATTCAGCTTTAAAGCATTAGCCAGCATTAACTGCATTGCATCACATGCCGGGAACCGTCCGATGATCCCCCGGGCACATTCATTCTCGGTAAAAGCCTGCAGACTGTCTTTTCTTTCCCATTGCGCGCGCAGGATGAAAGGATTGGGATGCCAGGAATGGCCCTTCAGCACCGCCGGAGTAGAATGATCCCCGGTCACAGCAATTACCGCCGGATTCAGCTCCAGCAACTGGGGCAGGTTCTGGTCCAATTCTTCGATAATATGGACTTTGTTCTCAAAATTACCATCTTCACCGTAAGAATCTGTTTTCTTGATATGCACATAGAAAAAGTCATAATTATCCCATTGTTCCTTAAGGGTCTTAAATTCAGAAGCAATAGTATCACCGGTCGGCAGGATCTTCATCCCCACCAGGCTGGCCAGTCCTTTATACATTGGATAAGTGGCGATACAGGCCGGGGTCAGCTTAAAAAGTTCCGTCATGGAAGGAATATGCGGTACTTTAGCGATCCCGCGCAACAAAACCGTATTAGCCGGATGATGGCTCTTTAAGATAATATTAGCTTCCTTGATGAACTTATTGACAATGTCGCTGGCCTTTTTATTTTCCGGCGCCGGGGCTTCGGTAAACTTAATTTTCAATCCTTCTTTCTGGGGATCGGCGTCACTCAACGGCCCCTGCAATCCCTCACCACGGAAAACAATAACGAAGCGATGCTCTTTACCTGGCTTGATGAATACTTCCACATCATCGATCTTCTTGATCTTATTCTGCAATGCGGCGCAGATCTCTTCATTTTTAGCTGTAGGTATGCGTCCCGCTCGCCGGTCAGTGATCACCTGGTCATCATTCATGGTAGCAAAATTCCCACGCGCCGCCAAGTCCCGGTTGGTCAATTCAAAACCAATGCCCGCTGCTTCCAGTACGCCGCGGCCAATATCAAATTTAAGCGGATCATAACCAAAGATCGCCAGGTGCGAAGGCCCGCTGCCCGGAGTGATCCCCGGATTGATCGGATCAGTTAAGCCGCCAATGGAACCTTGGGCTAATTTATCCAAATTCGGTTTACGCGCTGTTTCCAGCTCAGTTTTACCGTTAAGCGGCAAACCGCCTACGCCATCCATGATCAACAATACTATTTTGGAATTAGTTTTTACCGCCAAGGACTGCATCACTTTTTCTGGGATCATTTTTCGGTAAATCCTCCTATTTTTATAAATTTCGTTAGTAAACCAGAATCCAAAGTTTGTATTAGCTTTTGAGAACAGAGACGTAAAAGTTCGATATTTTTCTGCATAAAAAATTATGAGCATACTCGCAGTGGTATGTAAATAATTTTTTAGAAAGAAAAATGAGGAAATTTTATGTCGAATTCCGCAACCTAATGCAAATTTTGGATGAAAAAATAGCCAGGGATAAAATTCTCACCCTGACTGACCTGCTAAGTGCCGGTATCGTTTATTAGAAACTTCTCTGCGGGCGTTTATTCCAGTGTCTTGACCTTCTGGATGAGGGAGAGCATTTCGTCTTCCTGTTTCTGGTTGCCAGCGCCTTTAAACCTTTCTTTTAAATAAGCCAGCGCTGTTTCCTTGTATACGCAGGGCAGTGTTTTAAAGGCGGCTATTTTCCACAGGTTCCGTTCTTTCACCAGATTAAACTCCACCAGGAACGGCATATCTTCCACATATACATCAGCCTTGTCCACGTTTAAGGTAGCCATATAATCATAGATCACATACACTGTTGCCGTATCGCCTTTTTCAATGGTCTGTTGGATCTTATAATCACGGATCAGGTAAATATAATTCCAACCCAGCTCAGGAGGACTATTAACTGAATAATACCTGGAAGTTAACTCGGCGGTATCCGCGGTTAACCGGGAACCGTACGCGTCTGCTTTGCAGTATTCATACACTACCAGGTCCGGCTTCGAAGGATATCCTGAAATCGAGAGAACCTGCCTGTTGGCACTGGTCGTGGTACCAGTAGTAGTAGCACAGGAACACAATGTGAACGTGGCTATTATAATTAAAAATATCTTTGTCATCTCTTTACTCCTGTAATCATTTAAGCATAAAGCCAAAAATATTTCAAGTAAAATATTTCGCTATTTATTTTTTGCGGCTTGCCGGTAGGCGGCCAAGGCCGCGGGGAAAGGAGCTAAAACTCTCTCCAATACGCCTTGAACAAAAGAAATACTTAATCCATAATTAGTCACTGGAACGCCCTGTGCCTGAGCCTGGTGTATACGAGAAAGCATCTGCCGTTTATTGATCATGCAGCCACCGCAATGGATGACCAGCTTATACTCCCGCAGGTTCTCCGGAAAATCATTTCCGGCAGAAACATCGATCTGCAGGTCTCCGCCAATATACTGCCGCAACCAGCGCGGGATCTTGACCCGGGCAATGTCATCTTCCACAGGATGATGGCTGCACGCTTCCGCGATCAGGACCTTATCACCGGCTTTCAACTTTTTTATCGTGCTTACTCCGCGCGCCGCCTCTACCAGGTCACTGCGCTGACGGGCGAAAAGTATGGAAAAAGTAGTACACTTTATATTGCTAGGAGTATCAGCTACCATTTTCAAGACTACCTGAGAGTCACACACGACCAATTCCGGAGGATTCTGGAGATTAGCCAAGACACTGGCGTATTCCCTTTCTTTAACCACCAAGGCGGCGGCGTCATTGTCCAGGGCATCCCGGATAGTCTGGACTTGCGGCAGGATTAACCGTCCTTTGGGCGCTTCCAGATCTAGCGGTACGACCAGCACTACTATCCCGCCGGGTTTTAGCAGATCACCAACCAGTGGCGGTGGATTGAGAAATTCATCCGGCACTATCTCTAATAAGTATTTCTTCAATTCATTTAAAGTCATTTCGCGCCGCGCCGTACCCAAACTCGCCGTTAAAATGACCCGGGGACTTCTCTCTTTCACTTTTTTTAAGAATTCCCCGCCGGGCGTTTTAAGGTCTGTTTTATTGATGATAATTATACAGGGCAGACCGCGGTGTTCCGCTTCTGTTATTATCTCCTCTTCAAATTCAGACCAGTAATCCGGTTCAATGATCAGCAGGATCACGTCAGCCCGGTCAAATATTTTATGGGATTTTTTTATCCTCAACTCCGCCAATAGTGAACGGTCATCGATACCGGCCGTATCCAGAAAAACCACCGGCCCGACCGGCAACAATTCCATGGTTTTTTCCACGACATCAGTGGTCGTGCCGGGCAAAGGGGAGATAATGGCAACGTCCTGGCCGGCGGCCAAATTCAGGAAACTTGATTTACCGACATTGGTCCGGCCAAAAATACCAATATGCAATCTAAGGGCTTTAGGTGTTTTGTTCATCTGCGTAACCCAGAGCGGACAGATTATAAGGAGAGAGGGTTTTATCTACCAAATCCCGGCCTAATTTTTTATTCAAGAATTCCCGGAAGCTCGTCTGCCGGTCAGCTTGCCATTCTGCCAGCAATAGACTGGCCTGGTCATAACTAAGTACGGGAAGAAAAGCAGTGATCAGGGTAGGACTATGGGAAAGGTACTCACGGCATTTTTCCGGATCGGCTTTTATCCCGGCGACATGCCTGGCCAGCATTTGACAGGTTCCGGTCAACAGCTCTACCGCTTCCAGTAAACTTTCCGCCAACAAAGGCAAAAATTCATTTATCTGTAAATTACTCCGGACCGCGGACGCGGTTACCAGGTTATCAGCGGCGATCACTTTCAAGCCAGCCTGGATAACAGCCTCCAGTATGACTGGATTTATTTTACCCGGCATGATAGAAGAACCGACTTGCGCTTTGGGCAATTCTATTTCCCCCAGCAGGTTCAGCAGTCTTAAGTCATTACTGATCTTGATCAGGTTGACCGCTTGGGCTTTCAATATCCCTGCTACTTCCACGAAACTGTCGCTATTAGCGGTCTGGTCCACCGCGTTCTCAGCGCGGGAAATCCCTAAGCCGGTCAGTTCACGTAATTTGTCAATTACCAGGAATATATAACTTCTGGGCGCGGTTAAACCGGTACCTACCGCCGTACCGCCGATATTGACCACGCGTATTCTTTCCTCGCACTTGAAGGTGCGCCAGCGATCACGCGCTACCGCTTCCGCGAAAGCGGAAAACTCGGCTCCTAGGGTCAGGGGCACGGCTTCCTGCATTTCCGTGCGGCCGATCTTGACGATCTCCGCAAACTCTTTCTCTTTCTTCTGGAGCTCTCCTTGTAACTGCGCGGCAGCCGGGCTCAATTCCCGGAGACCGAATATGACTGCTACCTTCAGAGCCGTAGGATAAACATCGTTCGTGGATTGATGCAGGTTTACATCAGCCAGAGGATGGATCAAAGAATAGTCGCCTGGTTTGCCGCCGGATAATTCACTGGCCCGGTTGGCAATAACCTCATTTACGTTCATGTTGGTTGAAGTTCCCGCTCCACCCTGCAGGGCATCCAGGGGAAACTGATCAGACCATTGGCCGGCCAGTATTTCATCACAAGCCGCTATAATGGTTACCGCTTTGGCTTCTGTTAAAAAACCTAATTCCCGGTTAGCCTGACAAGCCGCTTTCTTGACCATAACAATAGCTCTGACCAGCGGCCAACTGACTTTTCTGCCGCTGAGGGCAAAATTCTCCAGCGCTCGCTGGGTATGAATACCCCAATAAACGTTACCAGGAATTTGCTTCTCCCCTAAACTATCCTTTTCTATCCTGAATTCCATTCTTGCTCCTGTCGGCCATACTACCGTTTATAAATCGGCCGGGAGTTATATTTGGTATGCAATAGTTTTTCTGATTTCGGACCAAGCGGTTTTTCCAGGAATTCCGTATACAACCGTTTGACATAAGGATTCTGGTGCGAACAACGGATCTGCTTATTAGTGTCATCCTGATACAGGACTTTAGCCCGTTTCAGGCGTAACTCATCAGTGACCATATACGGCTGCCCGCCGCCGCCCACACACCCGCCGGGGCAAGCCATTACCTCGATAAAATGATATGGCAATTCCTGGTTATTATTCTTGGCTTCCCTTACTTTTGTTAACACTTGTTCGACATTTTCCAAACCATGGGCAATAGCGATCCTGATCTTCTTGCCGGCTACCTCTATTTCTGTTTCCTTAACCCCTTTTAAACCACGGACACTCTCAAATTCAACCTTGCCGAGTTCAGTACCGGTGACAAAATAATAAGCGGTACGCAAAGCTGCTTCCATGACGCCGCCGGTCGCGCCAAAAATAACACCAGCGCCGGCATATTCTCCCAGCATGCTGTCAGCTTCTTCATCCGGCAGGCTCAGGAAATCAATACCCGCCTGTTTGATCATCCTGGCTAATTCCCGGGTGGACAAGACAATATCGATATCCTGAAAACCAGAAGCAGACATCTCATTACTGCGGGTAATTTCATATTTCTTAGCCGTGCACGGCATGATGGAAACCATCGTGATCTTAGCCGGATCAATACTGTTTTTTTGGGCATAATAAGTTTTGGATAACACGCCCAGGATCTCGTGCGGTGATTTACACGAAGAAAAATGCTCGATCATATCACTATGAAATTTCTCCATAAAATCAACCCAGGCCGGGCAACAGGAAGTGATCAGGGGCAAAGGTTTAGTTCCTTTGATCAGCCTTTCCTCAAATTCGCTGGCTTCTTCCATGATCGTGACATCAGCCGCGAAATTAGTATCGAAGACGGCTTTGAACCCTAACCTGCGGAGCAAGGCATATAATTGTTTGGTCATATTTTTACCGGTCAGGCCAAAAGCCTCGCCGATAGAGGCCCGCACAGCCGGGGCGATCTGCACTACGCAATACTTCTCCGGGTCAAGCAGCGCTTCCCAAACTTTACCAATATCATCCTGCTCCACGATCGCGCCGGTCGGACAGTGAGCTGAGCATTGTCCGCATCGGACACAGGGAGAATCAGCCAATAATATATCCCCAGCCGGAGAGATCCTGGTCTGCATACCACGTTCCAGGAAGGATAAAGCCCAAACATCCTGCCCGTTCTGGCAAACATCGACACATCGTCCGCAAAGAATACATTTTTGCGGTTCCAATTCCACCGCTTTCGTAGAATTATCGATCGGTAAGTCCCGCAAAACCTGGGTAAAAGGACTTTGCCTGATGCCGAAATCCGCGACTAACTTTTGCAGTTCACAATCATTATTACGGTCGCATTTCAGGCAATCATTAGGGTGATTGGAAAGTATCAGTTCCAGCACGGTCCGGCGGATGTCGACTATCTCCGGATCATGAGTTATAATATCCATGCCCTCATCCAGCGGCGTACAACAGGCCCGCAACATCTTGTTCGACCCTTTTATCCTGACGATGCACAAACCGCAGCTGGCCGAGGGTTTCAGGTCGGGATGCTTGCATAAGGTCGGGATCTTTACTTGCACTTTTTTGGCCGCTTCCAGGATAGTAGTCCCTTCTTCTGCCCGGATCAAAATTCCATTAATTTTAGCTTTCACGATTTTTTTCATCTATTTATCCTTTATTAATTGCTTTAAATTTGCAAACTTCATAACAACGTCCGCATTTAGTACACTTAGCCGGATCCAATATATAGCCTTGTTCCCGGTTACCGGTAATCGCACCGAACACGCAATTAGTGAGGCACAAACCGCATTTCTTGCATTTCTCCGGGATGATCTGATAATTCAACAGATAACGACATTTGCCGGCGACACATTTTTTATCTTCAATATGGCTCTTATATTCAGCCGCGAAATATTTCAACGTGGATAGTACCGGATTAGACGCGGTTTGTCCTAAACCGCATAAAGAAGCTTTTTGCATCGCCAGGGCTATTCTCCTCATCTTGGCCAGATCACTGGCAGTGCCCTTGCCGCTGGTGATATTTTCCAGCAGGCTTAACATCTGGAATCCGCCGATACGGCAAGGCGCGCACTTGCCGCAGGATTCTTCGACACAGAATTTCAGATAGAATTTAGCGATGTCCACCAGGCAATCATCCTCATCCATGACGATCATACCGCCGGAGCCCATGATCGATCCAAGCTTCTGGAGATTTTCATAATCAACTGGTTCGTCCAGGAATTCTTTGGGAATCACGCCACCTGACGGTCCGCCGGTTTGCACCGCCTTGATCCCTTTGCTTGCTAACATGCCGCCGCCAATATGATAAACAATATCCCGGATAGTAGTACCCATAGGGACTTCGATCAAGCCGGAATTTTTGATCTTGCCGGTCAAGGCAAAAACTTTTGTTCCTTTGGACTTTTCTGTCCCGATCTTACCGAACCAGGCTCCGCCTTTTAACAGGATCACCGGAATATTAGCTAATGTCTCGACATTATTAATTACCGTAGGCTTGCCCCATAAGCCCTTGATCGACGGATATGGCGGCCGCGGCTGAGGTGTCCCGCGTTTGCCTTCAATAGAAGCCAGCAAGGCGGTTTCTTCGCCGCACACAAAAGCTCCGGCTCCCAACCTGATTTCCACATCAAAAGAAAAATCCGTACCGAGTATATTTTTGCCGAGTAGCCCATATTCATAGGCCTGGGCAATGGCTTTTTGGATCCGTTCCACAGCTAGCGGGTATTCGGCCCGGATATAGAAATAGCCCTGGCTGGCGCCGATAGCATAAGCGCCGATCATCATCCCTTCGATCACTGAGTGCGGATCACCTTCCAGGACGCTACGATCCATATATGCCCCGGGATCGCCTTCATCCCCGTTACATACTATATATTTCTGCTCCGCTTTTACCTGCCGGGCGAAATTCCACTTCATCCAGGTCGGATAACCGGCCCCGCCGCGGCCGCGTAAACCGCTGGCTTTCAATTGTTCGATCACCTGTTCAGGCTTATATTCAGTGATCACCTTTTTTAAGGCTGCATATCCATCCGCGGCGATATAATCATCAAAATTCTCCGGATCGATCTGGCCGCAATTGCGCAAGACAATGCGCAGTTGTTTTTCATTGGGCTCGAGAGCCAAACGGTCCAGGACCTTATTGCCCTGGATAGTCTCTGTAATGACAGGCAGAAGGTCGCTTTCCTGGACCCGGCCGTAGGTCACCTGCCCGGGCAGGATCTTTAATACCAAACCCTGGTCATAAAAACCGATATCAGCCACTCTGACCACCTGCACGCTATCCTGCAAATTCTGGTCGCGCAGCAAGTTCAGGATCAGGCTGTAATATTCTTTAGTTTTATCGGCAGCGCCGATACTTGTGTCTTTAAGCAGTACGATCTTTTTATCCATTATTTTCCTACCTTTTTCATTGTTAACGACAAATCAAAAATATAGTCATTTACCAGCATTTTTGTGCCAACATGTTTTTCCAGTATTTTTATCGCTATGTCTTTATTTACTTTGCCATAGATCACCTGCGGCACTCCTTCGACATGAACTTCCACCAACGGCTCGGCATAACACATACCGAGACAGCCGCATTTTTTAATATCTACGGTCAGGTTTTTCTTCTTGGCTTCTTCTACGAAAGTCTTATAGACTTCGTCAGCGCCAGCAGCGATCCCGCAAGTGCTCATACCGACTTTGATCCAGTTTTTACCAACAGCGGGAATTCCTGTTTTATGCTGGTCGAAGTTCTCTTTGGTTAATTTAATCATCTTTTATTCCTCTTTCCCATATTCAGACAGAATATTCATGATCTCTTCCTTCTTGACCTTACCATAAACTTTATCATCGATCATCATGACCGGGGCTAAACCGCAGCACCCCAGACAACGGACCACATCCAAAGCGAATAACCCGTCTTTCGTATTATGTCCTTCTTCTACATCCAGCAATTCCTTAAGTTCCTGCAGGATGACCGGGGCGCCTTTCAGGTAACAGGCTGTACCCATACATACCGCAATGCGGTGCTTGCCGGGTTTTTCCAGTTTAAAATAATTATAGAACGTGATCACTTCATAGATCCTGGCCAAGGGAACATCCAGGTACTTGGACAATTCCAGAGAAGTTTCCCTGGGCACGTAACCATAAGCATTCTGGATCTCATGCAGGATCATGACCAGACTGCCTTTTTTATTGCGCCATTTTTCCACTACTTTTTTTATATCTTCGCTTAACTTAGGTTCTGTCATTACACACTCCATAAAAAGACTATTTAAGATTTTCGGTAATTGCTTTTAGCAAAGTATCCGGTTTGATCGGTTTTTCCAGCACGGTTTTCACTGGTAGCCAGTCCTGGTCCGGTTCAAAGCCAAACGGCAGGTTCATTTCTTTGCGCACGCCGGAAACAATGATCACCGGGACATTTTTGGTTATATTTTCCTGTTTCAGGTTGCGCGCCAGATCGAATCCTTCTGACTTATGGGTCATCATTACGTCCAACAGGATAATATCCGGCACCTGGCTTTTAGCTTTTTCAAATCCTTGTTCCCCATTCTCAGCCGTGATCACTTCGTATCCTTTGGCTTCCAGTAAAGTGGTAGTAGCTTCGCGGTACTCTGCGTCGTCATCGATGATAAGCACTTTTTTCGCCATGTTTTTCCTCCTTTTCCAAATTTAATTCTTATCTTTGTTTCCCACGAATTTAAATCGCGTCAGCGCATTAAGGTATGCCCGTAAGAAAAATCCAGGTGACGCTTAATAGAGGCAACTAATCCGGCCAGGCACGGCACGCAAGCGCCAACCGCTTCATTCACGCATCTTTTGCCTGGATAAAGCTCATAATAGCGCCGGTACGGCTGGGGCGTGAAGTTCGGCATCAGGACATTAGCCCCGGCCTGCAAACCTTCGCGCCGGTAATCCTGCTCCATACTGCCCAGGGCAGTAGTGGCTGGCAAATGACTAAAGCGGGTCACGATCCTGGTTAGAGCCAGGGCATTTAAAGTCAACAATGCTTCACCTTTTTTATCCTTGGCCAGCCTGGTCTGGTAATGGGGAATAAATGGCCCAATACCGATCATATCAAATCCATGCCGTTGAAAGAACAAAATATCCCGGGCAATACTGCTCCTGGTCTGTCCCCGCAAGCCAATGATGATGCCAGACCCGACCTGGTAACCAAGTTTTTTCAAATTACGCAGACAGGTCACCCGGCGGTCATAATCCATTTCCGGATGCATGGCCTGGTAAATTTCCCGGTCAGTAGTCTCTATTTTCAATAAATACCGGTCAGCCCCGGCTTCACGCCAAAGGCGATAAGTTTTTAAGTCCTGTTCCCCGACCGAGAGGGTCACTGCCAGGTGATGGCGCTGTTTGATCTCCCTGATCACTATGGCCAGCCACTCTGCGTCCAGGTCACTGGCTTCACCTGATTGCAGGACCACGGTCTTGATCCCCTGTGCCGCCATACGGGCAACGCTATCGAGCACCTGGGACTGGGTCAGGCGATATCTTTTAATATGCTTATTCTGACGGTTCAATCCGCAATATAGACAATTATTCCGGCAATTATTATCAAATTCAATAATACCGCGCAGCAGGATACCGTTGCCGGCGAACTTCTTTCTCACCCGGTCGGCATAGGCGTACAAGATCCTGGTTTCAGGTTCTGTTGCCAACGACAGCAGTAATTCCAAGTCTGCCACCGCCGGTCTCTTAGAGTTATATACCCGCGTTAATACATCCTTGATCTTAAACGTACTCATCCCTGATACCCTGATTAATATCGTCAAAAAATTTAACCAACTCGGCCCGAGTTTTTTCATCCAACTGCTGGCGGCATTCCTCGATCAATTTATATCCTGCTTTCTTGACTTCCGGTGAAGCAAAATCATCGAGATATTCTTTCAAGGTGATCAGGGCATTGACACTGCACTTACCTTTGATCGTGCCAGGTTTAGCCAGGTTCATGAAAGTTTCCCCGGTCCGCGCCGAGCGATAGCAGGCAGCGCAAAAACTGGGGATGAATTTTTTATTGATCAATGAACCGATAACCTCATCCAGTGAACGGTTATCATTCAAAATAAACTGCGAATCCTTAGGCAACTTCCCCTGGGTTTCTTCATACCCGCCGGGAGAGGTCCGGGAAGCGGCGCTGATCTGCGACACGCCCAAATTAAACAATTCATCACGCATCTCCGGTGTTTCCCTGGTGGAGAGAATGATCCCGGTATAAGGAACCGCCAAGCGCAGGACCGCGATCAATTTCTTAAATTCATTGTCTGTAACCCGGTGCGGGACATTTTCGCTGAATTCAGATCCCAGTGCCGGCTCGATCCTGGGCACGGAAATAGTGTGCGGACCGACTTTGAACTTTTCTTCCAGATGCTCGATATGCATTAACATCGCCAAGGTTTCGAACCGGTAGTCGTAGATACCATAAAGGACCCCGATACCGACATCATCAATACCAGCGGTAAAAGCCCGGTCAACAGCGTCAATACGGTTATCCGGGTCGGTTTTCGGCCCGCTCAGGTGCACTTGGCGATAACTCTTTTCATGATAAGTTTCCTGGAAGATCTGGAAAGTCCCGATGCCGGCGGCTTTGAGCTGCTTGAATTCTCCAACACTCAAGGGCGCGCAATTTATGTTCACTCTTTTGATCCGGTTCTTCCCGACATTAACCGCGTAGACCGCCTTGATCGATTCGACATAATATTCAATATTAGTCTTGCCGGCCGGCGCGGCTTCCCCGGCTACCAGCAGGATGCGCTTATGCCCGTGTTTTAATAACAACGTCACTTGTTCTTTGATCTCATCCACCGTCAAGGCTTTACGCTCGATCTTTTTATTCTTGGCATTAAACGCGCAATAGGCGCAGCAATTGGCGCAGATATTACTGATATACAATGGCGCGAACAACACTATCCGGCTACCATAAATATGCTCTTTGACATAAGCTGCGGCCGCAAATATCTTCTTGATAAAAAGCGGGTCTTCTACCGCCAGCAACGCGGCTGTTTCGCTTAAGGATAGCCGTTGCAATGATTTGCTTTTTCCCAGGATCCGGTCCAGTTCAGCCACCGGCACATTTTTAGCGTCCCTTAAAAGCGATTCAATTTTCAACTCATCAATATATTTCATTAGGCACTTACCTTTCCGTTGCGTCTGAAGAATTGCTTCTGTAGCGAAATTTTAGATCTTTGAGCGCCCGCCAACGAACTTTGGCGGGTCAGGAGCAACGTTTAATCGTTGCCAGCAGGGTAGCCGGTTTTACCGGCTTATCCAGCACAAATTTTATATTTTCCCATTTGGTCATCATCTCATTCTGGAGATCGCGCAACCCGGTCCGCATAAAGTAGCCGGTCAGAAGAATAATCGGCACTTCTTTAAACTTTATATCCTTGGCCATGGTTTCCGCGATCTCAAAGCCGGCCAGTTTATTATCCATTAACACATCCAGCAGGATCAACTCAGGCTTGAACTCGACAATGGCTTGGTAAGCATGCTCGTGTTTATTCTCCACGCCCACTTCATAGTCCACCGCTTCCAGCATATTCCGGCAGGCTTCGTTAAAATCCGCATCATCATCAATAATTAGTATTCTCTTGATCTCTTTTTTATTACTTTCCTGACCGGCCATTGTCTTATCCCAGTTCAATCGTTTTTTTTATCAACTTATCTCCGCCAAAGGCGGATCAGCCTCTGGCTGAAACTATCTGCTACTTCCCCGGATGATCAAAAGCTCCGATCCCGGCTTCTTTCACTTTAGCCGCTTTTTTATCCTGGCGGCGATACTTTTCCAAGATCGCCGGTATCTTCTCCGGGACCATGCGCACATAGATATCCTCATTTACCTGCATAACCGGTGAAAGACCGCAGCAACCTAAGCACCGGGTGATGTTCCAGCCGAACATCCCATCCGGTGTTGTTTCCCCGAGACCGATCTTCAGTTCTTCTTTCAGCCGTTCCTGGATCCTGGCGCCGCCGGCGACATAACAGGCAGTGCCTTTGCAGAGATAGATCTGGTATTTGGCTTTTGGTTGGAGCGAAAAATAATTATAGAACGTGGCCATACCGTAAATATGGGCCGTCGGGATACTAAGTTTTTCAGAAATATACTCCATGGCTTCCTGCGGCAGGTAGCCGAACAGGGTTTGCACGTAATGCAACGCGCCCATCAGCTGGCCTTGCTGGTCTTTCAACCGCGGGCTGGTTTCTAAATACTCACCTACTTTTTTCAGTTTTGACTGTGTTTCTTTAGATATTGGTTTAGTTTTAGCTGGTATCACAAATCCCTCCATGTTTTGCCTGATAATCTGACTTGTACTCCCTGTATTGATTTCGATAGAAATCATGGGGGTATAATTTGATTCCCCCTACCTGATAACCTGGTACCTTGATAATCTTGCTAAATCAAATACTAACTGTATCTTTTACCTTAGAAGCTATTCCTTTAGGCAACCGGTAATGGTAATGGGTATGCAGTAAATGATGGGACACTTCACCCAATGGTTGTTTCAGGAATTCCTGGTAAATTTGCTTGATCTGCGGATTCTCATGGGATTTACGGATCTTTTTAAGTTCGTCTATCTTATATAAACCCTGGGCCCGTTTTTCGTACCAGGCCTTATCCAGTGCTTCGGCCTGGTTCGGCAGGTAAGGTTGCCCGCCACCACCCATACACCCGCCGGGACAAGTCATTACTTCGATAAAATGATACGACCGTTTCCCCTGCTCCATTTCCGTGAAGACTTTATGAACATTGGCCATGCCGTATATAACCGCCACTTTAATTACTGTACCGGCGATATCCACACTGGCTTCTTTAATACCGTCGAAACCGCGGACCGCTTTAAAATCAATAGACGGCAAAGCCTGGCCGGTGATCACTTCATACGCGGTTCTCAGGGCCGCTTCCATCACTCCGCCGCTGACGCCAAAGATCGTGGCTGCGCCAGTTGATTCTCCCATGGGATTATCAAATTCAGACCCTTTCAATTCATTGAATTTGATCCCGGCCTGTTTGATCATTTTAATCAATTCCCGGGTAGTAAGCACCGCGTCTACATCCTGGTACCCGCTGGCATTCATCTCTGGTCTACTGGCTTCAAACTTCTTCGCGGTACACGGCATGATACTGACACTATATATATTTGCCGGATCGATCTTCATTTTCCGGGCATAATAGGTTTTTATCAGCGCGCCCATCATTTGTTGCGGCGATTTGCAGGTAGACAGGTTTCCCAGGAACTCAGGATGGAAATGTTCGCAGAACTTGATCCAACCCGGACTGCAGGAAGTGATCATGGGCAATTTCCCGTTGTTCTTCAGCCGGTGAATGAGTTCATGCCCTTCTTCCATAATGGTCAGGTCAGCCGAGAACTGCGTATCAAATACTACTTTGAAACCCATTAAGCGTAAAGCTGTTACTGCTTCATATGTTTTGTCTACCCCAGGCTCAAAACCAAAACCCTCACCCAACGCCACCCTGACCGCCGGAGCTATTTGGACGATCACAGTTTTGGCCGGATCATTTAAATTGCGCCATACATCTGCCGTGGCATCGGTCTCGGTGATCGCCGCCGTGGGACAAAATAAAGTGCATTGGCCGCAATTAATGCAGACACTGTCCTTGATCGGCATATTAAATGCCGGTAAGACCGTGGTCCGGAAGCCACGATAAGCATATGACAAGGCATTTACTCCCTGTATTTCCGAACATACCCGTACGCATTTCCCGCAGGTAATACATTTCTCCGGATCCCGGGTGATACCCGCAGACTGGTCAACAGCATAACGCTTGCGTTCTCCCTCATACGTGAATTCCCGTATGCCCAGGGTATTAGCCAGTTCCTGCAAGTCACAATTATTGTTGCGTTCACAGATCTGGCAATCGCGGGGATGGTTATCCAGGATCAGTTCCACTATGTCCCGGCGGGCCTTGCGCACAGCCTGGGAATTAGTTTTAACGACCATACCGTCGGTAGCCGCGGTACAGCAAGAAGGAGCGAAATTTTTCATTCCCGCTACTTCTACTACGCAGACGCGGCAAGCCCCGATACTGGATAGCTTCTGGTGAAAACAGAGCCGCGGGATATGCAAACCAATATTATCAGCTGCCTGCATGATCGTCGTACCGGCAGGCACGGTTACTTTTTGCCCATCTATCGTTAAAGTTATTTGTTTAGTCATGGTTTACACTCCTCTTCCTTGCGGTCACAGCGCAAACAACGGTTAGCTTCTTCTAGAGCCTGCTTTTTAGAATACCCCAATTCAACTTCAGTAAAAGCCTGCAGCCGCTTTACCATGCTAACCTTGGCTTGCTGCGGCCGATTTTTCTCCTTGATCTCGGCGCTGGGATCAAAATCACTTACTATTCTGCGTTGTCCTTTGATAACATACCTGTTTTTTCGCAAGTCCTCGCCTTTAAAAGAGCGCTCAATGGAGATAGCCGCTTTTTCACCGTCAGCGATAGCTTCTATGACCGTGGCTCCGCCGCTCACCAGATCGCCGCCGGCAAAAACTCCCGGCACATTAGTGGCCAGGGTTTCCCGGTCCACGCTCAACGCTCCAGTGTCTTTTATTCCTAATTCTTTTTTTACTGCTTCAGGTATATCAGGTTTACCGCCGATCGCGCTGATCACTATATCCACTGGCAGGCTAAAGACTTCTTCTGTAGCTAATGGTTTCCGCCTGCCGCTCAAGTCAAATTCGCCTGGCCGGGTATAAGCGCATTCCAGGGAAACAACCTGGTTGTCTTGGCCTTTGATCGTTGTAGGAATGAGCAGGAAATGGAATTTAACCCCTTCCTTTTCCGCTTCTTCCACTTCTTCCGGAATAGCCGGCATAGCATCTTTGGTCCGGCGGTAAATAACATGCACTTCATCCGCCCCCAAGCGCCGGCAGGTCCTGGCTACGTCCATAGCCGCGTTCCCGCCGCCGATGACCGCGACTTTCTTGCCGGTAAATACGATCTTGCTTTTACCTTTCATCAAGGCATAGGCGCCGTGCATTTTCTTGATCCGTTCGGAATTGTAATCCTTCAGGAAATTCAAGGAACCCAGGAAACCAACCAGTTCAGTACCCGGGATACCTAAAGCTGCTTCTTTCCAAGCCCCGATGGCCAGATAGACAACTTTAAAACCCTGATCCTTAAGTTTTTTTAATGATATCTCTTTACCGAGAGCAGTATTAGTTTTGATCTTCACTCCCAGGTCCGTGATCCGTTTGATCTCCCGCTTCACCACTTCTTTGGGTAACCGGTATTCAGGGATACCCAGGGTCAGCATACCGCCCGGTTTCCGGTCTGCTTCAAATACTGTTACCTGATAGCCACGTTTAGCTAGCTGGTAAGCGCAGGATAGGCCAGCTGGCCCGCTACCGATCACAGCTACTTTCTCTTTTAACTGCTTACCCGTATATTTCTCAATTTTTACATTATCACTGACCGTATAATCAGCCGCAAAGCGTTTCAACAGCATGATCGCTACCGGTTCTTCTATTTTTCCGCGCCGGCAATTTGATTCGCACGGGTGATGGCAAACCCGACCGCAAATAGAAGGGAACGGATTACGCTGTAAGATCATTTCCGCGCTTTCCTTGAATTTTCCTTCCTTGATCAGGCTGATAAAGCCAGGAATGTCAATGTGCGCCGGGCAAGTATGCTGGCAGGGAGAGACGAATAGATCAGCGCAAACCGCCGACGGGCACCTTCTTTCTTTAATATGCGCTTCATATTCAGCGCGGAAAAAACGCAGAGTTGACAGTACCGGATTGGGAGCTGTCTGCCCTAAACCGCAGAGAGCTGTCTTCTTGATGGTTTCTCCCAGGCTTTCCAGTTTATCGATATCGCTTAACTCCCCCTGGCCACTGGTAATGCGGTTCAGGATCTCCAGCATCCGCTTGGTACCTTCCCGGCAGGGAGTACATTTGCCGCAAGATTCATCCTGGGTGAATTCCAGAAAAAATTTAGCGACATCCACCATACAATCTTTTTCATCCATGACGATCAAGCCGCCAGAGCCCATGATGGACCCGGCACTGGCTAAAGAATCATAATCGATAGGCGTATTCAGGTATTGTACCGGCAGGCAGCCGCCTGACGGGCCGCCGGTCTGGGCGGTCTTGAATTTGCGTCCTTCTTTAATACCACCGCCGATATCAAAGATCACTTCTCCCAAGGTGGTGCCCATAGGGACTTCCACCAGGCCGGTATTTTTCACCTTGCCGGCCAGGGCAAATACTTTAGTCCCCTTGCTTTTCTCTGTGCCGATACTGGCAAAGTGCTCATATCCATCAAGGACGATTACCGGAATATTGGCCCAAGTCTCCACATTATTGATCAGGGTAGGCTGCCCCCACAAACCGCTGGTGGACGGGAACGGCGGTTTCACTTTGGGCATGCCGCGTTCACCCTGGATGGAATTGATCAGAGCCGTCTCTTCACCGCAGACAAAAGCCCCAGCGCCAAGCACGATATTAATATCAAAAGAAAAATCAGTTCCTAAAATATTCTTTCCCAGCAGGTTCAATTTCTTGGCCTGTTTAATAGCGATCTTCAGCCGCTCCACAGCCAAGGGATATTCAGCGCGGATATACACGATCCCCTGGTCAGCGCCAACAGCATAGCCGCCGATGGCCATAGCCTCCAGGACGGAAAACGGATCACCCTCGATCACGCTGCGATCCATAAACGCCCCGGGATCGCCCTCATCCGCGTTGCAGATCAAATATTTTTTACCGGCTTTCTGGTCAGCGACAAAACGCCATTTAGTGCCGGTTGGGAACCCGCCGCCGCCCCGGCCGCGCAAACCAGATTTAATCACTTCTTCGATCACCCGGTCCGGAGTATATTCGCCTAAAACTTTGGCTAAGGCTTCATAACCCCTGATCGCGAGATAATCATCTATATTCTCCGGATCGATCACCCCGCAATTACGCAGGGCCATCCGTTTTTGTTTATTAAAATAATCTATGTCGCTGAAAATAAAATGGGACTTATCGGTCAAAGTATCTTTACTGACCAGCTTTTTACCAGTCTTCTTGCTGGGGCAGGGCATATTCTTCTTGACCAGGTGGTCGATAATTATTTTCCTGGCTTTAGCCGCGTCAACATTTTCATACTTAAAAGGCGCTTTGCCAGCCTGGTACACTTCCACCGTCGGCTCCAAATGACACCGTCCAACGCAGCCTTTACGTCCGAGATGGATATCAGTCAACTTGCGTTTCTTGATCTCCTCCTCCATTACCTGCCAAACCACTTTCGAACCAGCGGCAATTTCACAAGTAGACATGCCGATATTGATCCTGGTCGGGGCCAGCCATTTATGGAGATTACCATGAATGGCGTTTTGCCTGGCTTTCGCTAATACCTGTTGCGGGCTATTACTCATTTACTCCGCTCCTCTCGTTTGACTCGTAAATTGGGTTAGCTTTTTGAATTCGACATAAAATTCTTCATTTTTCTTTTTAAAAAACTGCTTACATGCTGCTGTGAGTATGCTCGCATTTTTTTATACAGAAAAATATTGGACTATTATGTCTCGGTTCTTAAAAACTAACCCAAACTACGAGTTAGAATAAAAATAAAATTATTGCCGTGCTCTTTGGCCTCCACCCAGATCTTGCCATTATGCTTTTCGATAATTTGCCGGGTGATATAAAGACCGATGCCTGTACCCCTGATCTTTTCCGAACCTTCCAACCTGGAAAATTTTTTAAATAATTGCTTTTGCTGCTCTTCTTTGATCGGGGTCCCTTCATTATATACACTGACCTTAATATGCTCTTGTTCAATAATTCCCTCGATAATGATCTTGGCGCCAGGCTGGCTGTATTTGCAGGCATTGCCCAGCAGGTTGTCACACACGATCAAAAGCAGGTTCTTATCCCCTGATAATTCAATTCCCGGCAAGACCAGGCTAGTGACCTGCAGGTTCTTTTCCTGTATTTGTTTTTCAAAATGCGCCAACGCCGGTTTGATAATATCTTCAGCCAGGTCAGCCGCGGTAGGTTTTATTTCCAGCTCCCCTTTTTCGATCCGGGATAGATCCAGGTAATTCTTGACCATAGTTTCAAAATGGTCCAGGGTCCGGGCGGCTGAATTCATGGCTTTCTGCTGTTTCTCGTTTAGCGCGCCAAGATATCCTTCCTTCAGGGAATAAATATTCATCACGATAGAACCAAGGATACCCTTCAACTCGTGGGAAACAAACCCGATCAAATCCAGGTAGCTCTTATTTAAAACGGTCAATTTTTCATTGGTTTCATTAAGATTAGCGTCGCGTTCCTGCAATTTCTTAGCCATTTCATTGAATGATTCGGCCAGCTGGTCCAACTCGGTGATCTGCGATTCCGCGGTAATGCGATGATCCAGGTCGCCGGCAGCCAGGGAGCTGGTCGCCTCAGTCATCCTGGTAAAAGGTTTAGTGATAGTAACATCAAGAATAACCGACAGGATAACCGCCAAGACCGTACCCAGCAGGAGTATACCCAGGAAAGCCAGCAGGATATTCCGGCGCATATCGTTAAATGGTTTTTCCAAAATGCCGACATATAGAATGCCGATGATCTTCCCGTCGATGTTCCGGATCGGTTCATAGGCGGTCAGGTACCAGTCTGTCACCACAAAAGCCCGGTCCAGCCAGGACCGGCCACTGCCCACGACATTTTCATACACATTTTCCGAAACCCGGGTGCCGATAGCCCGTCGTCCCTCATTATCCAGCACATTCGTGGCGATCCGGGTATCATCCAGGAAAATAGTCACTGTCCCGACAGGTTTGCTGTCATATAACCTGTTTTCAAAGACATAATCCCTGATCTTATCCACTAAGGTGAAATCGCCATTTATGATCTTACCGCCATAGATTATCTTGGTGACCTGTCCCTGTTCATTTAAAAGCGGCCGGGCGTATTCCAGGGCTAACGCCTGTTCCAAAACTTTTTTATCACTGGGTTTAGCTTTAGCCGTAAAACGGACATCGATGCGGGATTTTGTCACTAAGGCCGGAGCCAATTTCCACAATTCATCCTTTTCAATTACCCTGGTGCCGCCAATACTTTTACCCAGGGCAGCTTGCCTGGCTATTTCGCTGGGAACTTTATTCCCTTCATTGGCATTAATAATATAGAGATAATCAAGGCCTAAGCGCGACTTTAATTCTTCCAGGGTGGTGATATACCGGATAACGGAAAAAGCCTGCTTCATGCTTTCAAGCTCGCCAGCATAGACCATATGGGCCACTTGCAGGTCGTTTTTTACCTGTTGCTGGGTCCGTTCAATAATATCTTTTTGAATGACATAATAGCCCAGCAGTGAAATAGAAATACCTAAAACTAAAATGACGCTGAGAAAAGAATAGAGGATCTTGGATTTTAAAGTCCTGGTTTTCATTGTGTCTGCTTGGCCTTTTCTAAAGCATTGACGTAGTAGATCACATTTTCCAGTTCTAGTTCTATGTTGATATTATTAACGACTGTATCTTCCGCGCCACGCAACGTGATCGGAGCAAAATTCAGCACTCCCTTGATCCCCGCTTCCAGCATTTGATCCAGCGCCGACTGGGCCGATGCCTCCGGCACAGCAATAATACCTACCTTGATCTGTTGGACTTGCACAAAATCTTTCATTTCTTTGGCCGGTAAAATAGGGATAATTGCTTCTCGATTCAATTTTGTCGGATCGATATCAAAACAGGCCACTATTTTCATTCCTTCTTTTTCAAATCCTTTATACTTAAGCAAGGCTTTGCCCATATGACCAGCCCCGACCAGCACTACTTTTTGGATCTCATCTTTACCCAGGATGCTATTGATCTTTTCTACTAATTCATCAACCTTATAGCCGCCTTTTTTATTACCGGAAATGCCAAAAATTGAAAAATCTTTGCGCACTTGCGAGGAAGTCACTCCTACTGCATCGGCCAGATTATCAGAAAAAACTTTAACAAAACCCAATGATTTAAACCGGTTCAAGGCATTCTTATACCGGGAAAGCCTAGTCACACAGTTTTTTGTGGTTATCACTTTAATGCTCCTTTTTTCACAATATCCAATACAAAAGTAGCATAATAATATTGCATTGTCAAGTATTTTGTGAAATCATTCACATTAAAAACAAAAAAAATTAAACCCGCCCAAGATCAGTTGGCGCACGGCCAATGGATTTCAACAGAGACACTATTTCGGCTATTTGTTTAGCAATAGTCTCACTTTCGTGAGCACGGTTAGGATAAATTGAGTATAGTTTCCTGTATTCCAATGGGGTAACATTAAGCATTACTGAATTCGCCCCAGCCAATAATCCTTTACGGCGTGCATTCGGGCTGATCGTTTCCAGGCCAGTGGTAACCACTATATTGGCTTTTTCCGGATCAATAAAACGACACAAAGCCAGGACTTTTAAAATATTATCTTCCGGTGGCAATGGCAATTGGGCCAATGGGGTTTGCGGGTGAGGGATGCATGGTCCGAAACTGATCATTTCAGAGCTTAGTTCCTGAGCCAGATAAATATCGTTCAAGATATCATCTCTTGTCTGGCCAGGCAAGCCGATCAATCCTCCGGTTACGATCAAATACCCAAGTTCAGCAGCGTTCCTGATCACCTGCAGGCGATCCTTTAATTCAGCGCCGGGATGAATTTGCCGATAAATCTGAGGATTAGAAGTTTCAAAACGCATTAACAAGCCCCGCGCTCCAGCGTTGTATAATTCCTGAAGTTCTTGCTTTTCCATCTCCCCAAAACTGATGAACAGCAAAACCGCGGCGCGTACTTTTATTTCCTTGATAATACCTGCCAATTCCCCGGCAGTATAGCCCTTGTCTTCACCGCTTTGTAATACTAAAGCTTTAAATCCGTACTTTTCCACTGCTTCCACGGCTGTCTCAATAATTTCTTGGCGGGACATGCGGTAACGCTGTAACCCGCTTACTGTCTCCGCGATCCCACAGTACGCACAATTACTGCCGCAATAATTGGAGATTTCAATAATTCCATGGACACAGCAGGCATTCCCATGATATCTCTGGCGCAGGAAATTTGCTGTTTTGTAGAATAACTGTTTGGAAGAATTATCTTCCAAATCCAATAAATATATATATTCTTCCCTGGATAAATCTTTCCCAGCGGTCACTTTATCCAGAATATGACCCAGTTTCTGATCCATCCCTTGCTTTTCCAGCTCTACCCGGGAAAGCCGGACATCCAAGTCCTGCAGTTCAAAGAACAGTTCCCGCCAGGTAGCGAGTATATCTTCTGCCTCCAGCGGTGATATTTTTTCGATAACAAAACCGCCCTGGGCATAAATATAGTCACCCACAGCCAAATCAGCCAGTTCATTCAGGGCCTTTTTACGTTCACCGAAATAATTGACTGTTACGAACTTATCGTCTATAGCTTCTACTTTACCTGGTATCGCGTAACACATATAAATTAATCCTTAACTTGTTCTAATCCGCGGAATCTTCTTCATTCGCAGTCGAAAGACACTAACCGCAATTCTCTCGTCTCACTAGGCTCAATTACCAGTTCAGCCCCAGCCAGTATAGTATCCTTGCCGTGCTCCTGGAAAAAGAACCGCAAGACTTCTTCGTTTATTTCCGTAAAAGTCCCCAGCCGCAGATAAATCCTGGTGATCCTGACAGCTTTCTGCTCTGCCCCTAATTTAAGCAAATCGGCAAAAACATCTTTCACCAAATGCATTTCATGCACAGCTAACCTCAGTCCACAGGTTTTGGGTTAGGAAGTAAGTTTAGTCTAAGGTCTATGGATTTTAGGCTCTAAACTACAAACTTCAGACCTACTTCCATACCTACTTCCAAAACTTACACCCTATTTCTATTAATATAACTAACGATCTCATCTGCCGTGATTTTTACTTCCCGGGACAATTCCTCTTTATGTTCCAGGCTTTTTGGTTGGATCCCGATCATGACTGCCTTAGCTCCGGTATCATGCAGTAATAAATGATATACTACTTTTAGCGGTATAGCATGAGTACTTAACGCAGCTTCCGGGATATTCTCCTGGTCGATCACTCGTGCATCCCCCGGTATCCCCTGGAAATCAGCAGCATCAATAAAAATAAGTTTGACTGGATGCAAGTCAATGATCTGCTCAATAACATTTTCCGGGGTATAGCCGGCATTAACTATCTTAAGCTGATCTGAAGACTGCAGCAAGAGTCCGATATACGGGCCTACCCCGTCATCAGCACGGAGAGTATTACCGATAGTAATGATGACATTAACACCAGGGATGGTCGTTAAGGCAGAGCAGACTTCAGCGGTTAACGTATTTGACATTTAAAAAGTGTGCAGAGCAGGAAATACAAGGATCATAAGCGCGGACCAACATTTCCATCATGAGGGTGATCTCTTCTTCGGTCTTATTCAGGATTTCCGGCACGAGTTTCTGCATATCTCTTTCTATATTATTGCAATTTTGGCTTGTGGGAATAATGCAATTAGCGTTTACTATCTTGCCGGCATTGTCAATTTCATAATTATGGAAAAGTATGCCCCGCGGTACTTCTACCGCGCCGACACCATTACCAGCCTTGACCGGAATAGTGCCTTTTTCATTCAAGCCGACTACGATCGCTTCTTCCTGTTTTACCCCGTGTTCCTTGAAATATTCCAGGATAGCGATAGAATCTTCCAGGCAGTGCACGCATTCCACGGCTTGCGCCACAGTGTTCAAGAAAGAATTGGTACAGCCTGGTTTTATCTTCAAGAATTCAGCGGCTTTTTTAGCCTTGGGATGCAGTTTAACATAATTCAAGTTTAGCCTGGCCAGGGCGCCGACCATATATGAATCACGGCTGGCTTTGGCATGTTTAGCTGAAGAGTGCGTGACCACAAACTCGTTGGTCAGCTGGCGGTAATCTTTTTTATTAAAGCGCAACCCGTCAGTAGACCCCAGCTCGCCTTCCAAAAGCGGATATTCATCGGTGTCATTGACCAAGGCTACATATTCTGTCGGCCGGGAAAATTCAGGGAACTTTAAAGCTCCCAGTAATTCGATGGTGGCTTCCATATCCGGTTGCAGGCCTTTTAGTACCTCCAGCATGGCCTCCAAGTCTTTAGGCTGCGGTAGTTTGGTAAACCCGCCCACGATCGCAGAGATCGGATGGATATGCCGCCCCACCAATATATCACAAACATCATTGCAGTTCTTTTTCATGCGCAGAGCGCGTCGCACTACCGTATTATGAGTATCGATCAGGGGTACAAAACTTTTCACCCCTAATAGGTCAGGGGCTACCAGTAAATAAATATGCAGGAGATGGCTATCAAGCATTTCCAAGTGTAACAAAAGCTTACGCAGTTTTTTGGTTTGTCCACTAGGAATAAAATCGAGCGCATTTTCGGCCGCCTGGATCGACGCCAAGGTATGACCGCAGGCGCAAATACCGCAAATACGGGAAGTAATATGCTGAGCTTCGAAAATTGACCGGCCACGCAGCATACCTTCAAAAAACCGGGGAGATTCAACAATATCCAGTCGGCATTCTTCCATTCGGCCATCCTTGACATTGACCACGATATTGCCATGGCCTTCCACCCTGGTTAAATATTCAACATTGACTTTAACGTTCTTACTTGCGCTCATCCAATTCCCTCGGTTTGTTGTACATATCTAATTTATTAATGATCCAGTCTAAAGCAATATTAAATTTTTTGAGAATGTCTATCTGGCCGTTTTTAGCCGGATTAGTCACCATCCCGCGGCAGCCATAACAGATATTCCCGTTATTTATGCACCAGGAATTACAGCCGGCTTTGGTCACCGGCCCCAGGCAGGTGATCCCTTTGTCATACATACACACATTTTCGTTCAATTTACATTCCACGCAAACAGCATAATCAGGCACATTGTACGGGATACCGGCTAAAATGC
>JAQTQE010000050.1 GCA_028712365.1 bacterium
TTTCAACGGAACTATCTCTGCTTCAAAACCATAATCTTCAGCAATTATCGACACTACTTCCGGTTCCAATCGCTGGTTGATCGTGGCCAGGATCTTTATTTGCATTAGCTTTTTAATCAATTCAGGCGGCTTAATCTTAAGTTTTTCCGCCAATTCCCCGACTGTGACTATTTGCGGTATTTTCAGCTTTATTTTAGCCACGATAACAGGCACTGCCGGAGTCTCCGGCACAGATGCGAGTATTTCAGCCGGAGCTTCTTTTTGTAGTTGTGGTTGTGGTTGTATTTCCGGCGGCGGTAGCGGCACTGCTTGAGGCTTTGTTTCAACTTTAGGCTTTACCAGTTTTGGGGTTGATGATGTTTTAAGAGGCACCGGAGGAACCGGGGAGGATTTAATCTCTTCAGTAATCAGGATTTCTTTCTTGGCTTTTGTTCTGACGCTCTTCTTCTCTTTGGGTACTGCTTCATCCTTATCGGCTTTTTTTACCGTCTTCTTTATTTTTTTGATCTCTTTTTCAATAGGCTTGACTGCGGCTACCGCTTTCTTTTTCTTTTCTGGCTTAACCGCCGCCGTTTCAACTTTCTTCATCGTTTTCTTAGGTTTCTTTTCATCATCTTTAGTTGTTGTTTTTTTGACCATACTTAGCCCCCACCGGATCAGAGCAATCGAGATTCGAAATTCGAAAATCGATTTAGATCTAATTTCGATTTTCGATTATCTTAAGCCAAAAACCAGCTTCAGATTACTCATCTTATTCATTATTAATAAACTATATCATTGCTTTACTTATTATCCGTTAATGATCTCTTTAGCCGCGGCAATTATCTTTTCGGCTTTTTTTGGACCAATACCAGGCACTTGGGTCAGGTCTTCCGCGGATGTATTGGCAATCTTTTCCAGGGTATCAAAGCCCTTATTAATCAATTCTGTTTGCAGTTTTTCACCCACTGCCGGTAATTGGGTCAGTCCGTTATCAGCTCCAACCGCGTTTTGCTCTTCCGGTGCCGCCGCCTCCTGAGAAGCTACCGCGGCTGCTTCGGCAGCAGCAATACTGGCCTGGGCCTGGAGTTTCTTGTCTGACTGGCTCTTTATATCGATATGCCAGCCGGTAAGTTTGGCAGCCAAGCGCACATTTTGCCCGGCTTTACCGATAGCTAATGACAACTGGTCATCCGGCACGATCACCTCGGCTTTTTTATTCGGGGTATCTACGGTCACGCTTTCGGTTTTTGCCGGGGAGAGAGCTTTGGCAATATAAGTAGCCGGGTCATTGTTAAAAATTATGACATCTATTCTTTCGCCTTTAAGTTCATCTATAATGGTGCGAATCCGCGATCCTTTAACGCCAACACAAGCACCGACAGGATCTACTTTATCGTTATTGCTGGCTACCGCGATCTTGGCCCGCTGGCCTGGTTCGCGCACGACATTCTTTATTTCCACGATCTTCTCATAGATCTCCGGGACTTCCAGTTCAAATAAGCGCTTGATCAAATTGGGATGGGTCCGGGAAACGACCACATGGGGACCCTTAGTCGTCTTATTAACTTTCAGGATGATCACTTTGATCCGTTCGCCGCTGCTATAAGACTCTCCCTTGATCTGCTCACGCTGCGGCAGGTGCGCTTCGATCTTGCCTAAATCAAAGATCACGCCTTTAGGGGTCACTCTTTGCACGATCCCGTTGATCAGTTCCATTTCTTTGACTTTATATTCATTGAAAAGATTTTCCCGCTCGGTTTCCAGTAATCTTTGGATGATCACTTGCTTGGCGGTCTGGGCGGCGATACGGCCGAATTCCCTGGTATCCAGGGCGATGATGATATCATCATCGATCTTGGCTTTTGGTTTGATCTTCTGGGCGTCACCGAGAGAGATCTCGATATCGCTGCGTTTAGTCTCTGCCACTACTTTCTTTGTCTGGAAAGATTCTATCTCCCCGGTTTCACGGTTAATGGTCACTGCCAGGTTTTGGCTGGAATGCAGGTGCTTACGCAAAGCTGCCAGCAATGCTGCTTCCACCATCTGTATCAAATCTTCTTTTTTAATATTCTTTTCACGTTCAATCTGTTCCAGGGTATCTAAAAGTTCACTTGACATCCCGCGTCCTCCTAATTATTAATCAGCGTTTAGCGTTCACAGGCCAAAAATACAAAATCAATCACTTAAGTTCGGGTTCTAGTTTGCCGCTTAAAATATCCGGCCAATTATATAGGCTTGCTGCTTTGCTTTTAAATTCAAGCTCCAAACCTGCTGGGGTCACACTTTTTATCCAGCCGATCACCACCAGCTGCTGGCCATCCTTATGCACTATGATTTTAACTTTGCGGCCGGTAAACCGGGCATATTCTTCCCTGGTTTTAAGCGGACGATCCAGCCCCGGAGAAGAAACTTCAAGCGTATAATGCTGGGTGATCATATCCCGTTCATCAAATAATTTTTCCAAAGACCGGCTGGCTTGCTCACAATCTGTGACACTGACATTGCCGCTTTCTTTATCGATAACTACCCGCAGCACATGGCCGGAAAAAGTATAACTGAATAGCTTTAGTCCTAATCCAGCCAAGACTTCCACGATAATATTTTCCAAAGCTTCAAATTCAGGCATAAACACTTCCTTGCCCGACCGCGTAATAATGGCCAGTATTGTTCCGGTAAACAAAAAGAGTGGGATTCTCCCACTCTCTGTGAGTTCGATGATTTCTTATACCATTTTCCGAATAAAATAGCAAGAATTATTTTAAGGAAAGACGATTTCGCGCCTGCCTGCCGTCAGGCAGGGATTCGAAAAACAGATTATCCGCCAATAAAGCGTGGCGGACGCAGCGCGATTAAGAACTATGCTTGGATTAACTCGGTGATCTTGGGTAAAGCCTCAACTACGCTGAGTTTGAAGACTTCGCCGGTTTTACGCAGTTTTATCTCTATTTTACCTTCAGCCAGTCCCCTGGTCGAGACGATCAGTTTGACCGGAATACCGATCAGGTCTGCGTCCTTAAACTTGACCCCTGCCCGTTCATCACGGTCATCTATCAAAGCATCAATTCCTTGGCTTAGCAATTGGGCGTATAATTCTTCCCCGGTTTTCCTCACCGGTTCATTGGTCACATCCAGAGGCAGAACAATGACCTGATAAGGGCTGATCTGCTTAGGCCAGATAATGCCATTATTATCATGGCTTTGTTCAATGGCCGCGGCCACAATGCGCGAAACGCCAATACCATAACAACCCATGATATAAGGTTTGCTTTCGCCTTTTTCATCCAAATATGTGGCCTGCATCTTTGCACTGTATTTAGTTCCCAGGTTAAACGTATGGCCAACCTCAATGACCCGGGAATACTTCATTTCTTTTTGGCAGGCAGGACAAAGCTGCTTTTCCACGGTTGTCGCTGCTTCCCCTTCCGGTTCCTTAGCTTTCATCGTTACCTGACAGGCATCGCAATAATGAATAGCTTCTTCTCCGGTATTGGCCAGGACCATGAATTCATGTGAAAGATTGCCGCCAATATTCCCAGAATCAGCCTGGACCATGCGGAAATCAAAACCACAGCGGGTAAAGATATTTTTGTAAGCCTGGACCATTTTTTGGTAGTTTATATTTAATCCAGCTTCATCTTTATCAAAACTATAACAGTCCTTCATGATAAATTCGCGGCCGCGCATGATCCCGAACCGCGGTCTTATCTCATCCCGGAATTTAGTCTGGAACTGGTATAATATTACCGGTAATTGCCGGTAGGATTTAACTTCCTTGCGCACCAGGTCCGTGATCACTTCTTCATGAGTCGGACCTAATCCGAATTGGCGCTTATTGCGGTCAATGACTTTCATCATCTCATCGCCGTATATCTCCCAGCGGCCGGTCTCTTCCCATAATTCCTTAGGATGCAGCGCCGGCAACAGTAATTCCTGTGCTCCGGCGTTATTCATCTCTTCCCTGATGATCTGTTCCACTTTTTTTAATATTTTATACCCTAACGGTAGAAACTCATACACGCCGCTGGATAATTTCCTGATCATGCCGGCCCGCAGCATCAATTGATGGCTGGGGATCTGCGCTTCACTGGGAATTTCTTTCATCGTGGGTATAAATGCTTGTGATAATTTCATGATCACCTTCTAAAAAAATTGCACGGGAGCTTTTCCCGTGAATTGAATTATTCGTGTTATTCGCTGCTTTTCATTCGAGGTATTCGTGACTTCTAAAAGGCATCCCGGACCATTTTATCTTCCAAAGTAGCGATCCTGGCCTTATTATAAGCATTGATCTCAGTAAATTTCATCCCTATATTGTACCGGTCGCCATAAGGCATTTTTTGTACCCATACTACCGTGCCGCCGGCGCGTAGAGGCTCATCCTTGGGCAGGATTGCCACAAACAACTGGGTATTCACCGGGATAAAATCATTCGTGGTAAAGCTTAGTCCGCCTTCGCTCAGGTCATGTGTTAAGGCATTATTGACCTTGGTCAAATAGCGATATTGGACCGGCAGACTGGTCCTAAAACGGGTAGCAGTCCTTTTTTCCTGGCGCTGGCTCAACATACCCCACCCCGCATATTATAACCTGGTAATTTTTTCTATATCCGTATCTTTGGTTTGCGTGAATTTTAATCCGATACTATAATGTTCATTTATTTTAAAAAATTTTTTCGCTTTACGCACCCAAATTACTTCACCGCAAGCTCTGATCCTGGCATCTGAAGGAGAAAATAACATCGATACCTTGGTTTTTTCAGGGATATAAGTTTTGGTGCTCAATCTCAATCCGTTCTGGTCAATATCCTGCATAATGCCTTCAAATATCTTAGTTAAATAATTATATTTGGTAAAATAGCTATATTGAACATAAAGGAATTTAGATAAACGACTATGCCTGCGCTTTTCTGGTTGATTCATAGGCCTCTCCGTGCTTTTTATCCACTACAAGAATATCACTATTTTTTTATTGTGTCAAGCGTTTTACCCATATATTTCCCTTAGCTGTTGGACCTTTGCGGAAAGTTGGAAGTTATTCCGGACTAGGATCCTGGCTTTATCTCCCATGGCTTGCGCTTCTGCCGGATGCTCCAGGAGCCAGTTAATGCAATCGGCCAGCGTTTGCGGATCCGCGGATCTTACCAATAAACCAGTTTCCCGGTGAGTAATCAATTCTTTCACTCCGCCGACATCAGTGCCAACCGCGGGCACACCGGCAGAAAGAGCTTCCAGGAGCGCCTGCGGGAAACTCTCCTCTAATGAAGCCAGAAAAAATACCTGGCATAAGGAAGTGATCCGTTCAGCCGCAGGGTAGAAGCCAGTAAAACGGACCTGCTCAGTCAATTTCAACCGGCCTATTGCCGCGCTTACTTTATTTTTCTCCGGGCCATCGCCGACTAAAATGAACTTGACCCGTGGTTGTTGCTTGATCACGGCTTGTACAATAGCCGGTATAAAGCGCACTCCTTTTTCCTGATGGAACCTGGTAACGCATCCTACCAGGACATCCTTATCAGATAAGGCGTGTTTTTTCCTGAACTCCGCTACCTCTTTGTCCGTGAATTCCGGCTGCGGCTCGATCCCATTGTAGATCACTTTTATTTTTTTAACCGGTATCTTTTCCCGTATCGTCAAGAGATCACGGGTATACTGGGAATTAGCAATTATAGTTTTTGTATACTTGGCTGTCCAGCGGTCCAGCCAGACATGCCATGGACTTTTCCAATCATCAATAGAACGCTGGCTGGAAATTATGGTCGGGACTCCCGCGTCATGGGCGGCCAGGCGGCCGATTATATTAGCCCGGTATAGATGGGTATGGACTATATCCATAGGATGCTGCCGGATAAAAGCAGCCAGATCCTTCCGCCCCCGCAGCGGAAATACCGGGATCGCCAGCTGTTCGATCTCGGCAGCGATGGGGCCGCGTTCTTTAAGATAACCAACGACGAAATTATATTCAGTTTTAAGATGCCGCAGGCTATTGAGCAGGAACTTTTCAGTCCCGCCAATATTAAGGCTGGTGATGACCTGCAAGATATTTTTCATCTCTGGCCACCCTCCTTGAGACGGTTATACCGGCCGCTCATCCATTGATAAAACCACCATATAGTATAGGCTGCAAAAACCATCATGAAGGTATCAATAGGTACCCGGTACCTGATATTAGTCAAGGAAACTACATGGACAACAGTATATGTGCCGAGCAGGAATAAGAACAGTATTGTTTTACGCCAATTTCTGATAGTAATAATAAAACCCAGCCAGCCAAGAATGATCACTGACCCACTGGTCAGGAAAGCGGCAATTTTATTAGCCGGCGTGGCGATCAGCGGATAAAGACGCCAAAAATGGAAAAATCTTTTATACCAGAGCCAAACCACGGTTTTAGGATTATTCTTTATAAAATCCCAGGCTTCTTTCTTAAAGACCTTGTCTGCTTCCAGGCGCGGTAAATTATTGATCTCCATAAATCTTTGCCTTGTTAGACCATTATAGCTCTCTACAATGGTGTTTTCTTCATTATAAGCCGGGATGATTATCGATAGTTTCATTTATTTCTCTTTTTCACTTCTTCTCGCCAGTTTAAAATATGTTGTAAACCTACCGCCAGTGGAGTGGACACTTCAAATCCCAGCATTTCCTTAGCCTTAGCCGCGGAGCCAAAACGCCGGGAAACCAAGTTTTTGTCACGCGGTACATAGTTGGGCTTGATGTCAGTCTTACCGCTCACTTTGATCAAGGTATCAGCCAGTTCTTTCAACGTTGTTTCACGGCCGCTGGAAACATTGAAAAATTCGCCGCTGACCGAGCTTTTCATGGCCATAATGTTAGCCCGGGCGCAATCCGCGACATAGACCAGGTCCAGGGTTTGCGAACCATCCCCTTCGATCATTGGCGGTTGTCCCGCGTCCAGCTTATTGAAGAAATTCATGATCACATCGGTATAAGCACCCAGAAATGGCTGCCGCGGCCCATAAATATTAAGGTAGCGGAAAGCCACAAAATCCAATCCGTACTTCTTCTTAAAAGCACGGTAAAATTGTTCGTCGCAAACTTTCCCGGCGCCGTAAAACAATTCATTATTGAACGGATGCTTTTCATCAGTAGGAAAATATAATCCATCCCCGTAAACAGAGGAAGAAGAGGCAGCGACGATCTTTTTGATCCCGGCAGTCACGCACGTCTCCAGGACATTGAAAGTGCCGGTTACATTTATTTCCAAGCTTTTGCGCGGTTCATCCTGGCAGGCTTTCAGCCAGACCGCGGCTTCATGGAAACAATAATCCGCGCCGGCAAATGTCTGCTTTAGCAATTCCCGGTCCCGGATATCCCCTGCCACAATCCGGACCCGCCCTTTGGCCTGAGCCTGTTCCAGGTTTTCCCTTTTGCCCCTGGCAAAATTATCATAAACAGTTATGTCCGCGCCTTCCTGCACCAAAGCATCGACAATATGGGAACCGACTAAGCCAGCCCCGCCGGTTACTATTACTTTCTTGTCTTTTAATTCCATCTAAACTGTCTCCTTATAGTTTATTATACTTTTTCCCCATCTATAAAAATACGGTGCCAAAGTTCCAGGTTCAACAAACTCCAGAGCCGGTAGCCGTGGTTCATTTTACCGGCCGCATGCTGCTGGATCAGTTTTTCGACGAACTCCCGGCGAAAATAACCACGCTGCGAGCTGCGTTGGCTGAGCAGGATATCACGCACGTAATCTTTCAATTCCCGCCTGAACCATTTTTCGATCGGTACGCCAAAACCCATCTTGCCGCGTTTTAATATTTCCGGCGGCAATATCGGGGCAAAAGCCTTCTTTAAAATATATTTACTCTGTTGCCCTTTCAATTTCATTTGAGCCGGTAAACTGGCTGCCAATTCCATGAATTCATGATCCAGGAACGGTGACCTGGCTTCCAGGGAATTAGCCATGCAGGCAATATCCATTTTGACCAGCAGGTCCTCGGGCAAATAGGTCATGATGTCGGTATATAACAGCTGCTCCAGGAAATTACCGGCCCGGGCCTGGTTGAAAACCGCGGTCAGATACTGGTAACTGTCTGTAGCGGCAACAGTTTGTTTAAAACTATCGCTGTAAAGCTGGGACTGGTACTGCTGGTCAAAGATACAATGCCAGGCGATATTTCGCCGGGCCGGGGTTTCTCCCAGGGCCAAAGCGAAACGCTTGAAAGCCCGCAGCCGGTTTTTCTGGTGTTCACGGTGCGGTAAACTGCCGATCACTTTTTGCAGCGCGCTATTAGCCAGCAGCGGCTTCAAGAAATCCAGTCGCGCGGCCAGCATATTGGCCCGGTAGCGCAGATACCCGGCAAAATTTTCATCCCCGCCATCACCGTTCAGCGCCACGGTCACAAAGCGTTTTGTCTCCCTGGCCACATAATATGACGGCAAAGCGCTGGAATCGCCAAAAGGTTCATTATAATGCCAAACCAGTTTAGGCAATATCTCAATAGTATTTGGTTTAACAATAAATTCCTGGTGCTGGGTTTTAAAATGTTTGGCGACCAGGCAGGCATAACCGATTTCGGAAAAATCATCTTCTTCAAACCCGATACTGAAGGTTTTTACGGGCTGGGAACTTAAACAGCTCATTAAACCGACAATGATCGAGGAATCCAGCCCACCGGATAAAAAAGCGCCTAAAGGCACATCACTGAGCAAACGCATTTTGACTGCCGCGGTCAGTTTCTCCCTGACCAGTTCAGCTGCTTCTGTTTCGTTAACCTTTATTTTAGGCCGGAAATCCAGGTCCCAATACCGGTAAATTTCTATTTTCCCGTCGGCTGAACACTCTAAGATACTGGCTGGCGGCAGCTTTCGTATCTCTTTAAAGATCGTCAAGGGGCTAGGTACATACTGATACGTAATAAAATAATGAATGGCCTCAGGATCGATCCCCGGCTGGAAACCAGGCCAGGCCAGCAGGGCTTTCAATTCTGAAGCAAAAACCAAGGCCCCATTGCGGATCGCATAAACCAGGGGTTTCTTGCCGACCCGGTCGCGCGCCAGCAGCAACTTCCTGTTTTTCTCATCCCACACCGCGAAAGCGAACATGCCGCGCAGGTGTTTCACGCAATCGCGGCCATATTCTTCATAAAGGTGGGCTACGACTTCGGTGTCGGTTTGGGTATAGAAACAGTGCCCCTTGGCAGATAATTGCTGACGCAATTCAGGAAAATTATATATCTCACCGTTAAAGATCACGACCACGGACTTATCTTCATTATAAATAGGTTGCTGTCCGGTTTGCAAATCAATGATCGAAAGCCGCCGGTGCCCTAAACCAATAGGACCGGAAATATGACTACCCCGGTCATCCGGGCCCCGATGAACCAGGGCCTGGCACATCTTTTCAATGTTTTCCGGCAGTACCGGCCCGGGTGAACTGAAATTATATATGCCGCAAATCCCGCACATTAGGTTTCCTTTAACGATTAAAGTAATTTGCCGATAGCCTTCATTCTATTCTTGTACGTATGCTCGGACAGCACATAGGCATAGGTACGGTCCACCATCTGCCGGCGGTAATCAAGATCCAGGAAGCGTTTCATAACGTCATCGATATTAGAAAAATCACGTTCTAATGCCAGGTAGTGCCGGTCTGCCTGCAAAATCCCGTTGAATTCCCCTTTAAACATGATCTGGCAGGTCTTGGTGCCGATGGCATCAAAATGCCGCGAAGAAATAGCCTTGGTATAAACCGGCGGCTGGTGCGATGGATATTTACTATAAAATCTATCATATATCTCTTCAAAACTTATATTTTCAAAAATCTGGTATTGATGCTTGATATTAAAAAGTTTTTTAACGACTGGGTACATGATCTTCTTGACCAGTGGTTTTAAGAATCCCGGTAGTTTTTCATACATATCCTGGATACCGGAGTCATAATCCACTACTCTTTTGACCGGCTGCCGCCGCCCTTTCCTGACATATTCAACGATCGCGTTGATGGTATGGTCATCTTTCTCCAGGTAATAAGAACCGGCTTCAGTAGCGACCGTACCTTTACAATCATTTAAGAAGGCCGCCCAACCCTGGCGACCAAATCTCGATTTGGCGCTTAAATCTACCACTAATTGATCAGCGACTTTATGCGTGGCAAAAAATTGCAACAGCTTGTTTCTTTCGTTATCACCCATATAGGGGCCATATTCGTATGTTCTGG
>JAQTQE010000071.1 GCA_028712365.1 bacterium
TTACTTCATTGCCGGTTCGGTGCTGGTAAGCTTATACGGGATCATGCAATATATCCTGGGCATCAATATGATCGATGGGGTAATAGTACAGAATCCATATGCCTTTATGCACAGCTGGCCATCCGGTCTATTGCAGAACCTTGCCCTGGATCATGGCCGGGTAATAGCCACCCGGAGCCATCCTTTGACTTTTGCCGAATGTATCATGATGGCCTTGACCTTTGTGTTCTGCCTGGGAATATTTAGCGAAAGTAATCGTCAACGAAAAATAGCTTGGCTCTTTATCCTGATCAATAGCCTATGCTTGATTTTTACCAATAGCCGGGGTCCCTGGCTGGGAGCATTGATCGGCTTGTTCAGCTTAGTATTGTTCTGGCCATCTAAAAAAGTCATTATCACCCTATTGCTGGTCCTGGTCACTATCCCTGTCCTCTTATTCGGGGTGAACGCGCTCACCCAAGGCAAGCGCAATTCAGTCATCGTGCGTATTGAAAAAGCTATTAATTGGCGCACTGATGGGGACAGCCGCGAACGAATATTGATGTGGCAGAGCGGCCGGGATATGGTGCAGGACCATCCCTGGCTCGGTATTGGCCTGGGCAATATTCATGAAGTATATTTACAGTACAAAAGCTCCAAAGCCTGGCATGCAGGCGTTGAAAATGAATTACATTCTAACATTGTCCAGATAGCTGTCGAAAGAGGTTTACTTGGCCTGGCGATGTTTATCTGGGTGTTGATCGTATTTTTCCGGGAAGGGAACCGGACGCTGAAGATACTGCCGAATGATAAACCTTTCCTGAAGGCTGTAGTAGCTGGCGGGCTATTGAGCGTGGTTAGTTTCCTGGCAGCCGGATTCACCGAAACAACGTATAACGACAGTGAAGTAATTATGATATTCTATTTTATGATGGGGATGGTTATGTGGATCAGACAAAGAACTAAAATTAAAGACGAAACAGGTTACAAAGACGTAGCTGTCTTCATGGACCGGGACGGCACGATCAGCGAAGAAGTCGGCTATATCAATCACCCGGACCGCTTCCACCTGCTCAAAAGAAGCAGTAAAGCCGTTAAATTGCTAAATAAGAACAAGATCAGGGCAGTCGTGGTCACTAACCAGGCTGGGGTAGGACGGGGCTATTTCAAAGAAGAAATGATCGGCGTAGTGCATAAGAAGATGGAAGACTTGCTGGCTAATGACGGCGCCTATCTTGACGCCATTTATTATTGCCCGCATCATCCGAAAGACAATTGTAATTGCCGCAAGCCAAAGCCTGGCATGATGCTGCAGGCCAAGGATAAATTCGGTCTAGACCTGACCAAGAGCTATGTTATCGGGGATAAGTATTCAGACGTGGAATATGCGCACCAGGTAGGAGCTAAAGGCATACTGGTGCTGACCGGATATGGCAAGGGTGCGTATGAGTTTGAGAAAGAGCAGTGGAGCAAAGGCCCGGATTTCGTTGCAAGCGACCTGTTTGATGCTGTTGAGTGGATCGTGAAGCAGGAGAAGAAATAATCATGGGAAATATGGTGAATTATGGCTAAGACATTAAGATTGGATAAGGGGCAAATCGAGGTTGTTGAAGACGCAATGGCCGATGTTTTAAGGCGCAAAACCCCGGCGGAAAGAATTAGTATTGGCTTTGGATTATGGTTGGCAGCGCATGATTTGCTCACTTCGCACTTGCGGCAAACACATCCGGAATGGAGTGAAGCGCAACTCCAGCACGAAGTAGCAAGGAGGATGTCGCATGGGGCCGCTTGAATTATTACAAAAAGTAGTGGCAGTTTTTGAGCAATTGAAGATTCCTTATCTGGTTACCGGATCAGTAGCGGCAATGGCCTATGGAGAGCCTCGCTTTACTAACGATATCGACATTGTAGCGGCGATTCGGGAAGCGCATGTGCCTGTGCTTATTGATTCTTTTCCAAAAAATGAGTTTTATATTGATCCGGATATGATCAAAGAAGCGATCAGGAAAAAACACCAATTTAATATCATCCATCCGGCTTCAGGACTAAAGGTGGACGTGATCATCAGGCATGATACACCTTTCGATAAAAGCCGTTTTCAAAGGGTGCGCCGCTTAAAACCAGCGGAATCTTTCCAGGCTAATTTTGCTGCTCCAGAAGATGTCATAATTAAAAAGATGGAGTATTATAAAGCAGGCGGTTCCGAGAAACATCTACGTGATATCACGGCAATTCTTAAGATTACCGGGGAAAATATAGATAGAGAATATATTTCCCAATGGGCGGATAGTCTGGGGCTTACAAAAATATGGGTTGCTGTAAAAAAACGCGCCGCTGATAAAGAATAACCTCAACCTAAATATTTGTGTATCATTCAATATTTACAGTAAAAGGTTAAGGTAAGGAATGCATGACGCTGTTGAGTGGATCGTGAAGCAGGAGAAGAAATAGAAAAGGCAATTCATCAGGAAACTGTCACTATTTGTTCGCTCCAGTGTCGATTTCCATATCCGCCCTTGGCGAATCCTGCGCCAAAGGTCTTTTGACAACTCGGTGCCTCCGCAACTCGCCCCCTGGGCTCAAACATGCTCGGCATCCAGTAACCAACAGATTCCCTCGT
>JAQTQE010000014.1 GCA_028712365.1 bacterium
GGAATGCTTTAAAATTGTCAGTTATCCCGAAAGGTTTTGGCAGCGAGAATATGGGGCAAGTGAAAATGCTCCGGCCCGGCGCGGGAATTGGCGGTGTTATAGAGTTTGTGACAGAGGCAGTGAAAAAAGCAGGCGCTAATCCGTGTCCGCCGATGATCATAGGCGTAGGTATAGGTGGTACTTTGGATAAAGCCGCATTACTGGCTAAAGAAGCTTTATTTGGCATAGGTAAACCGCTAAAAGCCGGTAAGTCCATAAGAGCTTTAGAGAAGAAATTGCTTCTGGCAGTTAATAAATTGAAGATCGGGCCGGCTGGCCTGGGCGGGAGAAATACAGCCCTGAAAGTAAACGTGCAAGTTTATCCGACTCATATTGCCGGGCTGCCGGTTGCAGTAAATATTGGCTGTTGGTGCCATCGAGTAAAAACGGCGGTATTATGAAAAAAGTTACTTTGCCTTTAGATAACAGGACTTTAAGTTCTTTGCGTGCAGGGGATGAGATCTTACTGACAGGGACTGTCTATACAGCCAGGGATGCGGCGCACCAGAGGATGGCCAAGAAACTGCCGCTGGATATAAAAGGGCAAACCATTTACCATACCGGGCCGGCGCCGGCGAAACCAGGCGAGGTCATTGGTTCCTGCGGACCAACTACATCCACCCGGATGGACCAATATACCCCGGGGCTTTTAAAAAAAGGCCTGAAAGCGGTTATTGGCAAAGGCAAGCTGGGAGACCAGACCAGGGAAGCTTTTAAAAATTACCAGGCAGTATATTTTCTTGCTCCAGGAGGGTGCGGGGCACTGTTGGCAGAAAAGGTGAAAAGTGTGGCCCTGGTAGCGTATCAAGACTTAGGTTGTGAAGCTATCTATAAGCTGGAAATAGAAGACTTCCCCGTGATCGTTGGTATTGATCCTAAAGGACGGAGCGTGTATCGTTGATGACCGAGAGAACCCTGATCATAGTCAAACCTGATTCCATGAGTAAAAGGGTCGGAGGAAAAGTACTGAATGCTTTAGAATCGTGCGGCTTACAGCTGGTCGCCTGCAAAATGCTGCAATTATCCAGGACCAGTGCCGAAGATTTTTACGGAGAGCATAAGGGTAAAGAATTTTATGAGCCGCTGGTCGCTTTTATGTCCAGTAATCCTTGCATTGTAACTGTTTGGGAAGGCGCAGGGGCGATCAAGAAAGCCAGGGAAGTTATCGGTGCGACAGACCCGGCCCAGGCTAAAGACGCCACGATCAGGAAAATGTATGCGACCGATAACCGTCATAATGCGGTACACGGTTCAGACAGCATAAAATCCGCGGAACGGGAAATAGCTTTTTTCTTTAATCACGAAGAGATTTTCCCCTGGACTGAGAAAATATATAAAAAATAATAAGAATAGGTGTTAGTTGTAGAAGTAGGTATGGAAGTATGTCTGAAGTTCGTGGTTTAGAGCCTAACACCCTTAGACCTCAGACCAAACTTACTTCCTAACCCAATACCTAAAGACTTCTTAGTAAAGGACTGAAAATGAAAATTCTCGTGTTAAATTGCGGCTCTTCCAGTATTAAATACCAGTTTATCAGCATGACCACGGAAAAAGTACTGGCTAAAGGGCAGATCGAACGTATTGGTACCAACCATGCGGTGCTTACCCATTATTTTGAAGATGGCAAGAGTGCCAAAGTGGTGAGCGATATTCCGGACCATAATAAAGCCATTGAAGTGGTGATCAGTACCTTGACCAATACGGATTATGGGGTCATTAAGGATAAGCAGGAGATCAAAGCGGTCGGTCACCGGGTAGTGCATGGCGGAGAAAAATTTGCCAGTAGTGTTTTTATAACTTCCGAGGTAAAAGATAAAATACACGATTGTATCGAGCTTGCTCCTTTGCACAATCCGCATAATTTTCGCGGTATTAACGCCTGCGCCGAATTGCTGCCGGGAGTACCGCAAGTAGCGGTATTTGACACGGCTTTTCACCAGACAATGCCGGCCCAGAGTTATTTATACGCTTTGCCCTACAGTGAATACCAGATCCATAATATCAGGCGATATGGATTTCACGGGACCAGCCACCGGTATGTCAGCGAGCGGGCAGCTAAATTAATGAAGACCAGGCCTGACCAGATAAAAGTCATCACCTGCCATCTGGGTAATGGCTGCAGCATCTCAGCGATAGATAAAGGAAAATCAGTTGACACTTCCATGGGCTTTACTCCGTTGGAAGGATTGGTAATGGGTACACGTTGCGGTGATATCGACCCGGCTATAATATTTCATATTGCTTCCAAACAAGGGCTGTCGGTTAGTGAGATAGATAATTTATTGAACAAACACAGCGGTTTGGACGGCATTAGTGGTATTTCCAATGATATGCGAGAGATCTTGAAACAGATGAATGCCGGTAATGAACGGGCCAAGCTAGCGGTGGATATTTTTTGTTATCGGTTAAAAAAATATATTTGTTCTTATTACGGCGTCATGAACGGGGCTGACGCGCTTATTTTTACAGCCGGGATAGGTGAAAATGCGGACCAAATAAGGGAAATTACCTGCTCTGGCCTGGATTGCATCGGGATAAAACTTGATGCCGCTAAAAATAAGAATGCTAACCGTACGGAAGCTTTAATATCCGCCAGGTCATCAAAAATGGATGTTTTTGTGATCCCTACCAATGAAGAGCTTATTATTGCGCGTGACACAAAAAAGATCGTGGAAAATATGAATAGAACAAATAAAGAAAAAACGGAGTAGGCATGTACAAGATCTTAACCAAGCGCCAACTGGCGCCAAGCGTGAAATTCATTGAAGTGGCGGCAAAAGATATTGCCGCTAAAGTCCAGCCCGGCCAATTTGTGATCCTGCGCCTGAATGAAGCAGGCGAAAGGATACCACTGACGGTAGCTGATTTCAACCGGAACAAAGGAACGATCAGTATTATTTTCCAGGAGATCGGCAAGACCACTAAAGAGCTTGGCTTGCTAAAACCGGGAGAAAATATTAGTAACGTGGTCGGTCCCTTGGGACAACCAACCCATATCGCTAAAGTAGGAACCGTTGTTTGTGTTGGTGGCGGGGTTGGGACCGCGTCCATGTATCCGATCACCAGGGCTTTTAAAGAAGCCGGCAATAAAGTGATCACGATCATCGGCGGTCGCAGCCAGGATTATATTATCTGGGAGAAAGAGATCGGGGCGATCAGCGATACTCTGATAGTGACAACGGATGACGGTTCATACGGGGAAAAGGGACTGGTGACCAAACCGCTTGAAGAAATGATCAGGAAAAAAGAAAAGATCGACCAGGTCATTGCTATTGGTCCGGTGATCATGATGAAAGCAGTAAGTAATTTAACTAAAACCTGTGCCATCAAAACAATGGTCAGCCTCAATCCGATCATGCTTGACGGTACCGGTATGTGCGGTGTCTGCCGCGTGGAAGTGAACAATGAAACTAAATTCGCTTGTTTCCATGGCCCGGATTTTGACGGTCACCTGGTAAATTTTGATCTTTTAATGCATCGTTTAAAAACCTACCCAGCAGAGGAGAAAATATCATTGGAGAAATGTGAGAATTGCCGCTGTGGCCATAATTAATCCAAAACAAACCCCAATGTCCAAGCAAGAACCGCAAATACGTTCAAAAAACTTCAATGAAGTAGGACTGGGATATACTAAAGAAGAAGCCATAGCCGAAGCAAAACGGTGCTTGAAATGTAAAAAGCCTTTATGCGTGGCTGGCTGTCCGGTTAATGTCGATATACCTACATTTATCGCTGCCATAATGGGCGGTGATTTTAATAAAGCTCTACAGGTTATTAAGACCAAGAACAGCTTGCCCGGGGTCTGTGGACGGGTTTGCCCGCAGGAAGACCAGTGTGAAAAGAAATGTATTTTAGGTATTAAAAATGAACCTGTTTCTATCGGCCGGCTGGAAAGGGCTGCGGCAGATTTTGGCCAAGCTGATACTCCAGTCCAACAAACCCAGGGGACAAAAGAAAAAATAGCCGTAGTAGGAGCAGGACCTGCTGGCTTGACTATTGCCGGGGACTTGGCCAGGATCGGTTACCAGGTTACTATATTTGAAGCCTTGCATAAGCCGGGAGGAGTACTGGTATATGGCATTCCCGAATTCCGCTTGCCCAAGGCGATCGTTGAACAGGAAGTAGAATCTATTAAGAAGCTGGGCGTGGATCTGAGAGTTGACCAGTTGATTGGCCGGACTTTTACTATCGATGACCTGAAAAAAGACGGATATAAGGTTATTTTTATTGCCAGCGGCGCGGGTTTCCCTAAGTTCATGGAAATACCCGGGGAAAACCTGAATGGGGTCTATTCAGCTAATGAATTCCTGACTAGGGTAAACCTGATGAAAGCGTATCTCTTCCCTGGCTACGATACACCGATCAAAAAAGCTGAAAAAGTAGCGGTTATAGGTGGTGGTAATGTGGCTATGGACTCAGCTCGCACCGCCTTGCGCTTGGGAGCGAAAAAAGTATTTAATGTCTATCGCCGCTCCCGCAAGGAGATGCCAGCCAGGCTGGAAGAGATCGAGAATGCCATTGAAGAGGGGATCCAAATGGAATTCCTGGTGAATCCAATCCGGATATTGGATGACGGCAATGGCTGGGTAAAAGGTTTGGAATGCCTGCGGATGGAGCTGGGTGCCTGTGATGAAAGCGGCCGTTGCCGGCCAGTGCCGATCAAAGGCAGTGAGTTTATCTTAGATGTAGAGCAGGTGATCATTGCGATCGGGACATCGGCCAATCCTTTGATCTCTACAACGACTCCAGATTTGAAAGTGAATAAATGGGGTTATATTGAAGCCAATGAGGCTAGTGGCCAGACTTCTAAAGAAGGAGTTTTTGCCGGAGGAGATATTGTTACTGGATCAGCAACAGTGATCTCTGCTATGGGAGCAGCCCGGAAAAGCGCTGAAGCGATAGCTGAATATTTAGAAAAAAGCAAGAGCGAGGAACAGTAGTAAGCAGGTGAAGGTTGTAGAAGTAGGTATGGAAGTAAGTCTTAAGTTTGTGGTTTAGAGCCTAACACCCTTAGACATAAGGACCAAACCTACTTCCAAAACTTAAACCTTATTACTTGACTTTAAACAAGAATATATATAAAAATAAAGTTTAAATAAGTACATAAAACAGGAGGAACAAATGGCAAATCCAAAAAGAAGGCATTCTGTTTCACGCCGGGACAAACGCCGGGCGCATTGGCGCAAAGTACAGAATCCTAATCTGGCTGTCTGCCCGCAATGCAAGGAGCCAAAATTACCTCACCGCGTTTGTGGTAATTGCGGCTACTATAATGGCATTGAAGTGATCAAGATCAAGGCCAAGAAAGAAAAAGGCAAAGAAAAGGAAAAAGAAACTAAGCCTACTAAAGAAGGGGCCTAAAAATGCGCTTAGTTCTGGACGCGATGGGCAGTGATAATGCTCCGGCAGTGGAAATAGAAGGAGTATTACAGGCCAGCGCGGAAATAGACGCTGAGATCATTTTAGTCGGCCAGCAGAAAGCGATCGAGACGGAATTAGCCAAACATAAACCGCCGGCTGGCAAGGTCAGCATTGTCAATGCGAATGAAGTCATTGCTATGCATGAAAGCCCGGCGCAAGCTTGCCGTCAAAAACAAAATTCTTCGATCATGGTCGGCACCAGGTTGGTCAAGGAAGGGAAAGGCGACGCTTTTGTTTCCGCTGGGAATAGTGGCGCGGTAATGACTGCCGGTTTAATGAATTTAAAGCGTTTAGCCGGAGTATCCCGGCCGGCGATCGCGACTTTATTGCCGACGTTGAACGGGGTTTGCCTGTTGATCGATGCCGGAGCCAATGTAGATTGCAAACCGAAGCATTTACTGCAATTTGCGATCATGGGTGATATTTATTCCCGGTATGTACTGGATAAGCTAAATCCCAGCATCGGGCTGCTAAGTATCGGCGAGGAAGAAACCAAGGGCAATGAATTGACTTCCATGTCTTTTGACCTGATCAAGAAAACATCGCTTAATTTCTCCGGGAATATTGAAGGCCGTGATATTATTAAAGGTAAAGCAGATGTCGTGGTTTGTGATGGCTTTGTGGGTAATGTGGTTTTGAAATTTGCCGAGGGACTTTCAGAAAGCCTGTTTCATTTGATCAAAGAGGAAATAGAAAAGAAATATATCCGTAAAATAGGAGCTCTTTTAATTAAACCGGCTTTCAAGGAAATAATGAAACGTCTGGATTATGCTGAATATGGCGGTGCGCCTTTGCTGGGTTTGAACGGGATTTGCATTATCGGGCATGGCGCCAGTAATGCCAAGGCCGTTAAAAATGCCTTAAAAGTTGCATATGAGTCTGTGAAAAATAACGTTAACCAGCACTTGAAAGAAGAGATCAAATTATACGACTGGGAAGAAGGTAATAATGGAAGCAATAATTAGAGCGGCTATTACCGGAACTGGGTCTTATCTGCCGGAAAAAATATTAACCAATGCTGACCTGGAAAAAATGGTTGAGACTTCTGATGAGTGGATCACGACGAGAACCGGGGTCAAGGAACGTCGTATGGCTGCGCCGCAAGAAGCAGCCAGTGATCTGGGAGCGGAGGCAGCCAGAAGAGCGCTAAAACAAGCCAAAGCGCTGCCGGAAGAGATAGATTGCTTGATCGTCGCTACTATTAGCGGCGATATGCCGCTACCGGCTACAGCCTGCTTTATCCAGCAGCTTATCGGAGCAAAAAATGCGGCGGCCTTTGACATATCTGCTGCTTGCAGCGGCTATATATTTGCTTTAAATATCGCCAAGTCTTTTATCGAAAATAATACTTATAAAAAAATACTGATAGTAGCTGTAGATGTGCTTTCACGGATCACTGATTGGAGCGACCGCGGCACGTGCGTTCTGTTCGGGGATGGTGCCGGAGCGGCGGTGCTGGAACCGGCTAAGGATGAAAACAGCATCATCTCCATATATATAGGCAGTGATGGCTCAGCGACTGACCTGCTTAAAGTGCCAGGAGGTGGATCCCGCTTGCCCGCCTCTGGTGAAACAATAAAAAATAAGGATCATTATATTAAAATGAGCGGTAATGAAATATTCAAACTGGCAGTAACCGCCATGATCAATTCTGCCCAAAAAGCCATGGCAATGGCCGATTTGAAATGCGAAGATATAAAATTATTGATACCTCATCAGGCTAATATCAGGATAATAGAAGCTACGGCAAAAAGACTAAAATTGCCGGTGGAAAAAATATTTGTGAATATCCAGAAATATGGTAATATGTCTGGCGCGACAACTGCTATCGGTTTAGATGAAGCTTTCCGTGAAGGCCGGATAAAAAAAGGTGATTATGTGGAACTAGTGGCCTTTGGCGCCGGTCTCACTTGGGGAGCTGCGGTAATTAAGTGGGGAATATGAAAACAGTTGATAGCTAAAAACTAAGGAAGAACAGAAAAATGAAAAAAATTGCTTTTATGTTTCCCGGTCAGGGAGCGCAGTATGTAGGGATGGGCCAGGAATTATATGCTACATATGAGCTGGCCAGGACACTCTTTGACCAGGCCAATAAAACCTTGGGATATGACCTGACCAAAGTAATGTTTGAAGGCCCGATTGAGACCTTAACCCAGACGCAGTATACACAGCCGGCTGTGTTTACTTTAAGTGTAGTGGTAAGCCGGCTGTTAGCGGAGCAGGGAATAAAGCTCCAGCTTGTAGCTGGACATTCTTTGGGAGAATATGCCGCCTTAGTGAGTAGTGGCGTTATAGGTTTTGAAGAAGGATTAAAGCTGGTGCAGGTACGGGGCCGGGTACTCCAGGAAGGTGCGGCTAAACATCCCGGCACCATGGCTGCGGTCATCGGTCTTGATGATAGCCAAGTAAAAGCTATTTGTGAAAATACAAAAAACGGTGTGGTGGAAGCCGTAAATTATAATTGTCCGGGACAACTGGTAATTGCCGGTGAAACAACAGCTGTGCAAACAGCCATGGCCGAAGCACAGAAAGCGGGGGCTATGAAAGTCATTCAACTACAAGTCTCTGGCCCTTTTCACTCTAGTTTGATGCGCGAAGCCAGTGTCCAATTCGCAAAAGAACTCAGCGCCTTTGGATTGCATGATCCGGTAGTGCCTGTCATTGCTAATTATCACGCTAAATTTATCCGGAATGCCGCTGCAGCAAAAGAAGCTATGGTAAAACAAATATATTCACCGGTAATGTGGAAAGAATCGATTGGAACGCTTATTGATCAAGGAGCCGAATTATTCATAGAAGCTGGCCCGGGAAAAACTTTATGCGGGTTGTTAAAAAGAATAAATCGAAAAATGCCCTGTGCCAACGTCGAAAATGAAAAAACATTACAGGATGCTTTAAATCAGGTATTAAAAGTTTAGAATTTAGATATTAGAATTTAGAAATTGTTTTGAATAGGAGGTGATGTAGCTTGAAATTAGCTGGTAAAGTAGCTATTGTAACCGGATCGGCGCAAGGCATTGGTAAAGAAATTGCCACTACTCTGGCCCAGGAAGGTGCTGATCTTGTCGTCGTGGATGTCAATCTTGAACAGGCGGAAAAAACTGCTCAGGAGCTGGCCAATCTTGGACGAAAGACCATGGCCTTGAAAGTTGATGTTTCTAAGAGTACCGAGGTCGAAGAAATGGTTAATAAAATCCTTGACAAATTCGGTAAAATAGATATATTAGTAAATAACGCTGGCATAACGAGAGATAACCTGCTTTTACGCATGAAAGAAGAAGAATGGGACCTGGTGATCAGTATTAACCTGAAAGGTACCTTCAATTGTTTAAAAGCGGTTACCCGTCCAATGATGAAAGCCAGGAGCGGTAAGATCGTAAATATTGCTTCTATCATTGGGATCGCCGGCAATGCCGGGCAGGCTAATTATGCTGCCAGTAAAGCAGGCGTGATAGCATTGACTAAAAGCGCGGCCAAGGAATTGGCTTCCCGTAATGTCAATATTAATGCTGTTGCTCCTGGGTTTATCCAAACAGCGATGACCCATGTTCTACCTGAGGCGGTAAAAGAGGAAATGCTGAAACGTATTCCTTTGGCCAAACTGGGTGAAGTAAAAGATGTGGCTAAAGCGGTTTTATTTCTGGCTGGACCGGATTCAGATTATATTACCGGGCAAGTTGTAGTTGTAGATGGCGGAATGGTCATGAATTTCATGTAAGCAATAAAATACCAAGTGGGAGGTAGTCAATGTCAGTTGAGGATAAGGTTAAAGAGATCATCATTGAGCAACTGGGAGTAGATCCGGAAGAGGTTACCAATGATGCCAGTTTTATCAATGACCTGGGAGCGGATTCTTTAGATACGGTAGAGCTGGTCATGGCGCTCGAAGAAGAATTTGACATCGAAATCCCTGATGAAGAAGCGGAAAAATTGCAATCAGTGGGACAAGCGATCGATTATATCAAAGCACATACAAATGCATAATTGCAAGGGCACTATTATAAACACGGATCTTATTTGATAATCTATTATCCATAGGGTCCGTGTTTATTGTGTCATCTGGAGAGAGGTTTACATGAATAGAAGAGTCGTAGTGACCGGAGTGGGTTGGTTAACTCCGCTGGGTGCCGGAAAAGAAGAAGTTTGGCAAGCGCTTTGTAATGGGGAATCAGGAGTAGGTCTTATAACTTCTTTTGATACTACCGGTTTTACTTCCAAAATAGCTGCTGAATTGAAGGACTTTGATCCGCAGCAATACATGGACAAAAAAGAGTCTAAACGCCTGGATCGTTTTGTGCAGGTATCAGTGGCAGCCACTACGCTGGCGCTTAAAGATTCTGGTTTAGAGCTGGACAAAGAAAATAGGGACCGCATAGGCGTGATCGTAAGTTCCGGCATCGGTGGTATCCAAACCATAGAAACACAAATGAAGCGATACATTGAAGGCGGTCCTAGCAGGATCAGCCCTTTTCTTATCCCGATGATCATTTCCAATATGGCTGGGGGACAGATCTCTATTATGTATCAGATCAAGGGCCCTAATTTCGCCATTGTCACAGCGTGTGCCACGGCCTCGCATTGTATCGGTGAATCAGCGGAAATAATTAAACGCGGTGACGCGGATATAATGATCAGTGGCGGTGGTGAAGGAGCGATCAGCCCGCTGGGTTTTGGCGGGTTCTGTTCCATGAAAGCTATGTCCACCCGTAACGACGACCCCAAGAAAGCTTCTCGTCCATTTGATAAGGACCGGGATGGTTTTGTGATGGGAGAAGGCTCAGGCATCATTATCCTGGAAGAGCTGAATCATGCCCAAGCCAGAGGAGCTCATATCTACGGGGAAATTGTCGGCTATGCGGCTACCGGAGATGCTTATCATATGAGTGCGCCGGAGCCGACTGGAGAAGGCGCGGCAAAAGCAATGACTTTGGCTTTGCAGCGCTCCGGATTAAAAGCCAGCGATGTGGACTATATCAACACTCACGGTACTAGTACCACGATGGGAGATAAAATAGAAACCCAGGCGATCAAAAAAGTATTTGGGGAACACGCCTATAAGATCGCCGTTGGTTCCACTAAATCCATGACCGGGCATTTATTAGGCGCGGCTGGTTCAGTCGAAGCGATCGTTTGCCTGTTGGCGATGCAGCATAATGTGGTACCACCGACTATAAATTTAGAAAATCCAGACCCTGAATGCGATTTGGATTATATTCCCAATAAAGCGCGGCCATTGGCAGTAAAAGTTGCTTTGAGCAACTCTTTTGGCTTTGGCGGGCATAACGGGGTGCTGATCATGAAGAAATATGAAAAAACCTGAAGAGCTAGAAAAATTATTACCAGTGCCTTTTATTAATAAGGACCTTTTAGTACAGGCCCTTACTCATTCTTCATATGTGCATGAGCATCCGGAATTAAGCGCCGACCAAAAGTATTTGCATTTTTTTTCTAATGAACGGTTGGAATTCCTGGGGGATAGCATCCTGAATATGGTCGTTTGCCAGTATTTGTTCTTTACCTTGCCTCACCTGGAAGAAGGAGAGCTGGCCAAACTGAAATCCTATATTATCAGCCAGGAAACACTGAATCGCTGGGCGCTATCGATAGACTTGGGTGAATACCTGCTGGTAGGCAAGGGAGAAGAAGTATCTGGCGGCAGGAAAAAAGCCAGCATTCTCTCTGATGCCTTTGAGGCTCTGGTCGGGGGCATGTTCCTGGACACGAACAATGTTAAGTCGATCACCGAATTTATCCTGAAATTTCTGGAAGAGGATAATGTCATTCGCAAGATCCGGCCCACTACGGTAGATTATAAGACGACTTTACAAGAAAAACTACAGTCTCTTTTTCGTCGCTTACCTACCTATAAGAATTATAAAGAATCAGGGCCAGACCATAATAAATATTTTACCGTAGATGTTTTTGTGGAAGATCGCTTGTTAGGGCATGGTGAAGGAGGCAGTAAGAAGGAAGCGGAAATGGAAGCTGCCAGGCAAGCACTGGAGAAACTCAAGTAAATACGGGAAGAGGTTGTTAGTTGTGGAAGTAGGTATGGATGTAAGTCTGAAGTTTGTGGTTTTGAAACAAATACCCATAGACCTCAGACCAAACCTACCTCCAAACCCAATGACTATATCTATTAACTTAATAAACAGGGGGCGCTAATGGAATACTTTTTAACTGATGAACAAAAAATGATAATTGAACTGGCGCATAAAATAGCGGTGGAAAAGATCGCGCCGGTTACTGAAAAGTATGATGAAAGCGGAGAGTTTCCCTGGGATATAGTTAAAGTTATGAGCGATGCCGACCTATTTGGCCTGTATATTCCAGAAGCTTATGGCGGGATGGGCGGGGGCGTAATGGAGTTGGTAATTGCGGTAGAAGAACTTTCGCGGATCTGCGGCGGAATTTCACTGTCCTTGGCCGCTACCGCGCTGGGTACTTTCCCGATCCTCTTATTCGGGACTGAAGAACAGAAAAAGAAATACCTGCCGCCTTTGGCTAAAGGGACTAAGCTGGCAGCCTTTGGTTTGACCGAGGCCAATGCCGGCAGTGATGCCAGTGGTATTGAAACAACGGCCAAAAAAGACGGAGATTACTATATCCTGAACGGCACAAAACAGTGGATCACTAATGGTGGAGAAGCAGATACTTATACGATCATAGCTATGACTGATAAAAAGAAAGGCGCCCGGGGAGCGACTGCCTTTATCCTGGAAAAAGGAATGCCTGGATTTTCGTTTGGTAAGAAAGAAAATAAAATGGGTATCAGGGCTTCAGCAACCAGGGAGTTAGTATTCAGCGATTGCAAAGTGCATAAAAACCAGATCCTGGGAAGAGAAGGAATGGGCTTTATCGTAGCCATGAAAACATTAGACCAATCCCGGCCAGGTGTAGCTGCTCAAGCCTTAGGTATTGCTCAGGGTGCTTTTGATAAAGCTATTGAATACGCGCGCCAAAGAGTACAATTCGGGAAACCTATTATCTCTTTTCAGGCAGTAAGCCATATGTTGGCGGACATGGCTACCCAGACCGAGGCGGCGCGGGCTTTAGTTTATGAATGTTCCCGCTTGATAGATTCAGGAGCGAAAGATGTATCTAAGCTTTCAGCCATGGCTAAAGTATTTGCCAGCGATGTAGCTATGAAAGTGACGATAGACGCGGTACAGGTATTTGGCGGTTACGGGTATATGAAAGAATACCCTGTGGAAAAAATGATGAGGGATGCCAAGATAACCCAGATATATGAAGGGACTAATCAGATCCAAAGGAATGTGATCGCCCAGGAACTGATTAAAGAGCAGGCAAGTAAGAAATAGACCTTATTTGACTTATGCTTAAGTAAAGACACTGAGCAAAGTCGAAGTGTAGAGGAGTTTTACTTGCTCAATAACATCGAAAATATACAAGACAAGCTCATACGGGATATCTATGCCCGTTTTGTGATATTTGCTTTTGGATTATTTAGTATCCTAGTCCAGAAGGCTCTGGGCATACCTTCAAAAATTAATTTTATATATGCCATCCTCATTGTCATAGTCTTGTTGAATCTGATAATTTACTATCTGGTAAAAAAGAATCGCGTCAGCTATATTTCCGAGTATTTCATTTCCCTGGTCGATTTTATGCTGATCAACTTCGCTGTTTGGTCTTCCGGGGGATTAGAAAGCCGGCTCTGGTTCATTTTTGTTATCGTGATCCTGATAGAAAGCATCTCCCTGAACCGGTCCCACCTGCTGTTCAATCTCATTCTTGCCTTTGTCACGTACCCAACGATCATTTATTTTTACCAGCAAGGCGTTTTTGTGCCTAGAGAATTAAATTTACTGATCAACCGCATGTTTTATATGGGATTGGTCGGCTTGATCAGTATGATGTATATTAGAAAAATCATTGTACAGCAGGAAGTGACTGAAAAATTGAATACGGATAATATCCGTCTTAATACCAAACTGGAAGAATTCAGCCAGGTCTTAAGCGATGAGGTGAATAAGGCCACAGACGACCTGAAAGATAAGATCAGGGAGATCGAGAGATTATATAAGAAATTCAGGAACCTGTTCATCGATTTTGCCCGGGCTTTAAGCGCCGCGGTTGATGCCAGGGATCCTTATACCCATGGGCATAGCGAACGGGTCACCAAGATCACTTTTACTATCATGGAAGAATTGCAGCAATTCTATGGAGAGATGGATATCAGCGAAGAAGTCAAAGAAACGCTGTTAATAGCGGCTTTATTGCACGATATTGGTAAACTTTCCCTGCCTGATAACATCCTGCAAAAGCCCGGTCCCTTGTCTCCGGAAGAGTGGGTAGTGATGAGAAAACACCCGGTTATCGGGCAGAATATCATAAAGCCGATAGAAGACCTGCGGGCTGCCGGGACGATCATCAGGAGCCACCATGAACGTTTTGACGGCAAAGGATATCCGGATAGCTTGATCGGTGATGATATCCCGTTCTTAGCCCGGGTTATTTGCGTGGCTGACAGTTTTGATGCTATGACCAGTGACCGGCCTTATCGCCCGCGGATGAAAACCGAGGAAGCTGTGGCCGAAGTAAAGCGTTGTGAGAACGCGCAATTCGACCCCGCCGTAGTAAAAGCGTTTTTAGCAGCTTATAAAAAAGGCACTTTGTTTGTAATAGACTAATTAAACTGATAGTTCCCGCCAGAGGCGGGCAGGGATTTAAAAAGCTAAAGGAGAAAGATGAATGAATATTGTAGTTTGTATCAAGCAGGTGCCAGGGACCACGGATGTCAAGATCAGCGAAAAAACCAATACCCTGGTCAGGGAAGGCGTGGAAAGCATCATTAATCCTTTTGATGTCTATGCTATCGAAGAAGCCATCAGGATAAAAGAAAAAGTAGGCGGTAAGGTCACGATATTAAGCATGGGCCCGCCGCAGGCCAAAGAAGCCATTAAAGAAGCCATAGCCATGGGTGCAGACGAAGGAATATTGCTCAGTGACCGGGCTTTTGCCGGCAGTGATACCTGGGCCACCGGATATACGTTATCCATGGGCATCAAGAAGATCAGCTCTTTTGACCTGATCATTTGCGGTAAGCAGGCTATTGACGGAGATACCGCGCAGGTCGGGCCAGGCGTAGCTGAAGCGCTGGGATTGCCGTTTGTCGCCTATGTCCGTAAAGTGGAAGAGATCAAAGAAGGTTATATCCGGTGTGAAAGAATGATGGAAGAAGGATATGAAGTTATTGAAATGTCTTTACCGGCATTGATCACTGTGGTGAAGGAAATTAATGAACCCAGGTTGCCCAGCCTTAAGGGCATGATGAGGGCAAAAAAAGCGGAAATCGCTACGTGGACCGCCCAGGATTTGAGTGCCGAGCCGGCTAATATTGGTCTGACCGGATCCCCGACCCAGGTAGTAAAAATATTCTCGCCTCCCGCGCGTCCTGGAGGAGAGATGATACTTGGCGAGATCGGCGAACAAGCGGAAAAGTTGGTAGCCAGGCTGAGGGAATTGAAGATAGTTTAGGATAAGTTGCTGGTTGTAGAAGTAAGTATAGAAGTAGGTCTGAGGTTTGTGGTTTAGAGCCTAACACCTATAGACCTCAGACTAAACTTGCTTCCTAACCCAAAACCAAAAGACCTACTTCATAAAGGAGTTTTAAAAGAATGTCCATTAAGGTGATTAAAGAAAAATGCATTGGCTGTAAAGTTTGTATCAAAAGTTGTCCATTCGGGATCATTACTGTCGATAATAAACTGGCGATCATCGGTGACGGCTGCAATTTATGCGGTGCTTGTGTGCCAGCTTGTAAATTTAAAGCTATAGTTATAGAAAAAGAACAAAAAGCTACTAAAGACTATTCTGGCTATCGCGGGATCTGGGTCTTTGCTGAACAGAGGAAGGGCAAAGTAGAAGGAGTTGCTTACGAATTATTGGGAGAGGGACGCAAATTAGCCGACAAACTACAGGTATCGCTAAGCGCGGTCCTGATCGGCGATAAGGTAACTGAACAAGCTCAGGAGCTAATTGCGCATGGCGCGGATAAAGTGTATGTTTACGATGATCCGGTCTTAAATAATTTCCAGGATGATTCCTATGGCGAGGTTTTTATCAGGCTGGTGGAAGAAGAGAAACCAGAGATTATCCTGATCGGGGCTACCTCTATTGGCCGGTCGCTGGCCCCGAAAATAGCTTTTCGTATCCGGACCGGTTTGACTGCTGACTGTACCGGCCTGGAAGTTGATGTGGATAACAGGAATCTGATGCAAACCCGGCCTGCTTTCGGCGGGAACATCATGGCTACTATTATCTGTCCCAATTACCGGCCGCAAATAGCGACAGTACGCCATAAAGTCATGAAGAAAGCTGTTCGTGACGCTAACCACAAAGGCGAAGTGATTAAGAAAACGTTTGATTTTAAGTCCATTAAGATCAAGACTAAAGTACTCAATATAGTTGAAGAAGTAGCTAAAACGATCAATATTGCCGAAGCTGATATTATTGTTTCCGGCGGCCGCGGTATGGGCGGACCGGAAAATTTCAAGCTCGTTGAAGAACTGGCCCAGGTACTGGGAGGGGCAGTAGGATCCAGCCGGGCGGCCGTAGACGCGGGCTGGATGCCGTATTCCCACCAGGTAGGACAGACCGGGCGCACCGTCTGCCCTAAGTTGTATATCGCGTGTGGCATCAGTGGCGCTATTCAGCATTTAGTAGGCATGCAATCCTCGGATGTAATTATTGCTATTAACAAAGATCCCCAGGCGCCAATATTTAAAGTGGCTACTTTTGGCATCGAAGGAGATGTACTGCAAGTAGTGCCGGCATTGACCAAGCAATTTAAAAAAGTTCTCGGAGGGGACTATTAAATGTATTTTAAGAAAATGGAATTGTTTGGCTTTAAAAGTTTTGCTGAAAAAACAGAGTTAATGCTTGAACCCGGGGTCACAGCCATAGTCGGTCCTAATGGTTGCGGCAAGACCAATATTTCCGATGCCATCCGCTGGGTTCTTGGCGAACAAAGTGCCAAACAGCTGCGCGGCGGTAAAATGGAAGACGTGATCTTTAACGGTTCGCGCACCAGGCAGCCTATGGGTTTAGCTGAAGTCTGCCTGACCATGGATAATTCCCAGAACGTCCTGCCGGTTGATTATAGTGAGATCACGGTCACCCGCAGGTTATTCCGCAGCGGTGAAAGCGAATACCTTTTAAATAAGGTTCCCTGCCGTCATAAAGATATAATCGAGCTGTTTATGGATACTGGCGTAGGGACAGACGCTTATTCGACCCTGGAAAATAAGCAGATCGAAATGATCCTTAACTCCAAACCTGAAGACCGAAGATTTTTATTTGAGGAAGCTGCCGGGGTGATGAAATATAAAGTACGCAAGAACGAGGCTTTGCATAAGCTGGAGCAAACAGCCCAAAACCTGCTGCGTTTAGGTGATGTGGTCAGCGAAGTAAAATCGCGCATCAGCTCCCTGGATTACCAGGCCCGTAAGGCCCGGCAATTCCAGAAATACCAGGAAGAACTTAAAACCCTTGAATTGAATAGCCTTTACTATTCCTGGAATAGCCTGAAAAATGATGCGGCCGGGTTGGAAACCTTGGAACTGCAATTTACCCAGGGTGCGGAAAAGATCAATACTGAGATAGCTACCTGCGAAAGTAAAGTAGCGGAGATCAAACTGGCGCTTACTTCATTAGATGAACAGATCGTAGCGGCCCAGCAAAAAGCTTTTGGCATAGACGCGCAGGTCGCTCGACTGGAAGACAAAGTATTTGGTTCCCAGGAAAGGAAGAAAGAACTAGAGCAAAGGCTGATCGAGCTTTCCCAGGAAAAATGGGAGCTGGAAGAGAAATATAACAATCTTTCCGCGGAGCGGAAAAAAATAAGCAAAGAAAAAGAAGACCTGTCCGTAAAGTTGCAGGACCTGGAAAAATCATTCCAGGAGCAAAATACCAGGTATGACAATAACCGTCAGACCTTGAATGAACAAATAAAAACAATAGATGAAGAAAAAGCCGGATATATAGACCTGTTGAATAAATTAGCCCAGATCAAGAATACCCTTACCAGCATTACCAGTGAAAGGAAAAATGCCCAAGGCCTGAAAGATAAACTAAACCAACAGATCACGGTCATAAATTCACAAATGGGCGATCTTAATAATACCACCCGGGAATTGACTGAGCAATGCCATGACCATACCCAGTCCTACAACCAACTGGTAGAAGAAAACAAGAAGCTTGAAGGCACCAGGAAGACCCAGCAAGAAGAACTAGCGTTGGTGGACAAAAAATATGAAGGTGCCAGGAATGAATTTAACCTGAAAAACTCCCTGCTGGTATCGCTGATCGAATTGAAAGAAAGTTTTGCCGGGTATGAAGACGGCGTAAAGCAGATCCTGGCCCAGCGCCCGGCTGGCGTATTGGGATCTATTCCCGAAATAATCCAGATCACTAATGAAGAATACGCGCCGTTGATAGAGATGGCTTTGGCCGAGAAGCTGCAATATGTCTTATGTGAAAATGAACAAGCTGTAGCCACAGTGATAGCCGCAACCAGGACCGGTGAATCAAACCGGATAACTGCCGTAGCGCTGGAGAATTTCCAGGAAGCGTATGGCCGGACCGAATCCCAGCCTATAGCGGGACAGGAAGGTGTATTGGGCCAAGCCAGCGCTTACGTTAAAGCTGCGGATCGTTACCAGTCTTTACTAGGGTATCTCCTGGGTAATACGTATATTGTGCAGGACCAGGCAGCAGCGCAGATTTTAATGAAAAAATATAATAATATTAAAGTGATCACGGTAAAAGGCGAGCTCTTTACTCATCCCGCTATCATCAGCGTAGGAGGCAAGAACTCCGGCGGATTGCTGGAACGGGAGATCAGGATAAAGCATTTGCAGGAAGAAAAAGCGCAATTGGAGACCGCAGTACAAGGACTGGCTGCTGAAAAAGAGCGCTTGGTGGGCCTGCTGGCTGATTCTGATACCAGGTTAAAAACATTAGCCGGGGAAATACAGGAGAGATTGCTTAAACTGGGAGCTTTGCAAAAGGACACTGAACAAGCTAATCTGCGCTTAAAAGAACTGCAACAGGAACTTGTGATCTTGCAATCAGAGGAAAACGCCCTGGCCCAGCATTTGATTGAACACCAGGAATTAATGGAAAAAGTAACCCGGGAATATCAGTCCAGCGAAGAAGAAGAAAAGCAAGCCAAGATCCGGCTGGCTGAACGGGAGCAGGGAGTAGTGACCCTTAACTCTGAAACCGCTAAATTGCAAGGTGAATTGACCACGTTAAAAGTTGACCTGGCAGCCAGTAAAGAAAAAAGCGATAATATGCAGGTGCTGATGGAACGTTTCAGTGAAAATGAAAAAGACCTGAAAAATGAGATCGAAAAAACAAAAGCCGAGCATGCCAGTATCGAGAAGCAAATAAGCGAATTGGACCAGGCTAGGACCGAAGTAGAAGAAAATATCACCAAAATGCTCCAAGATAAAAGAGAAGCTGACCAGATATTGGAAAATATGCGGCTACAAAAACAGGATATGATCATAGGGCTGCGGGCGCAAGAAACTAAGATCGATACCTGGAAACAGGAGACAGAGCATTTACAGCAAAAACAGCATGAACAGGAAATAAAACGGGTACACATTGATACCCAGCAAGAACAGATCAGTAAATCATTGAATGAGAAATACAATATTGCTATTGACAATGTCAGCCTGCCGGAAATCCTGACCGTACCGGATGAAGAAGAAATTATTAAAACCCGAAAGAAAATAGATTCTTTGGGCCCGGTCAATTTAGTGGCGATCGATGAATATGAACAACTCCAAGAACGTTATAATTTCCTTCTCAAACAACAGGAAGATATGATCCAGGCCCAGGAAGATATTCATAAAGTGATAGGCAAGATCAACCAAACCTCACGGGAATACTTTGAAAGCACCTTTAAGCAGGTCCAACAAAATTTTTCCTCCCTATTTAAACAGTTATTTGAAGGGGGCGAAGCCGAAATGTTCCTGACTAACCCGGATGACTTGCTGGAAACAGGAGTGGACATCAATGTGCAACCACCGGGAAAGAAGCTTACCAATATAACCCTGCTGTCAGGCGGGGAAAAAGCGCTGACCGCTATCGCGATCCTTTTTGCCATATTCATGGTCAAGCCCAGCCCGTTCTGCGTATTGGATGAAATTGACGCGCCGCTGGATGACTCTAACTTAAACCGGTTTAACCGTATGCTCTTGGAGTTTTCTGAAAAAACCCAGTTTATCATGATTACTCATAATAAGAAAAGCATGGAAATGGCCAATGTATTATATGGCGTGACCATGGAAGAATTCGGGGTTTCCAAACTGGTATCGGTTAAATTCAGAAGCGCGGTAGCGGCATAGGCTATAAAACACTGATGAGGAACAATACAGTAAATATACTTGGCTTCCAGATCGACAATCTGCGGATGACCGAGGCTATACCGAAGATCAGGGAATTTATTGAAAGCAGGATCCCGCACCAGATCATTACTGCCAATTCCTTAATGCTGCGTGCGGCCAGTGATAATATACGTTTAAAAGAAGTTTTTGCCAAATCTGCATTGGTAGTGCCTGACAGCATAGGTATGATCATGGCTGGTAGAATATTGGGTCATCCATTAATGGAGAGAGTTCCCGGCATTGACCTGATGTATGAAACATTCGCTCTTTGCCAGCAAGAAGGTTATTCGATTTATTTACTGGGAGCCAAGCCAGGTGTTTCGGCCCAGGCAGCGGAAAATATCCGCAGGCAATTTCCAGGAATAAAGATAACCGGCACTCATCATGGTTATTTTAATGTACAGGAAGAGTCCAGGGTAATAGAGGAGATTAAAAACCTGCAACCAGAGGTGCTCTTTGTGGGTTTTAATATCCCACACCAGGAGCTTTGGATCGCCGAGCATTTAAACGCGCTGGCAGTGCCTGTAGCGGTCGGGATCGGCGGTAGTTTCGATGTTATCAGCGGCCGGATAAAAAGGGCGCCGGCAGCCATGCAGCAGGCAGGATTGGAATGGCTTTGGCGGACAATAGTAGAGCCGTGGCGCGTAAAAAGAATTATGCTTCTGCCGAGTTTCTTGTGTAAGGTATACCAGCAAAAATGGCGTAACAGGGGACAATGAGCCCTGTTAGACCTCAAGATAAATACGCGATTAAAATATCAGACAGATTGGCAAAGAAATAATTAAAGTCCTATATCTTAACGTAGTTTTGCAGAGGTCTAACTGGGTGAAAATAGGAGTGTTAGCTGATATTCATAGCAATCTGCCGGCACTGAATGTTGTATTGCAGGATCTGGCAGCCGAACAGGTGGATGGTTACCTGGTATTGGGAGATCTGGTTGGCTATGGTCCATATCCAAATGAATGTATTGAAATATTGCAAAAATTGCCAAATGCTGATATTATTGTGGGTAATCACGATTGGGCCGCCATTGAACTTGAGGATATTTCCCTTTTTAACGAAGAAGCCAGGCAAGCAATATTATGGACCAGATCGGTGCTTTCTAAAGAGATGATAGAATATCTTGGTTCATTGGAATACCTTCTCAATAAAAACCAGTATATGATGGTACATGGCAGTCCCCGTGACCCGTTGGATGAATATCTAGTAAATATAGAGAGATTCGAGAAAAATATTCCTGCTTTAAAAGCTGATATTTGTTTTGTCGGGCATAGTCATTTGCCGCTGTATTTTTTTAAGCAGAAAGAAAACGGTACCGCTGCAATGCGGGCGGTAAATGATCAGGAAATATTAAACCTGGCCCTTGGCACGATACATGTCATCAATCCCGGGTCAGTGGGGCAACCACGTGATCATGATGCCAGAGCCAGCTATGGCATATTCGATAGCCAAGCATTGACTTTTGTTCAAAAACGAAAAGCATATGATATAGCCATGGTACAGATCAGAATGAGAGAGCAACAATTGCCACCATCTTTGATCGACCGGTTAGCTGAAGGGATATAGGGTTAAAACATGATTATGCAAAAAATTAAGCCGGGCTATATTCTAGATAATAAATATGAGATTAAAAAAACCGTAGCTAAAGGCGCGATGGGGGCGGTTTTTAAAGCGGAGGCCATTGATACCAAGGAAATGGTCGCGCTAAAAGTACCTTTACCTGGCTTTGACCAGGGTCTATCCAGCTTACAGCGTTTCCAACAAGCCGAAAAGATCCAGTTCTTCCTCAATCATCCTAATATCGTCAAAGCTTATAAACCCAACTATGAAAAAGGTTTTCCTTATGTGATCATGGAATATGTCGATGGTCCATCCCTGGAATACTTGATCAACCAGAACCGGCGATTGACGATCGAAGATGCCACTAATTATACGATCCAGATGTGTAATGCATTAGACTATCTTCGGCAGAAAAATGTCATCCATCATGACATTAAACCATCAAATATCGTTATTAATATGCAGAAACAATTAAAACTGACTGATTTCGGTATATCCTTTTGTCAGGGAATGGAAGCAGAGATCTGGGCCAGCCTGGTGAGTATTGGCGGAACGCTAGCCTATATGGCTCCGGAAAAGATCAGGGACCACGCGCTCAATGATTATCGCAGCGATATTTACTCCCTGGGTGTGCTGATGTACCACATGTTTACCGGGAAAATGCCTTTCAACGGCACAACGGAAGAAGTGATCGGCGCCCAGATCACCCAGAATTTTATCAGTCCGAGCGTGCTTAATCCTTCTATTACTCCGGCTATCGAGCGAGTTATCCTGAAAGCTATGTCGCCAACCCCTAATGAACGGTATCAGGATGTATCGATGATCAAAAATGACCTGGAAAAAGCTGTTGCCATGTCTTCACGGAAAGCCAAATCCATTAAAATGACTCTGCTCCCGGAAATAGGCATTCCGATCTGGATCTTATATGTGATCTTGGGGATCATTATCCTGTCAGCGGTCATTATGATCGTTTATGTTAATTTGCATCAATAAGGTATTGACTTTTTCATTATTATATGATATTATCTAAACAATTCAGGGTAAGGTGAAATTCCTTAACCGGTGGTAAAGCCCGCCAATTAATATTGACAGGCAAGCCCACGAGTCCTTCGACATAGCTCAGGACAGACCTTGTGAGATTCAAGGGCCGACGGTAGCGAGGTTGATTATAACCTCTGATAGTCCGGATGAAAGAAGTTATATTGTTTTATTTGGTACCCTGAGGATATTGCTCGGGGTATTTTTATTGAGAGGGATCACCTAGATGAGAAGAGAGATTACCCAGATTAAGACAAAAGAAAGGTATATGAATATTGCTCTAAAACTGGCGGAAAAGGGGCAAGGAAAGGTATTCCCTAATCCAATTGTCGGGGCAGTGCTGGTTAAAAACGGGAAGATCATTAGCCAGGGCTATCATCGCTATTTTGGCGGGCCTCACGCGGAAATCGAAGCTATAAACAATGCCAAACAACCAGTAGCAGGTTCAGCTCTATATGTTACTCTTGAGCCATGCGATCATTATGGCAAAACTCCTCCTTGTACCAAAGCTATTATCAAGGCAGGCATTAAAAACGTATATATAGCTGCGCTGGACCCTAATCCATTGGTGGCAGGTAAAGGAGTTAAAAAGTTGCGGCAGCATAATATACCGGTAATTGCCGGGATCGCCGCGGCAAAGGCGGTTTTGCTGAACCGGGAATATATTCATTACATTAAATACAAAAGGCCTTATGTAATTATAAAGTGGGCTATGAGCCTGGATGGCAAGATCGCGACTAGGATAGGCGACTCTAAATGGATATCCAATGAACAAGCCAGAAAGTATGCTCACGCTTTGAGAGCCAGTGTCGGAGCTATTATTATAGGTATTAACACTGTGTTAAAAGATGACCCAAACCTGACGGTACGCGGAATTCCCGGAGCCAAAAATCCAGTCAGGATCATTCTTGACCATCATTTGCGCATCCCGCTGGAGTCAAAGATCCTTGATCGCCGGGCAAAAACGATAGTAGTTTGCGGCAAACATGGTTCGCTTTTCCGTGCCAGGCAATTAATGAAGAAGGGCGTAGAAGTGTTAAAAGTGGGACAATTAAAAGATTTGCTGCGTATCTTAGCCAACCGGGGAATAGCCAGGATATTAGTTGAAGGTGGCGGGGCAGTGCATGCTTCTTTTATTGAACAAGGACTAGCTGACCAGGCTATTGCTGTGATCGCACCGGTCATTATTGGCGGAAAACAAGCTGCCATACCGGTCTCTGGCAGTGGTATTGCCAAGGTCAAAGATGCCCTGCATTTGAAAAACCTAAAAATACGTCAATTGGGAGATAATATCATTTTTGAGGGAAGTTGCCAGTAAGAGCAAGAAGCAGTAGTAATAGGGTAAAGGTTGTAGAGGTAGGTATAGAAGTAGGTCTAAAGTTTGTGGTTCAGAGCCTAACACCCATAAACCTCAGACCAAACATACTTCCAAACCCTACACCGAATGACTGTTCCTAGTATTGACTGGCGTACTCGAAAAAGAAGGAGTAAATATGTTTACCGGAATAATCCAGCAATTGGGAAAAGTAGCCAGCAAGACGCCACGACTGCTGGGCATACAATGCCAGCTTGAACAGGCCGTTATCGGGGAAAGTATTGCGATCAACGGTACTTGCCTTAGTTTGAAACGCTACGATGAGAAGAATAAAGTCGCCTATTTTGATGTCATGGCTGCGACCTTGAAAACAACGACCTTAGGCCGGATCAAGCCCCGGTCAGTAGTTAATGTGGAAAGGGCTTTAAAAGTGGGAGATGCTGTCGGCGGCCATTTTGTCAATGGGCATATAGACGAAACAGGTTCTATTGCCAGGATAACCAAATCTCCGGGAGCTGTGGTTTTTGACATTAAGATCAATAAAAAGAACCTGGTTTATGTTGTTCCTAAAGGATCCATTGCCATAGATGGGATCAGTTTGACTGTTTTAGCCAAATTACCCCAGGGATTATCCGTATCATTGATCCCGCTTACTTTAAGCGGCACAAATTTAGGAGAAAAAAAAGCCGGTGACAAAGTAAATATTGAATATGACCAGGCGATAAAAGGTACGGTAAATATACTGGAAGATAAATTCCGCAACCAGAGCTATATTACGATAAAATATTTGAAGAATAAGGGGTTCTAATGAGATTCAACACGATTAAAGAAGCGATCGCTGATATAAAAAAGGGAAAGTTGATCGTTGTTGTTGACGATGCAGACCGGGAAAATGAAGGAGATCTGATCATGGCTGCGGAGAAAGTTACGCCGCAAGCTATAAACTTTATGGCCACACATGGCCGGGGACTGATCTGCCTGCCGGTCATCGGCCGGCGGTTGGATGAGTTAAAGATCGAGCCCATGGTAGCAGAACCAGGCGATAGCCTGAAGACTGCCTTTACTATTTCCATAGATGCTAAAAAAGGAGTCACTACCGGGATCTCTGCCCATGACCGGGCTAATACAATTAAAGCTGTCCTCAACAGGCAGACTGTGTCTGAAGACCTGGTCAAGCCGGGGCATGTATTTCCCCTGCGTTATAAAGAAGGCGGTGTTCTGGTAAGGGCAGGGCATACCGAAGCAGCCGTGGACCTGGCCAGGCTGGCGGGACTATTTCCTGCCGGCATTATTTGCGAGATCATGCATGAGGACGGGACCATGGCCCGCGTACCTGAATTGCTGAAATTCTGCCGCAAGCACCATTTAAAGATAGTAACCATAGCTGACCTGATCAAATACCGAAGAATGACTGAAAAACTTATTCACTGCGTGGTTTCCACTAACTTGCCGACCGAATATGGTAACTTTAAAGCCTTTGTTTATGAGACCTTACCCGACCATGAATATCATATAGCCCTGGTCGCAGGTAATGTAAATAACCAGAAAAACGTGCTGGTACGGGTACATTCTTCCTGCTTGACGGGGGATGTATTCCATTCTCGCCGTTGTGACTGCGGCGACCAGCTTCACCGGGCCATGGAAATGATTGCCAAGCATGGCCGTGGTGTGCTATTATATATGAGTCAGGAAGGGAGGGGCATAGGATTAATTAATAAATTGCGTGCCTACGAGCTGCAGGACCAGGGATTAGATACGGTCCAGGCCAATGTAGCTCTGGGTTTTAAACCTGACTTACGCGATTATGGTATTGGCGCCCAGATCTTAGCTGATCTAGGCTTAACTTCTATCGCGCTGTTGACCAATAATCCGCGTAAAATTGTTGGCTTGGAAGGTTACGGATTGAAAGTGACAAAACGGGTGCCTTTAGAGATCAAACCCGGCAAATGCAATATCAGATACCTGAAAACGAAACGCCAGAAAATGGGCCACCTTTTGGAACTAGTTTGAAAAGCAATTTTGAGTTTTGAATTTTGAGTTTTAAATTATGGTTAGAAGCTTTTTACCTAAACTCAAAACTTTCCGCTCTTAAGCTTGGCGGATCCGCCTTAGGCGGAAAAACTTCTAACTTAAAACTGTACTTAATTGGAGGGGAATATGGGTAAGACTTATAATGGTAAATTAATAGCCAAAGGATTAAAATTCGGGATCGTAGTGTCAAGATTCAATGAATTTATCAGCCAAAAACTGTTAGCCGGGGCGCTGGATACATTAACCAGGCATGATGCTGATGAAGAAAAGGTAGATGTGGCTTGGGTACCGGGAGCTTTCGAGATACCTTATGCCGCGGTTAAAATGGCTGAAAGCGGAAAATATGACGCTGTGATCTGCCTGGGAGCAGTGATCCGCGGAGATACGCCACATTTTGATTATATTGCGGCAGAAGTAACAAAGGGCATAGCCCAAACAGGCATGAAATCAGGAGTACCAACGATTTATGGCGTGATCACTACTGATACTTTAGAACAAGCGATAGAGCGGGCTGGTACCAAAGCTGGTAACAAAGGCGCGGATGCGGCTAATTCAGCCATTGAAATGGCCAATTTGTTCAAACAACTTAAATAATAAATCTAACTTGGAGTCGCATACATGGGTTCACGCAGAAAAGCCAGGGAAATTGCCCTGCAAATGATCTACAGTATTGATGTCAGTAAATCAGACATCAAAGATTCCCTGAATTTGTACTGGGAAAATAATCCCGAAGAGCATGAGGTAGTGGAGTTTGCCAACATGCTCTCTACCGGGACAAAAGACAACCTGGTTAAGATAGACGAATTAATAACGCAATACACCAAGAACTGGAACCTGAAAAGGATGGCCAGTGTTGACCGCAATATCTTGCGGGTAGCTATTTTTGAACTCGTATTTTATAAGGACACGCCAGTCAATGTGGTTATTAATGAAGCAGTGGAACTGGCGAAGAAATTTTCAACCAGTGAAAGCGGCGGCTTCGTCAACGGTATATTGGATAAAGTCAAAGAGGTACGAGAAGGTCTCTAAAGAATTCATATTACCGCTGTGAATTAATCCTTTAGGCTCCAACTGCGTCAGAGTCTCCTTTCCTATCACTGTTGTAGATAGGCTTCGTCGCCTCTTCCTGGTTTCGCTCAAAAGTATTAAATTCTCGCTAGGTAATATGACTTCATCAGAGACCTTGGGATATAAGATGTCTAATCTCCAACAGATAAAAAAAGAGATTAAAAAGCTCCGTCAGGATATAGAGTTACATAATTACAAATATTATACTGAAGACAATCCGGTCCTGAGTGACGCTGAATATGACCAGTTAATGCAGCGTCTTTTTGCTTTAGAAGAGAAATATCCCCAGTACAAAACCCCTGATTCACCTACCCAAAGGGTTGGCGCCAAACCAGCCAAAGAATTATCCACTGTAAAACATCTCACACCTATGCTCAGCCTGGCTAATGCTTTTGATGATGAAGACCTCCTGGCCTTTGATAAGCGGGTAAAGAAGCTCCTGGATTATCCAGACGGTAAAGACCTGCCGTATGTCGCTGAATTAAAGATCGACGGCCTGGCAGTGAACCTTACCTATGAAAATGGTATCTTGGCCAGGGCAGCAACCCGTGGCGATGGATATGAAGGCGAAGAGATCACCAATAATGTCAGGACGATTAAAGCTATACCGCTAAAACTGCAAAGCTCAGCTGCAATAAAGAAACCTACTGTGATCGAGATCCGCGGCGAGATATACCTGGAACACCAGGAATTCAAGCGTATTAATCAAGAACGGGAAAAAAATGGGGAAGCTTTATTTGCCAATCCCCGTAATGCTGCGGCCGGCAGTGTCCGCCAGCTCGATCCTACTATAACCGCACAGCGCAAGCTGGATATTTTTGTTTATGGCACAGGAGAAGTACAGGGCGCAAAATTGGCCACGCATTGGGAAACTTTGGAATACCTGAGGAAACTGGGATTCAAAATAAACTCAGTCAATAAGTTATGCCAGAACATTAAGGAAGCTATTAGCTTCTGCAAATCGTGGGATGAACAGAAGAACAGCTTGCCTTATGATGCTGATGGCATTGTAGTTAAAGTTAATTCTATCGCCCAACAGGGAACTCTCGGCCAGGTGAGCCGCAGCCCGCGCTGGGCCATTGCCTATAAATTCGCGGCTGAACAGGCTGTGACCGTTATCAAAGACATAGAAGTAGGCGTTGGTAGGACAGGTGCTCTTACTCCGGTTGCGATCATGGAACCGGTAGAGGTCAGCGGGGTCATGGTCAGCCATGCTACCCTGCATAATGAAGATGAGATCAGGCGCAAAGACGTACGTATCGGTGATACGGTAGTGATACAAAGAGCCGGGGAAGTAATTCCTGAAGTGGTACGGGTCATGACTGAAAAGAGGACTGGCCAGGAAAAAGTCTTTGTCATGCCCAAAAAATGCCCGGTCTGCGGCAGTGATGTTTACCGGCCAATGGATGAAGCTGTTGCCCGGTGCACCGGCATTGCCTGCCCGGCGCAGGTTAAGGAAAGAATTATCCATTTTGCTTCGCGGACAGCCATGGATATAGAAGGATTGGGAGAATCATGGGTAGAAATACTGGTAAATAATAAATTAATTAGCGACCCTGCCGACATATATTTCATTAAAAAAGAAGATCTCCTGAAGCTGGAAAGAATGGGTGAAAAATCAGCCTCTAATCTTATACAAGCAATTGCTGAGAGCAAGAACAGGGAATTCAGCAAGCTCATTTTCGCGCTGGGCATCAGGCACGTAGGGGAACACATAGCTGAAGTTTTAGCTGAGCATTATTCATCCCTGGATGAACTTTCAAGAGCTCATAAAGAGGAATTAGAAAATATACATGAGATCGGCCCGGCTATTGCTGAAAGCATTGAAATATTCTTTAAACAGGAAGAGACCAGGGTAGTAATGGCGAAATTGCGCCAAGCAGGTGTGAGATTGCGACAAGAGAAAAAGGAAAAAAAGGAACAGATCCTGGCAGGCAAGACATTTGTCCTGACCGGCGGGTTGAAAGCTTTTACCAGGGATGAGGCAGCGAGGATGATCAAAGACCTGGGGGGCAGGGTGACGGCTAGTGTGACTAAGAAGACTGATTATGTCGTTGCTGGGACTGATCCTGGCTCAAAATATGATAAAGCCAAAGAATTAGGCGTGAAGATCCTAGACGAAGCAGGCTTTAAGAAGATAATAAAGCTATAAGGTATATAGGCTCGCTGGCTCTGTGTATCAGTGAACTGTCACTATTTGTTCGCTCCAGTGTCGATTTCCATGTCCGCTCACGCGGACCTGCGCCAAAGGTCTTTTGACAACTCGGTGCCGAGAAACTCGCCCCTTGGGCTCAGACAATCTCGGCATCCAGCAACCGTAGTGTAGTGCTTCTATCATTTCTTGACATCTGAAGGTTTGGCTTTGAGCTGAATACCAGGAGAAGCGACACCGTAGTCAGCCAAAGACAACCTTCCCGAAGGGCGGTGCTCTTTTTCCCTGCTTGCTGCGTTGCTCATCGCTGATGTGCTTGGCTCAAGCACACTGCGCTCTTCGCGCCTTGAATCAGGAAAAAATATCTACCGCAGATGTAAAGAAATGATAGAAGTACTACACTGAGATACCCTCGTTGTCTGCAAGCGTGCTTTGGCTGAAATCGACAATGCCGCTCAAAAACATTAGCAGTTCCCTGATGCACTGCCATGAGCCGAACGCGGCCGGGAGAAAAACAGGATGGCTTTTTTAGATTAGGGGAAGAAGCAATATATGAAAAGACTCAATTTAATAAAACAGATTGTATCCATTTCGTCACTAATAGTAAGTGTTTTAACTATTTCTGGTTGCGCGACAATATATACTCAGACTACTGATAATCGAAAAAATGAAGTGCATTACGGATATCCCTTGCCCAGAGTATATAGTGGAACAGTTTTAGACTTTTATGGATTAGGGGCTGATAACATGGGTATCTTTGCTTTATGTGATTTACCCCTGTCTTTGGCCTTGGATACAATAATACTACCATACACTATACCTCGGCAACTAAAGTATGGCCCTTTAGAAACAAAGACTAAAGCAGCTTCGGCATCAAATATTTCCTCCGTGGGAGTTAGCGAGATTGTTAATAAAGGTGATAGAATCGTTTTCTTAGGCTGGACTAATACTAATAATAAATATAGACATTATGCCTATATATTGAATTTAGATGGAAAGCAAAACAATCTTGATCAGGTGCCAGTCAACGAAGATAGTATTGAAATTACAGGATGTAATCTTTCACCTGATGGGAATAAGCTCCTTTATGCTTATCATCCAAAAGAGTTTTCGGGAAAATTGTGCGAAGATACAAATTTAGCTTCGTATGATGTTAATTCAAATAGCGTTACTTTATTAGACAAGTCTAAAGATTTGATTAGTGATGCATCTTTTTCACCTGCCTGTGATGAGATATTGTTTAGGCAATATGACAAAAATACTATCCCGGCAGATAATTTATATATTATTGACTTTGGTGAAGGAAATAAACGCAAACTTAGCTTGGGGAATCTATCAGCTACTAGTCCTTCATGGTCTGCAGATGGCAAAGAGATTGTATTTATTGGTCATAATTATTCTGATTCATCAAGAGATAGAAGAGGATATATTTACATAATAAATAAAGAGGGCACAGGTTTAAGGATACTCAATGCTAAGAATGATTATTCTTATTTAGTTAGCCCTAGAATATCCCCTAATAAAGGAAAAATAACTTTTATTGAATCCGGGAGTGTATTTATATGCGATATAGATGGGGGTAATTTACAACTACTATATTGGGATAATACTTATAAAGCTTGTGAACTTTGTTGGTCTCCAGATGGAAAATATATTTTATTTTCTACCGGCAAATTTAATAAGAACCAGACTTTGGCGGAACAAATAGATGTCATGGATATTAATGGACAAAATCATATAATACTATTTAAAGACAAGAATATCAAACCTAGTGACCTGCAATGGTGGCACACAAATAGTAATTAGGTAGTCCAGGTGTCATAATCCGAGGTTTGACAGTAACGGTTAAAATGAAAGCAGGATAACCGGTAGGACACCTACGCGGTGTCTAAAAGAGGTTTGCGTTGCAGGAAGAAAGGTGTCAATCGGCATAAGTTCTGATCAGGGAACTTGGTTGTTTTTTGAGTGACCTTGTCGATTTTAGTCAATCCTCCAAAAAGCTTGGCGGATCAGCCTGCGGCTGAAGCAATTATTAAGTTTAAAGAACTTTTACAAGCGCGACCATCGGGAGTCCGCCAATCTCTTTGGCGGAAACAAATAGTGACAGTTACCTGATATACGGAAACAAGACTCCAGTAAATCAAAATAAATTATAAAGGAAAAGCGATGGCGGCGTTGTTGAAGACAATGTTATTGATATTTATAGCGGAGCTGGGGGATAAGACCCAGCTTTTGGTTTTATCCTTTGCCGCTAAATACAAGCCCAAGGTAGTGTTCCTGGCAGTGATTACCAGCACCATTCTGCTCTATTTACTGGCCATAGCTGTTGGTTCAGTGATCGGCAATATCATCCCGATGCAGTATCTTAAGTGGATAGTTGCCTTGTCTTTCATTGGTTTTGGTATCTGGACACTACTGGAAAAAGAAGAAGATGAAGAAGCCAAGAAGATCGGCAAATTCGGACCATTCCTTACTGTAGCCTTGGCCTTTTTCCTGGCAGAAATGGGTGATAAGACCCAACTGGCAGCGATATCATTGACCTCTGAAATGCCTGAGGAAGCAATTATGATCTTGTCTGGAGCTATTATAGGCATGATCCTGGCAGACGGCTTGGCTATACTTATCGGGACAATACTCCATAAGAAATTGCCGCACAAAGCCATTAAAATATCAGCCGGCATTATCTTTATTGGTTTCGGGTTGTTTAACTTATTCTCACGGTAATATTTTTCTATACAAAATAATAATATTTTGGTATACTCAAAAAAATGGATACTATGAAGCAGGTTTTTTTATCAGGCGATGAAGCACTGGCGCAAGGGGCTTACGAAGAAGGGCTCAAAGTTGCGTGTTCATATCCCGGTACTCCGGCCACGGAGATCCTGGAATACCTCGCAAAATTACCTGAAGTAGATGCCCAATGGTCAGTCAACGAAAAAGTAGCTTTTGAAGTAGCTTTAGCTTCTTCAATTGCCGGTTTACGTTCCCTTTTTTCTTCCAAACATGTCGGCCTGAACGTAGCCATGGATCCGCTAATGACCTCTGCGTATACTGGAGTAGGGGCCGGATTTGTAGTCGTAACTGCTGATGACCCTGGCATGCATTCTTCCCAGAATGAGCAGGACAACAGGTTACTGGCCAGAATAGCCAAGATTCCGCTTTTAGAACCTTCCAGTCCGTCAGAATCCAGGGAATATGCCAAGCAAGCCTTCCAGATCAGCGAAGAATTTGACCTGCCGGTATTGATCAGGATCACCACCCGCGTAGCCCACACCAAAGAGAATATAACCATAGAAGGCAGGAAAGAGATACCCAACCGTGAGTTTAAGATCAATGTCCCTAAATATGTCATGGTCCCGGGTAATGCCTATAAAAAACATATTGAGCTTGAGCAAAAATTGGTAAAGTTGAAAGCTTACGCTGAAAAATCCTCTTTTAACAAGACAGAACTTAATAACCGTAAAATAGGGATCATTACCAGCGGAGTTTCCTATTTATATGCCAAAGAAATGTATCCAGACGCATCTTTCCTGAAGCTGGGATTTGTCTACCCGTTCCCGGCAGAAAAAATAAAGGAATTCGCGTCTCAGGTACAAGAACTATACGTGATCGAAGAGCTGGAACCTTTTATCGAAGAAGAAGTGCAGCGCTTGGGTCTCAAGGCCAAAGCCAAACATCCGTCGTTCCGGGTCGGGGAATTAAGGCCTGAACTGATCCCGCAGATCATTGAAGGCAAAGCTAAAACAGAAGAGCCTTCTACTGCCAGGAAACCGGTTCTCTGTCCCGGCTGCCCGCATCAAACAGTTTTTTCAGTTTTAAAAAAATTAGAGCTTACCGTAACCGGGGATATCGGTTGCTATACCCTGGGCGCTTTGCCTCCTTTAAATAGTTTGCATACTTGCCTGTGCATGGGTAGCGGGATGACCTTTTTTGAAGGCTTCCGTAAAGCGATCGGGAAAAACGTAGTCGGGGTGATTGGCGATTCCACTTTTGTGCATTCAGGTATTTCCGGGTTGATCAATTTAGCCTATAATGGCACTAAAGGTGTGGTTATTATCCTGGACAATGGTACTACTGCCATGACCGGCAGCCAGCCTCATCCCGGTACCGGTGAAACCAGCAAAGGGAAACCGGCGAAACAGCTTAAACTGGAAGATGTCTGCCGCGCCGCCGGTGCGGATAATGTCGATATTATTAATTCCTATAAAACAGGGGAATTTGAAACATTGTTAAAACAGCGTTTAGGTGAGGACTCTTTATCAGTTATTATCACCAGGGCCAAATGCGTGATTCTCTTGAAGCGGGAGCAAAAGAAATCATGAACGAGTTTAAAACTGTTAATATATTATTTTGCGGCACTGGTGGGCAGGGTGTGCTTTCAGCAGCGGAGATATGCGGTTGGGCAGCATTGTTCGATGGCTATCACGTAAAAAAATCAGAGGTCCATGGTATGGCCCAGCGGGGCGGGTCAGTTGAATCGCACTTGCGCTTCGGTACAAAAGTATATTCCCCGTTGATCCCCAAAGGCGAAGCAGATTACCTGGTTTCATTCCATCCGGATGAACAAGCGCGGCTTAAATCTTTCCTTAAACCAGCCGGCCAGGACTTATTGCCCTATTTGATTTTATCTGAAACCCAGGTTGAGGATAAGAAATTCGTGAATTCTTTTATTCTGGGCGGTTTGTCTAAATATTTACCCATCAAAGAAGAAAGCTGGATCAAAGCTCTGGCATTGGTCTTTGCCGGTAAAAAGACCGATGAAAATATTAAAGTATTTAAAGCAGGGAGGAAAAGCCCGTGATCTGGAATGAAAAAATGGAAACAATGGCTGCTCAGGATCTAAAGAACATCCAATCGGATCGATTGAAAAGTATCGTAAAATACGTTTATGATAATTGTCCGGCATACACTAAGAAAATTGACAACCACGGTATAAAGCCGGCAGATATCAATACTATCGATGATATTAAGAAACTGCCCTTCACTATTAAAGAGGACCTGCGCGATAGTTATCCCTTTGGTCTATTTTCCCAACCGATAAAACAACTCAAAGAAATACATGTCTCCAGTGGGACCACCGGGAATCCTACAGTCGTCGGTTATACTAAAGATGACCTGAAACTATGGTCAGAAGTGATGGCCAGGGCTATTGCCTGTGCCGGGGGAGTGCCAGGAGATATGATCCAGATAGCTTATGGCTATGGTCTCTTCACTGGTGGTTTGGGTTTCCATTATGGGGCGCTGGAAATGGGTTTAACCATTATTCCTTGTTCCAGCGGACAGACCAAACGCCAGTTGAAGATCATGACTGATTTAAAACCAAGGATCTTAGCTTGTACTCCCAGTTATTCCCTCTATATGGCTGAGGAAGCCAGGGAAATGGGACTGAATCCCAGGGCCAGCAGCTGGGAAATAGGCATATTTGGCGCTGAACCGTGGAGCGAGGCCATGAGAAAAGAAATTGAAGCTACCTGGGATATGGAGGCTACGGATGTATTCGGCATGTCTGAGATCATTGGGCCGGGCGTAGCCCAGGAATGTCTGCAAAAAAACGGCATGCATATCTTCTCAGATGTTTTTTATCCCGAGGTCATTGATCTTCAAACCGGAAAAGAAGCTAGACCTGGAGAATCAGGAGAACTGGTCATAACCACTCTTACCAAGCAAGGTATTCCCTTGTTGCGGTATAAGACTAGGGATATAGTCAGCATCACCTACGAAAAATGCGCCTGCGGACGTACGTCACCACGGATCAGCAAGATCAAGGGGAGGACCGATGATATGATCATTGTCCGCGGGATCAATGTGTTCCCTTCGCAGATCGAACATGTCCTGCTTAGTATTGAAGGCACCCAGCCGCATTACCAGCTGGTCGTAGACCGCAAGACCGGGGAACTGGACGAATTGGAAGTAATGGTAGAAGTGGATGAAAAGATCTTCTCTGATGAAGTGAAAAAATTAAGAGCCTTGGAAGAAAAGATCAGGGATGAGATCGAATCAGTATTGGGCGTAATGGTCAAGGTCAGATTGGTTGAACCAAAAACAATCCCGCGCAGCGAAGGAAAAGCTAAAAGGGTAGTAGATAAAAGGACTCTGTAGAAAAGGATACTAGACTCCAGATACTAGATAAAAGAAAGGGGTTTTTATGAAAATAACGCAGATCTCGATTTTCCTGGAAAACAGGAAGGGCCGGCTTTTTGACGTTTGTTCCCTGCTCGGGCAGAAGAAAATTAACATCCGCGCTTTAAATATAGCTGAAACCGAAGAATTCGGCATTTTGCGGATCGTCGTTGATAAACCGGCTGATGCGGTGAAAGCTCTTAAAGAGAACGGCTTTGTAGCCCATTTGACCGATATCGTAGCGGTAGAAGTAGCAGATCATCCAGGCGGGCTGGCTGAGATCCTAAAGATCTTGAATGAGAATAACGTCAATATTGAATATATGTACGGTTTTGTGGAACGGTCTGCGGATAAGGCTTTGTTGGTCTTCCGCTTTGATGATCCGGACAAAGCGATCAGTGTCTTAACCGAAAATAAGATCAAGATAATCGGCTCAAAGGACATAGGGGGGCTGTGAGATGGAAATCAGTTTTTGGAATAAACAAGCTGAAACCATGGACCGCCTGGCTTTAGAAAAGATACAATTACAGCGTTTAAAAGAGACCATTTCCTATGCCTTGAAAACACATTTTTACAAAAATCGCCTGGAAAAAATTGGTTTGAAATCACCTGAAGATATAAAGAACCTGTCTGATCTTAAAAAGATCCCTTACACTACTAAAGATGACCTGAGAGAAAATTATCCTAAAGGCTTGCTGGCGGTGGCGCCGGAAGAAGTGGTGCGGATCCATACCTCCAGCGGGACTACCGGCATCCCTACGGTAATTTATTATTCCCGGGAAGATCTTAATAACTGGACGGAAAACCTGGCCCGGGGTATAGTCGCTACCGGCGCGGGTAAAAAAGATGTTTTCCAGAATATGATGTCTTACGGCATGTTTACCGGCGGGCTTGGCCTGCACTATGGAGCCGAAAAAGTAGGGATGACAGTTATCCCGATCGGCGGCGGTAATACTAAAAGGCAAATACAATTAATGAAGGATTTTCGCACAACTGTTTTGCATATTACCCCCAGCTATTTACTGCATATCCATAGCCGGCTGGAAGAATGCGCTGCCCGGGTCGAGGACCTGGCATTAAAAAAAGCTTTTATCGGGGCTGAACCGCATTCTGAAAACACCAGGAAAAAGATCGAAGGATTGTTTAATATAGATGCCTATAATTCGTATGGTCTCAGTGAAATGAATGGCCCGGGAGTAGCTTTTGAGTGTGTGTACAAGAACGGTATGCACATCTGGGAAGACGGATATATCACAGAGATCATTGATCCTAAAACCGGGATAGTGTTGGGAGAAGGAGAAGAAGGAGAAGTAGTTTTTACCAACCTGATCAGGAAAGCCACCCCATTACTGCGTTATCGTACCAGGGATCTGGCTTTTATATATAAAGATACTTGTCCTTGCGGCCGGACCCATCGCCGTTTATCCAGGATCACCGGGCGCAGCGACGATATGTTGATCGTGAACGGGGTCAATGTTTTCCCTTCGCAGATAGAGGAAGTGGTGATGCGCATTCCCCAGGTAGGCACCAATTACCAGATCTGCCTGGAAAAAGACGGGGCCTTGGACAGGCTGATCGTCAAAGTGGAAATATATTCAAAATTGTTCAGCGGCGATATTAAAGAGCTGGATAATTTGAAATCCAGGATCAAGGAAGATTTGCGGGCTTCAATTATTATTAATCCGCACATAGAACTTCATGAACCAGGCAGCCTGCCGGTATTTGAAGGCAAAGCCAAAAGAGTAGTAGACAACAGGATTAAATTATAGTATATTTATATCAAGATACTGATTTTCCGGAGGTGTCATGGCTAAAGAAGTAAATATCTTTATTGAAAACCGACCGGGCCGGTTGAGATCAGTAGCCGCTATCCTGGCTGAGAATGACATCAATGTGCGGACCATGACCCTGCAGGACCGCGGCGAGTTCGGCTTGATGAAATTGATCGTAGACAAACCAGAAAAAGCAGACCTGGCCCTCAAAGATAAGGGATTTGCTTCCGCTTTAAAAGATATCCTGGCTATTATCCTCGAAGACAAACCTGGCAGTTTTAATAGATTAATGACCACCTTTGAAAATAGTAAAGTCAATATCCTGGATGCGTACGGCTTCGTCATCGAATCGAGCAAAAAAGCGGTATTTTGCGTTGAAGTTAAGGAGCCGGACAATATAAAGCATATTTTGCAAAAAGAAGGGTTCGATGTTCTTGAAGAAGAATTATATGAATTCTAGAGCCAAAGGATTTTCACTCGTAGATGTGATCGTGGCTACGATGTTGTTGACTATTACCATCGGTAGCGTAACCGGGTTTTTTACCTATTTATTTAAACAGATCAGCACCAATCGGGAAAAAATAAGCATGACGGCAATAGCCATGAGCCGCCTGGAAGAATGGCGTGCCTTGCCTTATAGCGCCATAGTTCCCAATATGCAGTTCCAGTATTTCAGGAGAACGGTAGACCAGGCTACCGGACAGGTAGTTTTCAGCACGCAGACCTGGACTGTATTGCCTGTTAACCGGATCAGCCTGACTACTCCGACTAAGACAACTTCTCCCAGCTACGGGTATCTTTTTAACCTGCCATCAGGCGGCAATATGTTTGGCGGTGAGGATTTTATCAACCAGGTTTGGTATGACGGTCCGGATGCCACACCGGGCAATAATACACCGGGAGTGATCAGGCTGACACTGACTTGCGTCCCGGGAGTAAGCGGGATCCTGACCATCCGCGTATTGGACTATAATAACCGGCAAAGGGAAGAGAAAGTCAGCGTGAATGGTATCGTGATCAAGAGATTTCCAGCGGGCACCTTCGGCCCGGCCGCGCCGGTAGCGAACCGCATGATCGAATATACTTTAACCCAGCAGCATACCGCGACCGGCACAGTGAATATAGAAATAAAGCAAACCAATACCGCCAATCCGCCGACGAATGGCGGGCTTAACCCTAATTGTGTTTTGTCAGAGGTTAAATTTGATATTTTGGCCGGTTTTACCGAGCGTAATTCTTATGATCCCTATAGTGTTGTTTCGGAAATCATACCGACCTATAATATGGCTGATATAATTCCCGGCTGGCAGATCATGGTTACCGTGAACAAAGAACCGTTCAAACCGACATTTTTAGCTACAACTATCGCTCAGTAGCAGGGGTACAGTGTGAAAAAAATAGGAAATAGGGGAGTTTTACTCGCAGAGATAGTTTTTGCGCTGGCTATTTTCACCATAGTTATACTTATTTTACTGCAATCTTTTTCCGATTTGAACAAGAACATCATCAAGAGCCAGCAGTATAATGAATTGCAGCGTTTAACTTCCATCAGCCTATCTGAAATGTCCAGCCAATTAAGACAGGCTATTTCAGTCAGGACTACCCAGCCGAATGATATTCCGGTTGGGCAGAATTTCTTTTTCCAGCCGACTGCCGGTAACCAAGTCGTGATCTTTGTGCCCAAACTGACCAATCCGGGAGACAACGCCGTAGCTGACCGGATAACATATTCGGTCCAAACCTTCAATGGATTACAACGGCGCCTGGTACAGCAATTGACCACTTTTACCCGTGATGCCGGCAATAATGTGGTCGTAGACACTGTTTATCCGGTAATACCGATAATCATCAATATGGAAGCATATCGTTCTAATCCGACAGCTGAACACAGTAGCAGTATGGAGTATTTATTCAACGATCCACACTACCAGTATCAATCTGTTTCCATGTATTGGGATTATGATCCCAATCCGGTCAGGCCCCGCGGGGTCATGGCTATCGGCATCACCGCTACTGCGCAAAGCACTATTTTTAGAAGCTCTTATTCTGCCAGCACAGTTATCACTTCCAGAACAATTTCAGAGGTGCCCCGCTAATGAAACTTAATAATCGTGGACAAATGTTGATCGTGATCAGCGTCATAATATCGATCGTATTCGCTACTTTTGTTTTTACTCTCTATTACATGACTAAAGTAAATATGACCGCCAGTGTCCATGACCGGCTGGCCGCGCGGGCGATCGAAGTATGCGATGTGGGCATCAGCCAGGTGATCGGGGATATTCACCGGCATAATATAGACATGTCCTTATTGCCGTTTACCACTTCATATGCCATCGTTAAATATCCTGATGCTGATAAAACAGAAGGAGTGGAAGCCAAATTAAGCGAAGTTCCGGATATCAATGATGTTGACGGTGATGGTGATACCACTGATCCGGAAACAGACCTGGCCGGGAATACTGTTTACCAGATCGATTCCCGTTCCTGGGGTTCATTATTTTCAGGAGAAAAAATAGTAAAAAGGCATGTAGCGGCCCGGATCGCCATAGTCAACCTGGCCAGGTATAATCTTTTCTACCGGAAAAATGATATTTGGGCCAATAGCTCGACCTTGGGCAGCGAAAAGCCGATAATGCTGGACGGCCCTTATCATACTAATGGGAATTTGGAGCTTGGTGGAGTTATTTATTTCAATAACCAGAACCTGCCGATCAATCCAGGCAGTAATAATATGCCGGGCGGGACTGCCAATGCCGCTTACAACCAAAGCTATACGGTAATGTGCGCGGGGCAGATATTGCTGGCCGGAGGATACTCATCCAATAATACGTACAGCCAAAACAACCAGATAGCCCGCCTATCATCAAACCCGGCTTATAGTGTTCTGCCTAATGCCACCCGGCCAAGAGGTACCTGGTTTGACGGCGCCCATGGCGGCTTTCAAATACAACTGCAAGATCTTGATTTTGTGAAATATCAGGCTTTGGCCCAGGTTATTATCGAAAAGGATAATTTGCCTGAATTCAGTGTCTATGGCATTAACCATACCAGCACCGGATTGGTCATCCCTAACGGGGCAGGAGACCAAACCATCGATATTGATCTTTCCCATCTTGGTAAAAGTACGGCCAAGGATGTCTGCTTTGGATCGGTTAATTACCAGAATGCCTTGAACAGCTATTACGGGCTCATCATTTTTGTGAACGGACCAGTCTCAGTTCATGGGAAAATAGCAGATTGTCCCGGAGCCAATAATAATAAGAAGATCACCATTATCAGTACTGATTCGATCGATATTATCGGTGATGTGTTATATTCCCAGGACCCATACATGCAAATACTGGATCCTTTTACCGATGATCCTTCATCTACCTGGAGTATCGATACTGTTCATGCTATTGCTACTTTGGACCGGGTTACGTCGCCCGCCAGTATTTTTACCGGCGCCCCTTATAAGAATGTGGATAGTTCATGTATGAGGGCGCAGATCCAGAAAACCCCCGGGGTTTCTGAGCAGGCTGTTTTTAAAAAGCATTTCAGTATAGTGCCGCCACCGGCGGGGATCAATAATAATAAAATATATTTTAACGTCCGGGGAGACACTGCGGGAGATGATGCCAAGGTAACCTTGCGGCTCATAGACAATGCCCATAATGTTATTGATGAAGTTGGCCCGATAAATGTAGATGAAAATTGGAAGCGTATTGTCCTGTGCGATAATACGTCAGCCCTGACTTTAGCACAGATCAATTCTTTTAATAATCATCCGCATCCTAATTTGGAGATAATCTTTACCGATTTTGATACCAATTTGCATACCTTCTATATTGATGAACTGTGTTTCGCTTTTGGCAAAAGTTATCCAATAGACCCGGCCACGGTTAATCCGACCAATGATGCTATCGCTCTTATTTCACAGGATAACCAGTTTGAAAACGCGTTTTATTTATCACCCAACAATAACCCATATACCAATAATATGTACGCGGACAACATTAAATATTTCGCGGTTAACGGCGATTACCGGATCTCCGGGAATTGCTACCGGGACTTGCGCATTGATGCCTTTATCTATACGTCTCTTGAAAATACCAAGTTCACTGTGCATACAAATCAATGGCTGGATATGTACACCCAGTTCGGTTCTACCTGTTCCAGCGTGGGCGGTACGGTCCGGGCGCCGGTATTCAACAATACTTTCGATCCCAATTTGGCGAATAATGTGTCCAAAGCCATACCTGTCGGGACCGTGATCTATTCTTATCAACAGTTGAAATAAACCAAATGAGGTAGTCAATGAAAAAAATCCATGAAAAAAGAAAAAGAGTCCTGACGCAGAAACCTTTCCAGTTGAAATATGTTCTCCTGGGGATCATTAGTTTCCTGCTAACGATCGGACTGGCCCAATTATCCCTCTATTATCAGCTTACCCGCATGGTACTGCAACAACCGCAATTCACCGGTGTGTTTGCCATGGCTCAACAGATGAATATGGTGTTTTTTAGCTGGTTCATGTTAGGAGCGGTTATCATTGTCGGCGGAGGGATCTTTGTATCGCACCGTATTGTCGGTCCGCTCAAGAGATTAGAGGAAATGTTGTTGAAAGTAGGGCAGGGAGATCTTAGCGCTGAGATGCACATCAGGAATAAAGACGAATTCAAAGAAGTGGCTATTTCCTATAATAATATGCTCCATGGGTTACGCAAATTGCGGGCCCGGGACCATAAAAAGATCACTGAAATGAAAGAAGACCTTAAAAAGGCTAGGCGTTCCTTATCACCGGAAACGATCCAGCAAGCTGCCGCCATATTGGATGAAAATATCACTAAGCTGGAAGCCTATATGGAAGAAATTAAAATTTAAGGACTGTGCGATAAGTAATAAATAATCTTGCTTTATTTGCCCGATAGGTATATACTGATTTTAGCAGCGATTGGATAACCCAAAGCAGTGGATGTTCACTGCTTTTTTTTATTTCCTTTAGGATATGCTATGCGTATAAAAATGTTTGTTCTGTTCTTAAGTATAGTTTTAGCCGCTATTCCTGTTATCGCTCAAGATACCGGGCCGGCCATTGAAACCCTGCTTAACGCTCTCAATGATCCTGATTATTACATCCGTTTGAACACTATTGATTCCCTGGTCAAGATCGGTAAGCCTGCCGTAAAACCCTTAATAGAAATACTCAAAAATGAAGACCCGGCGGTGCGCATGTCTGCCGCTGAAATACTGGGCAAAATAGGCGATATCCGGGCTCTGCGGCCGTTAGTGTCTTTGCTGGAAGACGAAGAAGCTACGGTCAGGATATACGCGATCAACGCTTTAGGCGACTTGAAAAGTGAAAGCGCTGTAAAACCGC
>JAQTQE010000015.1:0-22820 GCA_028712365.1 bacterium
AAAGCGACCCTGGACCGCGGCGGCAGTTTCTTCTTTTGCAGCCGGCCATTCAGTTCGCTTACTTTCTTCAAGGTTTTCTTGATCTTGCCGATGATGCTTTTTAAACGTTTTGCCCTTTTGCGCAATACCGAGGGGCTGATCTGCTTGATCTTCAGGATCTCCGGGGTATGCGATTCCCCTTCTTTGAGCAGTTCATCGATATTGGTGATCTCTTTAAAGATCAAAGGTGTTTCCAGGATCATGGTCTTGATCTTTTTATTGCCATCCTCGATCCTTTTAGCTAATTCCATTTCCTCATCAGGAGTAAGCAATGGGATCTGTCCCATTTCTTTTAAGTATAACCTTACTGAATCGCTGGTTTTCAAATCCATCAATGACGGGACAGCCGCCGCTTCTTCCACCGCTTCAGCCAGCTGGCTGGGCGGGACAACTTTCTCCTCAACTTCATCGCCGACTTCGATCCCCAGATCGGTGAGCATGGTATATATATCATCAATTTCATCAGCCGAGACAATATCATCAGGAAGCAGTTCATTCACTTCCTGGTAGGTTAAATGCCCGGTTTCCCTGCCTGCTGATACCAATTTAGCCAATTCTTTTGGCGTTGGTTCTCTTTCCACATAATCATGACGTGTCGGCACGGCGCCTCCTTAAAGTGTCCTGTTACCAATATTTCTTTATATTTGAAGGAACGGATTTGAGTCGAATACAAGGAGCAACGACACTGGCGTATCTTCAGATACGTCAAGGAGGAGCGACACAGTATTCGGCCAAATACATCCTTCCCTACGGGCGGGGCTCTTTTTCCCTGCCTCGGCGTTACTTATCGCTTGCGTGCCTGAAGGCACGCGGCGCTCTTCGCGCCTGGAATCAGGAAAAAATAACTCCCGCAAATGTAAAGAAATATTGGTAACATGACACTATCAATTCCTGGAACCTTTGAAGATCTGAGTCAATTCTTTATATTCCTGCATCAAAGCCGGATCTACTGTCCCTTCCGCGTCCAGTTTGCGGGAGATCTCTTCGGCTAATATTTTGTAACGTTCTTTTTTATGCCATCTCTTGATTGAATCGATCAATTCACCGGCCTGTTTGGAAGCCTGTTCTCCGGCAGCCGTGCTGAAAGCCAGCTTGGCAATAATACCGGTCAAACGTTCGTTCTGCAGATAGTCAATTATTTCCGATGGCGTAAAAACCGGCTGCTTTTTAGCGATCACGGACATAGCTTCCAGGATATTTTTCAAGTCAGGCTCGGTAATATCTTCCGGAGCGATCTGTTCATTCCACTGTTGATAGAGACTGGCATCGCTCAAGAATAACTGGACCAGGTTATGCTGGGCCTTGATAAAACCATTTTCTGACGTAGTCTCTTCCTGGATGCTCTGGCTTACTTTTTTCCGGAAACCTTTATCCGCTATTTTTTCCAGTTGCGAAAGGATGGTTTCCTCATTCAGGTTAAGCCGTTGCGCTAGGCGATGTACTTCTGACTTTTGCTCCACAATATTCTTGATCCTGGCGATCAGCGGCAAGATCTCATTAACGACAAAAACCTTGCCTTGCACCGTATTCAGGTCAGCCAGTGAGATCGATTGTTCCAGACGATACTCGATCAGGGATAAAGCTTTCTGGATAATTGTTGTAAATGCTGCCGGCCCTTCTTTATGCAGGAACTCATCTGGGTCTTTAGCCGACTTCTGCACCGCGACTTTTACTTCCAGGCCGCTATCTATCAGCAGGTCCAGTCCCCGAAGAGTAGCGGCTACGCCAGCCTGGTCAGAGTCATATATGATCACTATCTTACTGCAATATCTTTTTACCAGTTCGATCTGTTCCGGGGTCAAAGCTACACCCATAGAGGCAATGCTGTTTTCCAGTCCAAACTGGTGGCAGGCAATCACATCCATATACCCTTCCAGCAGCAAGACCTGTCCGGTCTTACGGATAGCGCTGCTAGCCAGGTTCAAACCATATAGTATTTTGCTTTTGGAGAATAAATGGGTTTCGGCTGTATTCAGGTATTTTGGTTGTTTAGCATCATCCAGGGTCCTGGCTCCAAAGGCGATGATCTTACCTTTGGCATCAGAGATCGGGTACATTACCCGTCCCCGGAAATAATCATAATACCGGTTGCCGTTAGAATTCAACAGGCCGGCTTTTTGTAGCACTTCCGGCTTCGCGCTTTTGCCGAGCGCCGCTTTTAAAAACTTATCTCCGCTTTGCGGAGCATAGCCGATCCTGAATTTTTTTATGATCTCAGCGCTCAGTCCGCGCTGACGCAAATAATTCTGCGCTGTTTTAGCTTCAGTTAATTCTTTCAGGCAATATTCATAATACTTGGCGGCCAGCTCATTAGCGGCGTAAAGTTCTTCGCGTTCCCTATTCTTTTCCGCTGCTTCCTTGGAACGCGCCGCTGCCGGTATCGCCAATCCCGCTCTCTTGGCCAGTTTCTCCACTGCTTCCATAAAAGAAAGATTGTCCAGTTTCATGACAAAAGTAAAAACATTGCCTCCTTGCTGGCAGCCGAAACAATGAAAGATCTGTTTTTCCGGACTGACCATGAAAGAAGGCGTCTTCTCATTATGGAATGGGCAAAGAGCGGTATAATTACGACCAGATTTTTTAAGGTTTATATATTCGCCGGCCACGGCAACGATATCATTGCGGCTGCGAACTTCTTCGATAAATTCATTACTGACGGCCATACTGATCCTACTACAAATTCTAAACTCTAAACCCTAAACAATTCCAAATCTCTAAAGATAAATTTACCGATAAAGGCTCTGTTGCGAAATCAGAATTTTGTATTTTGAAATTGTTTACCTGTCCCCGCGTCTTTGATTTTGTCTCTTAGAACAAATCAGCAGGAGAGAATTTAGATATTAGAATTTGTTCTTGTTTAGTTATGTTTTACCCGCACAAAGCCGGAACAAGGAATGATCCTCAAGGCACCGAAGTTCTTGATCACACTGTCTAAAAGCAAGTTTAATCCCAGGTTATCACTGGAAATATGGCCGGCAATAACCGCGTTGAGATGGGCTTTTTCCGCGTTCTCCGCGTGCTTTTCGCTTAAATGCATGCAGACCAGTGTGCCGATCCCGGCCTGGGCCATCTTTTCAAAAATGTCCACCGACCCTTCGGTCCCGCCGGTCATATCGACAAAAACTCTACCGGTACGGTTAGATCCCTTGCCGATCAATATACGCGGAGGATTGTTATTCCCAGCGGATATTTTATATTCAGGGATCCCGTTGATGACGTTCATTACGTCTTCCACGGTCTGGACTTTCGCCTGGTCCAGCTTCTTCTGCAGATAAGTGGCGACATGATTATCGGCTACAGTGTGAGCGCACATGAAAGGGATATCCAATAATTTAGCGGCATCAGAAGCTCTCATATGATTGGCAGGCATCACTCTCTTCTCTACTTCTTTGATCCTTTTGTCCAGCATTTGTTCAGCAATGTTGATAGGCACGCCAAACTGTTGCAGGATATCCGCTTGCATACCCATTACTTCATAGAAATTAGCGTATGCTTTGCCAGCCGGGTGATGCGACATGACTAAATCAATTTTTTCACCTTTGGTCCGCAGGCGGTCTGCCAGCAATAATTCCGCGACATCAATATCTACCCCGAGCATTATATTCTTAATCTCGGCCTGGGGATCACCATGCAAGATCCTGGTATCAGCGTAAGGGTTGGCCAATTTATCCCGGTCAAAACCATCTTTTGCCTTAGCTTCCATTTTTTGGTATTTTTGCCTGGTTTTTTCCAGTATCGCCTCCACCGCTTTTTGACCGCGGGGATCCTGTTTAACTCCAGCTTTCACCAGGAAATCATAGAATTCTTGCAAGCGCATCGCCTGTCTCCATCACTAATAAGATTTTCTTTCTCTCCGACGGCGTTTCCGATCCGCTTCTTTTTGTTTTTTACGACGCCTGACGCCGGGACTTTCATAGTATTCCCGTTTTTTGATCTCGGTCATAACGCCGTCTTTCTCACATTCTTTTTTGAATCTTTTTAAGGCTTCATCAATAGTCTCGTGATCCCTTATTTTTACTCCTGTCACTCTAATCAACCCTCCTTAGTGTTGCCAAATTTAATTTATCCTTAGCCATACAACTTGATAAGAATTTAAATATACCACAAACCCCTATAAGTTTCAAGGTATTTTTTGATTTCTTTCTAGTGCAGTGATTACTTCCAAAATCCCTTGGAGCCGCCGCTTGATTTATTGCTTATCTGGTCATATTCCCGTAAGAGTTGTTTTTCTTTTTCACTTAAATTCTTTGGCACATCCACGACTATTTTCACCAGCAAGTCTCCCTTGCCTTTACCAGATAGGTACGGCACTCCTTTTTGCTTTAATTTGAATACCGTATGCCCCTGGGTACCAGCCGGCACTTTCATCGTAACGTTGCCTTCCAATGTCGCCACAGATATTTCCGCGCCTAAAGCTGCCTGGACGAAAGAGATATGTTTTTCCGCGACCAGGTCATTACCTTCCCGTTCAAAATTGGGATCGCTCTTAACATGGATCATTACGTACAGGTCACCGTTCGGCCCGCCTCGTTCCCCGGCCTCGCCTTCCCCGCGGACCCTGAGGCTTGAACCTTCATCCACACCTGCCGGGATCTTGACCGTGATGGTAGATGTTTTGGCTATTTTGCCGGTACCACGGCAGTCTGGGCAGGGAGCTTCAATAACTGTACCCTCGCCCTGGCATTTCGGACAAGTTTGTACCATACTGAAAAAACCCTGGCTCATGCGCATTTTCCCCGCGCCTTTACAGGTAGGACAGGTCTTTTTATTAGTGCCAGGCTTGGCGCCGCTCCCGCCACAACTGGTACAAGCTTCGTGACGTGGGATCTTTAGCGATATTTCTGTGCCAAACACGGCATCCCGGAATTCCAGGCTGGCATTATATTGAAGATCAGAGCCGCGGGCCGCGCCGCCGCGCCGTCCTGAACGTCCGGTACGCTGTTGCCCGAATACGCCTTCCAGGATATCCCCAAAGATATCTCCTATATCACCTTGGGCGCCACCGCCGCCGCCAAAGCCGGAAAAATCAAAGCCGCCAAACCCGGGGCCGGCTCCGGGACCTCCGGCGCCAACCCCCGCATGGCCATACTGATCGAACAATTGTTTCTTCTTGGAGTCACTCAAGACTTCATAGGCTTCATTGATCTCCTTGAATTTCTCTTCAGCTTCCTTGTTGCCCTGGTTCTTATCCGGATGATACTTCAAGGCTAATTGCCGATAAGCATCCTTGATCTCCCTTTCATTTGCCGACCGGGAGACGCCTAATACTTCATAGTAATCTCTTTTACCATTAGCCAAGGAGCAGCTCCTTTATTTTATTTATTCTTCTTATCGTCATCCACTATTTCGGCATCAACTACTTTATCCTCTGATTTTCCTTGTTCTTTTTCCTGATTTCCTGATGCCCCAGTATCCTGATTTCCTGTGGCCCCGCCACCTGGCTGCCCCTTATTAGCATTAGCCTGTTTGTAAACTTCTTCGGCTAATTTATGGCTGGCAGCCATCAGTTTTTCTTTGGTCTGCTTGATCTTTTCAATATCAGAGCCCTTCAGAGCTTCCTTAGCGTCAGCCAAAGCCTGGTCTATTTTCAGCCGTTCTTCCTGGCTTACTTTGTCACCTTGTTCGCGCAAAGTTTTTTCCACTGAATACACCAAGGTATCGGCTTCGTTCTTAACTTCTATTTCTTCTTTGTGTTTCTTGTCTTCATCCGAAAACTGCTCAGCCTGTTTCACCATTTTATCTATATCTTCTTTAGACAATTTGTTGGGAGCAGTGATCTTGATCGATTGTTCTTTACCTGTGCCCAGGTCCTTGGCCAACACATGCAGGATACCATTGGCATCGATATCAAACGTCACTTCAATTTGCGGCAAGCCGCGCGGCGCCGGGGGAATGCCCACTAATTCAAAACGTCCCAGCGTGACATTGTCCTTAGCCATTGGCCGCTCACCTTGCAGGACATGGATGTCCACGGCAGGCTGGTTATCGGCAGCAGTGCTGAAAACCTGGCTTTTCTTGACCGGGATCGTGGTGTTGCGCTCGATCAATTTGGTGAAAACAGCGCCTAAGGTCTCGATGCCCAGCGATAACGGGGTAACGTCCAGGAGCAAAATATCTTTCACTTCGCCGCCGAGGACTCCGCCCTGGATCGCCGCGCCCATGGCCACGCACTCCATTGGGTCAACACCGCGCTCCACTTTTTTCCCGACATAATCTTCCACGAATTTTTGCACGATCGGCATGCGGGTCGGACCGCCGACCAGGATGACCCTGGCAATATCATTAGGCGTCAGTTTCGCGTCGTTGAGTGCCAGTTCTATGGAATGTTTGCATTTTCGCACGATCGGGTCCACGATATTGTCCAGCGTACTGCGGGTCAGCTTCATGGTCAAATGTTTTGGCCCGGTGCTATCCGCGGTAATAAACGGCAGGTTAATGTCAGTTTCCATAACATTGGAAAGCTCGATCTTGGCTTTTTCCGCTGCTTCTTTCAACCGCTGTACCGCCATATTATCGTTGCGCAAGTCAATACCCACGTTCTTCTTAAATTCATTGGCAATATGATCGATCAAGGAATTATCCATATCAGTGCCGCCCAGCTGGGTATCTCCGGACGTGGAAATTACCTCAAACACGCCTTTGCCGAAGTCCATGATGGTCACATCCAGGGTACCGCCACCCAGGTCGAATACCAATATTTTCTCTTCCTTCCCTTTCTTGTCCACGCCATAAGCCAGGCAAGCCGCGGTCGGTTCATTGATGATACGGATCACATCCAAACCGGCAATGGTGCCTGCATCCTTGGTCGCTTGGCGCTGGTTGTCATTAAAATAAGCCGGGACCGTGATCACTGCTTTTTCTACTTTGTCCCCCAAGAACGCTTCAGCATCACGTTTGATCTTCTGCAGGATAAACGCTGATATCTGCTGGGGCGTATATTCCTTGCCAAAGATCTTATATTTGTGGTCTGTGCCCATTTTGCGTTTGGCCGCGTAAATAGTGCCGTCTGGATTGGATACCAGCTGCCTTTTAGCCGGTTCGCCAACCAGCAGGTCGTTATCTTTGGTAAAGGCTACGTATGACGGGAATGCTTTCCCGCCGATACTGGTCCCTTCCGCGCTGGGAATGATCGTTGCCTTGCCTCCTTCCAATACAGCTGCCGCTGAATTGGATGTTCCTAAGTCAATACCAATTATCTTACTCATATACTTACCTCCTCTTTCTATTTTCTTTTGTTTGTTTTTGTCTTAATACTCGGAATCCCTGTCTGCCGTTAGGCAGAGTTTTTCCTTTTCTTCGCCACTTTTACCAGTGACGGCCGGATCACTTTGCCTTTAAAATTATACCCTTTTTGGATCTCTTCCAGTATTTCATCATCCTCATGATCAGCGCTTTCCTCCTGGCTGACCACATGATGCAAACTGGGATCTAATTTCTCCTGCTGGGTCTTGATCGGCTCGACACCCTCCTGTTTTAAAAATTGCTTGAATTCTTTTTCGATCATCACCAACCCTTCTAAGATCGTTTTGTGATTATCATGTTCCCGGGCAGCTTTCAAGGCCCGGTCGACATTATCGATAAACGGCAGCATTTTAAAAAGCACGTCTTCCTGGCCTAATTTTACCAGGTCCAGCTTTTCCTTTTCCACCCGGCGACGATAATTCTCGAACTCCGCCTTCAGGCGCAAAAGCTGGTCATAATATTCAGTGGCCTTTTTCTTTTGTTCTTCCAGCGATTCCCTTAACAGGGACATTTCATTCAGTTTTTGTTCCAGGGCCAACTGGTCCAGGCTTTTTTCTTCATTATTTTTTTCTTGGTTCACGCGCTAACTCCTTTGTGGTCCGGCTGATCGTTTTATTGATCAGCTTGGAAAAATAGTTTACTAAAGCTATCATTTTAGAGTATTCCATTCGTTTTGGCCCGATTATGCCTAAAGCGCCCAGGGTCTTATCCCCGGCCCGGTAAGTGGAAGTGACGATGCTGCATTCCTGCAGTTCCTTACATGGTGTTTCTTCCCCGATAATAACTTTAATACCTTCATGACTTACTTTTTCTTCCAACAATTCACACAGCATCTTTTTCTCATCTATTACCTTAAAAATATTGCGTACTTTCTCATAATCGGCAAAATCAGGCTGGCTGAGGATATTACTGGTGCCTTCCAGATATAGCTCTCCTTCTTCATCCAGGGCAAAAGCTTGTTGGATCAGTTTTTCCATGATATTGATATACTTAACCTGTTTGTTCTTCTCCTGCTGCAACCTTTTAAAGATCTCCGCGCTTATATCATTGACGCTTATGCCATATACGTTTTTATTAAGCATCCGGTTAATGGACAGAAGCTCGGTAGAATTGACATCCTGATCCACATTGATTATTTTATGGCGGATGAAGCCCGCGTCAGTGACCAGTACAGCCAGGACCCGGTCCCGGTCCAATTTGACCAGTTCCAAACGTTTTAGGCGGTCAGCGGCCGGGCTCGGGGTCAGCACAAAGCCGGTATAATGAGAAAGCATGGACAGCATCTTACTGGTCTCTTGCATTACCGAATCCAAAGCTCCGCGCTGGGATTCATATTCTTTTTCGATCCGCTGTTCTTCTTCCTGGGTTAGCTGCTGCAATTGCATCAGGCTGTCCACATAAAAACGATACCCTTTATCTGTCGGCACCCGGCCGCTGGATGTATGGGGATGGGTCAGGTACCCCTCTTTTTCCAGCGCGGCCAGGATATTCCGCACCGTAGCCGGGCTCACTCCCAGTTTATTCTTTTCAATAATTGTCTCAGATCCCACCGGCTTACCAGTACGGATAAAATGGTGAATGACGATCTGCAATATTTTTTGTTTGCGTTCCTGTAGAGATATCCTGGTCATATGTTTCCTTAAAAAAGAATTAGCACTCTATTCATTAGAGTGCTAATTTTATCATAACTATATAAACCTGTCAAGAAAAAAAATAAGCGCTAATCTTTCATAGTATTCATTTTAATGGACAGCTTCACATTGTTCGTGGTTTTCTGCCGGCCGCGGTTATTGGCGTATTGCTCTGATCTTTCCGCGTCTATCGGTGAAGGCGGGCGCACGATCCGGTTCTTATCCCACCAAGGCCTCTCCGCTACAGCTGGCCGGACTGGCTTGTTCTTATCCCACCAGGGATTGGCCACTGCTTCTTCACGTATCGGACGTTCTTTATCCCACCAGGGCAAGGATTGCCGTTCTTCTTGGGTGATCGCATGGGTTTGCACGGCAAAAGCCATATTTACCCATAACAACATGCTTAGTAATAGTATAGTTACATACTTCATAGCTGTCTCCTGTATTAATACCCTTCCCTTATATATAAATATCATAAAAGCGGTTATTTTTCAAGTATTTACTGAAGCATTAAGCCTAGACAAAACGCTGGAATACCTGGTTGGCGATCATCAGGCCGTGATCAGTCAGCTTCAACATGCCTGCTTCTTCCTTTAGCAATCCCTGATTGGACAAAACCTTGATAGTAGGACCATAGAGCTGGTCAATATTCGTCTTAAACCGCTTGGTTAAGTCATCCATCCTGAAACCATCAAGCAAACGCAGATTCAGCATGATGGTCTCACCAATGATCTTATCCAATTTCAAGGCTTCTTTTTCAGCGGTAGCGTAATCATTGCCAAATACTTTTTCTATATAGAGGGGTATTTCTTTGACATTAGTATAACGCACCCGGCCCATATAAGACGTGGCTCCAGCCCCTATGCCGACATATTCCTCATTGCGCCAGTAGATCTGGTTGTGCAGGCAGCGCTTGCCTGGTTTGGCAAAATTAGATATCTCATAATGCTCATATCCATTGGCTTTTAACAGTTTAACCGCATTCTCATACATCTCTGCTTCCAGGTCCTCATCGATCTTTTTGATCTTCCCGGCCTTCAGCTCCCGGCCAAAAGGCGTTCCCTCTTCAATGGTCAGGGAATACAGTGAAATATGCGCCGGATCCAGTTCCACCACTCCGGCTAAAGTATCCTGCCATTCTTCTCCGGTCTGCCAGGGCAGGCCATAGATCACATCTACATTGATATTGTCAAAACCAGCTTGCCGGGCATACTGATAGGTCCTGATAAAATCTTCCACGGTATGTATCCGTCCCAGTTTCTTAAGGGATTCGTTATTAAAAGACTGCAAACCGATACTCAGGCGGTTGACCCCGTTCATTTTAATGACTTTCAGCTTCTCTAAAGTACAACTGCCTGGATTGACCTCCATGGTAACCTCTGCCCGATCAGCAACATAAAAATTACGCCGGATAGAGTCAAACAGGGTAGTAATATCATTAATTGCCAATAAACTGGGAGTCCCCCCACCTATATATATGCTATTCACCACTGACACATGGACCTTATACAGGAAAAGTTCCTGTTTTATGGCAGACAGGTACTTAGGCAGCAGATGTTCCATGCCGGCATAAGAATTAAAATCGCAGTAATTACACTTCTGCTGGCAAAAGGGAAAATGAAGATATAGGCCTACACCCATATAAAATCCTCGTTGAACAGTAATCGGTTAAAAAACCCGTTTAGATAGTATTATTATTTAATAATGCCATAAGAATTGCTATCGCGCAACTACTTCTTTGGCAACTCTTCGGATTTTGTTTCTTTAAACATCTCAGCGATAGCTGCCACGCTGCCCAGAGACTTCACTGATTCGATCGGCAAGAATACTTTGGTGGCTTTCCCATCAGCTATTTTAGCCAAAGCTTCAAGATATTTTACCGCCAGCAGGTCAGCAGTGGGCTTGCCGGTATGGATAGCGCCAAAGACAGTAGTAATAGCTCCAGCTTCACCTTCCGCAATAAGGATTTGCGATTGTTTCTTGCCTTCAGCAGACAAAATAGTAGAGGTTTTTTCACCTTCTGCTTTTAGGATAGCCGCCTGTTTAAAGCCTTCTGCTTCCAAAATAGCCGCGCGTTTATCGCGTTCCGCTTTCATTTGGCGGCTCATGGCATCGGTAATATCGCGGGGCGGCTCAATTCTTTGTATTTCCACGCGAGTTACTTTTACACCCCAGGCATCAGTCGCGTCATCCAGCATCTGGCGCAACTGGACATTGATCTTCTCCCGGCTGGTCAGGGTCTGGTCCAGTTCCAGGTTACCGATTTCGTTACGCAGGTTGGTCTGCGCCAGTTTCAGGGCGGCATATTGGAAATTAGCCACATTATAGGCCACTTTGAATGGATCTGTTACTTTAAAATAGATCACCGCGTCTACGGTTACTCCCACGTTATCTTTAGTGATCACTTCCTGCGGCGGGACATCGATCACCTGCTCGCGCATATCCACTTTGCGGACCGTATCAATGAATGGCAGGACAAAATTAAGCCCCGGGTCCAATAAGCTCTTGAATTTGCCTAATCTTTCCACCAGCCCTTTTTCAAAAGGCCGGATACGCCATAAAGCATTGATACCAAAAATAAAAGCAAACAAAGCTATGACAAAATATACAAAACCCATACATTACCCCCTATTTTTAATAAGTCATTAGGTGTTTGGTTAGGATGTAAGTTTGGTCTGAGGTCTCTGGTTGTTAGGCTCTAAACCATAACCTCTAGACCTACTTCCATACCTACTTCTACAACCTTTACCCTATTACTACCACCTGCGTCCTAACTGCTCTTCTTGACATACAAATGCGTTCCTTCGACTTTCAGCACTTCGATAATTGCCCCTTGCTCGATCTTCTCATCTGCTTCCGCTCGCCAATCTTCCCGGTCTACCATGACCCGGCCTTCATTTTTTTCCGAGTCAATAGTCACCGTAACCTTGCCCTTTTTACCGATAAAAGCGTCAATATGCGCTAAACGGGCAGATTTACCGGCAAATTTTTCCGCCAACGGCTTGGAAGCAATAATACCCACAACGGAAACAGCAATAAAAACTATCCACGACAACCAGATATTGCTAAAAAGCTTGAACGCCAAGCTGGCGCCGAGAGCGCCGATACCAAAGCAAGCGAAGACAAAAACAGTCGGAGTAACGATCTCAATAATAAAAAACGCTACCGCGACAATGATCCATACCATAACAGGATTGTTCCAATCCATGATTTTCTCCTTCTAATATACTAGGTATTAGGTGTAGGTTTTGGAAGTAGGTTTGGTCTGAGGTCTATGGAAGTTAGGCTCTAAACCACAAGCTTTAGACCTACTTCTATACCTACTGCTACAACCTTCACCTTTCAACTTCGCACTTACTTTATTATCCTTATTCTGGTTAGGGGCCAGTAGATGAACCAGGCTTTACCTTTAATATTCTCTTCCGGCAATAATCCCCAAAAGCGGCTGTCCAGGCTATTATCGCGATTGTCTCCCATCACAAAATATTTTCCCGGCGGGACCTTGAATTTAGGCAAATTATCCCGGGGACGCACTTCTTCCGGTATATCCGGATTATCCGGAAAGATCCGGCTGTCTTTATGTTGTGAATAAGGCTCATTCAATTGCACATTGTTCACAAACACGACTTTATTATGGATCTCCACTTCGTCTCCCGGTAAACCGATCGCCCGCTTGACAAAGTCTTTTTTCGGCTCCACGGGGTATTTAAAAACAATCACATCGCCACGCTGTACATCCCGCACTTTCCATACTTTCTTGTCGGTGAACGGTATCTTGGTCCCGTACATAAACTTATTGACGAAAAGATGGTCACCCAATTGCAAGGTTTCCAGCATTGAGCCGGAAGGTATTTTGAAAGCCTGGATAAAATAGGTGCGGATAAAGAACGCCAACACCATGGCAATTACTATTGTTTCTACCCATTCCTTTATTTCTTTTTTGATCTTTACTTTAGTCTCCGGTAGCATTTAAACTCCTTTTTAAGTATGACAGTCAGTACGAGGCACAGTTATTAGGTATAAGTTTTAGAAGTAAGTTTGGTCTTATGTCTAAGGGTGTTAGGCTCTAAACCACAAACTTAAGACCTACTTCTATACCTACTTCTACAACCTTCACCTTATTACTACTTCTGTTATATTAATCTTCATCTATGCTTAAGACAGACAGGAACGCTTTTTGCGGTATTTCCACTGATCCGATCTGTTTCATTTTCTTTTTGCCTTCGCGTTGTTTTTCCAATAGTTTGCGTTTGCGGGAAATATCGCCGCCATAACACTTGGCAATGACATCTTTGCGCAAAGCGCTGATATTTTCCCGGGCAATGATCTTATTGTCGATACTGGCTTGGATCGGTATCTCGAACATCTGCCGGGGTATGAGTTTCCGCAGTTTTGTAACAATTCTTTTCCCCTGGTATGGCGCCTTTTCCCGGGGTACGATAAAAGAGAAGGCATCCACCGGCTCATGGTTGATCATGATCTCCAGCTTCACCAGATCCGTAGGCCGATACCCGATATATTCATAATCGAAAGAAGCATAGCCGCGGGTCGCTGATTTTAACTTGTCATAGAAATCCATGATGATCTCAGCCAGCGGTAATTCATAATTAAGAACTACGGTCTGCGTGTCCAGATAATGCATATTCTTAAAAATACCGCGCTTTTCCTGGCTCAATTGCATCACATTGCCGACAAATTCACTGGGAGTAATGACCATACCTTTAATATACGGTTCATTGATCTCCGCGATCTCCTGTGGCGGCGGGAACTTGACTGGACTGTCTATTTCCACGATATCTTCATTGGTTTTGAAGATCTGGTAAATGACATTCGGGCTGGTAATGATCAGTTCCAGGCTGTATTCGCGGGTTAAGCGTTCCTTGATGATATCCATATGCAGCAATCCCAGGAACCCGCAGCGGAAGCCAAAACCCAGGGCTACGGAGCTTTCCGGTGAATAGACGAAAGAAGTGTCATTAAGCCGCAATTTTTCCAGGGCAGTCAACAGCAGGTTATAATCACCGGGATTGACCGGGAAGAACCCGGCATACACCATAGGTTTTAGTTCCTTGAACCCATGGAACGGGGTTTCTGTCGGCCGGTCCACCATGGTCACGGTGTCACCGATCTTAACATCCTGCAGGTTCTTGATACCGGCAATAATATATCCTACTTCACCTGCCACTAATTCTTCGGCTGGCTCCATTTCCGGCCGTAAAAACCCTATTTCATCTACTTCATATTCGGCATTATTGGAAAACATCTTGATCTTTTTATCTTTTTTGATCGAACCATCCACTACCCGCACATAGATGATCGCACCCCGGTAAGGGTCATAATTGCAATCAAAGATCAGGGCACATAAAGGCTTGTCTTGGCTTCCTGTGGGAGATGGGACCTTAGCTACTATCGCTTCTAATATTTCTTTGGTGCCAACGCGGTTTTTCGCGCTAGCCAGGATAATATCAGACGTATCTACTTTTAAAATATCCTGAATCTGGTTCTTGACTCTTTCCGGATCTGCGTTGGGCAGGTCTATTTTGTTGATCACCGGAATAATGACCAGGTTATTTTGTTTGGCCAGCATTACATTGGCTAAGGTCTGTGCCTCTACCCCTTGAGACGCGTCAACCACCAAAATTGTTCCCTCACAGGCAGCCAGGCTCCGTGAAACTTCATAAGTAAAATCGACATGACCGGGAGTATCGATCAGGTTGAGCAGGTAGGCCTCGCCATTCTCTGCCTGGTAATACATCCTGACTGCTTTAGCTTTGATAGTAATGCCGCGCTCCCGCTCCAGATCCATTTTATCAAGGAACTGTTCCTTCATTTTTCGTTCCGGGACAGTGTGCGTGCTTTCCAGCAATGTATCAGCCAGTGTGCTTTTGCCATGGTCAATATGGGCAATAATAGAAAAATTCCTAATATGGTCAATTTTCATTAGATTTGCAAAACCTCTTTAAAGATGCTTTTTAATATAATCGATATTCGGCATCAGGGAAGGATCTGTGGCGTAGAGAAAGGCCAGATATACGCTGATAAGGTCTCCCAGGTAGATCATACTGAATAACCTGGCCAGGGCAGAAGTCCCGACAGGAGCAGCTGTTTCAGTTTTACCGATATACTTTTCAATTAAATGAGTACCCAAAATCAAACGTTTTTTATCTTCCGGATAGGCCATTCTATCTTGCAGGACAATTACCTTGAAATGTTTGCGCAGGTTTCCCAGGCTTTGCCAGCATTCAATTTCATTATGGGCAATTTCCGGAAAAGTATTGTATGCGGCAAACATTTTAGTATTTTCATTGATCATGCCCTTCCACCGCCGGCTGATCCCGTCCATCAGGCTGGTCGCGCCATATAGCACCGGTATCTTGCCCAAGAGGCTAAGAGCCAGGATCTTTGCCCTATTCTGCCTGATGCCGGAATTGCCGCCCCATTGCCGGCCCAGCCGGTTGATCACCCGCAGGGTTTCCCGGATATCCTTTTTCTTATCAGCAATGAGACCGAGGTCCTGCAATATATTCAAAACAGGGAAAAATAACAGCCCGATACTGGCCCGGGGCAAACCATCAGCTTTTACTTTTATATAAGGAATTTTATTAAGAATCGCCGCTTGACACATTTTCCCGCCGGAGGTAACCGCGATTATCTTGGCTTTCTTTGCCAAAGCGGATTGAAAATTATGCAATGTTTCTTTAGTATTACCGGAATAAGTAACGACGAATACCAGAGTCTGGCGGTCCACAAAAGCCGGCAGGTGTGAATCCCGGTTGACAATCACCGGCAATTCACTTTCTAACTTGAGATATCCCTGGAGCAAATCCCCGACTATAGCCGAACCACCCATGCCGCAGATAAGGATCTTGTTCACTTTTTTATAAGCCGCGGCCAGTTTTAGTCCCGCACCAAGCTGGTGGGCTTCCTGCAGCTGTTTTGGGAATTGTTCCAGTTCCGCCAGCATCCCATGGCAATCAATTTTTTTAATCAATTCCACATTATCGATCTTTGTTGCCATTCATCCCTCGCTTTTTTTAAGTGATCACACAGATTATATTTAAATAACGGTTATCGGAATACCAGGGAACCAGGACATTCCTTATCTCCAGATTACCTGCTCCCCGCTTTACTTATACATCTCATTCTTCGTCGTTAATATTAATATGATTCTGTTTAATAAGTTTTTTGATCGCTTCCACAGTAGGTAGTTCCAGTATCCGGTTAACGATCTCTTTGGAATGGTTCATGGTTGATTCCCTGATGATCTTTTTCACTTTCGGCACAGCAGAGCTGCCCATGCTGAACTCATCCAGTCCCATACCCAGCAGGATCTGGGTTAATTCAGGTTCCCCGGCCATTTCGCCGCACATGCCAACCAGCTTCCCTTCGCGATGGCCCGCTTCAATGATATATTTTATCTGCCGCAGGATAGAAGGATGCAGCGGTTCATATAAGTAAGCCACTTTTTCATTGCCGCGGTCAACGGCGATCGTATACTGGATCAGGTCATTGGTCCCAATACTCAGAAAATTAACTTCGCGGGCGATCACATCCGCGGTCAAGGCCGCTGACGGAGTTTCGATCATGGCCCCTACTTCGATATCAGCGTCAAAATCAATATGTTCTTTTTTTAATTCGTCTTTGACCTGTTCCAGGATATGGTTGGCTTTTCTCACTTCTTCTACCGTAGAGATCATGGGATACATTATCTTCAGTTTCCCGCTGGTAGAGGCCTGCAGGATCGCCCGTAATTGGGCCCGGAAGAGGTCCGGGAATTTCAAACATAGCCTGATACCCCGTAATCCCAGGAAAGGATTAGTTTCGATCGTCGTGCCTAGTTGATCGGTTAATTTGTCGCCACCCAGGTCTAGGGTTCGCAATACCACGCTATGTGGCGCCATTTTTTTAGCTATATTACGGTAAATACGCGTTTGTTCTTCTTCGGTAGGAAGGTCGACCCGGTTCAGGAAAATGAATTCGGTCCGGAACAAACCGATCCCCGTAGCTCCGTATTCCAAAGCTAATTCCACTTCATCAGGGATCTCGATATTGGCGACCAACTGCACTTCCCGGCCATCCATGGTCACGGCCGGCAGTTCTTTTAACTTATTAAGCTGTTTCTTGATCTCGATATATTTTTTGTTTGTTTTTTCATATTCTTCCAGGACATTCTTAGTCGGGTTAATGATAACAATGCCTTCATACCCATCCAGGATGATCTCATCGCCGTTTTGCACCTTATTCGTAATATCTTTCAAACCGACGATGGCCGGGATACCGAGTGATTGGGCCATGATCGCCGTATGCGATGTTTTTCCTCCCATATTGGTAATAAAACCGAGGATCTTCTCCTCCCTCATTTGCACGGTATCAGAAGGAGTCAGGTCATTGGCAACTACAATAACTTCGCTTTTTAACAGGGCCAGGTCATGTCTCTTTTCACCCAGCAGGTTATGCAATACCCGTTTTCCCAGGTCCTGGATATCCCGGCCTCGTTCACGCAGGTATTCATCACCCATAGTGGTAAAGACGTGCACGAATTTAGAGATCGTCTGGGAAAAGACATATTCTACGTTCATCTTTTCCTTGCGGACCTTATCAATGGTCTCTTTAACCAGCATCGGGTCTTCCAATACCAGCAGATAAGCTTCAAAGATCGAGGCATGCTTGGTGCCCAGGCGTCCGTTCACCTTATCCCGGATGGCGATCAGCTCCAGTTTAGTGCTATTGAGCGCTTCCTGGAACCGGGTGATCTCATGCTCTATTTCTTCATCTTGCAGTTTGCGCTTTTTAATGCAAAAATCTTCCTGGCTGAGGATCAGAGCCTGGCCAATGACTATTCCCGGTGAAGCAGCTATGCCGCGATGCATGATCTTTTCCATTACTCTTCTCCGAATTTATTTTCGATCAATTCTTCGATCTTGCCCATCAATTCTTCTTCTTTATCTTTATCGCCGGATATTTTGATCATTAACATGGATCCGGCTTCCGCCGCCAACATCATCAGTCCCATGATACTTTTCCCGTCAACTTCTTCACTTTCTTCATCGGGACGAAGGACACGGACCTTGATCTTGACCTGTTTATACTGGTTGGTCAGCTGGACAAATAAGGCGGCCGGTCTGGCGTGTAATCCCAGTTTATTCTTTATTTTTAATGTTTTCTCCATGATTCAGATCGCTGCTTTCCTAGAAATTAATATTTAAATAATACAACAAAACACCCCAGGCTAAAACACCATAGATCAGGATATTAGTATATACTTTTTTCCGGATCAAGCCATACGCCATGAGCAGAGTACTGAAAAAAATGATGTTCTGCCAAAGGTTAAAATCAGCGGCATAAAGCATCAGGAGCACCCCCAGCCCGATCAGGCCCAGCAAATTGATCACGGTGATCAGGTCCTGGGTATCGAATTTCTTCAAGATATCGACAACTCCGGTACCCAGCATATACCCCTTGGCTAAACCGCCGAACCGGATGTATAACCCGAAAAAGTTGAAGAAAAACAGGAAAAATACCGGCCCGATCAGCTTGGCATTACCATCCAGGGTTAGGATCATTAATATGCCGATAAGAGCGCTGAATGGCCGCAAAGAAGCCCAAAAGAAAGCATCTCCTATCGCGGCTAAGGGGCCGCTCATGATCGCCTTAATAGAGCGAATATCTTCCGGCTTGACCGTCCCCGGCTGGTTGGCCATTTTCTCTTCCATGGAGGTAGTTACCCCGACCACAAAAGAAGCGGTATAAGGATGCGTGTTAAAGAATTCCAGGTGCCGCTGTAAAGCCTCGATCCTGGCCGGGCCTTTTGGGTAAAGCCTCTTTATCATCGGCACAACCGTAAAAAGGAAGCCCAGGTTCTGGAGCCGCTCGAAATTCCATACCGCCTGGATATAAAATGAACGGTGCATCATTTTGAAAAGATCCAGCTTAGTGATAGCGCGGTTCATGATTCCTTACCTACTTTTCTGAATCTAAAGGTATCCCACACCATGGCCAAACCAAGAGCGATCAGCAATATCCTGGCTTGTCCCAAACCATCCAGGACATAGTCAGGCAACTGCGGTACGACCAGGTGGAATATATACAATCCTAAATATATGGAAATAAAGTAAAAGAGGAAATATTTCAGCACGATCAATAAGATAGCCAGGATGACCATAGCCTGGATCATGAACAGGTTATCCTGTTTAGCATATTTATCGGCATAATAAACCAGTTGGTTGCTGAACCTCCGGACAAAAATATCCAGTTTTTTAATGAACGTACCCAAAGGCATGGCATAGCAAATACCCAAAACCATAGTGGTACTTTCATTCCCGCTCCACCACTGTTCCAGGAAAATGGAAGTAGCAGTGGCGACCACGGTCGTCGCCGCCGCGTCTAAAGGGATACTGGCGCCCAGGGGAAGAGTATTGATCCAGATCAATTCCAAGATACTTCCCATGATCATCCCGTGGATGAAATCACCGCACATCCAGCCGATCAAAGGACCGATGATGATCGGACGGGAGATCATTACCTGCCAGCAGGCAGTGACATCCAGGCTGATAATACTGGCCACTAAACTTATCCAAACTGAGGTTAGAAGCATTTATGCATCCTTGTCAATCCGTTAAATCCTTTAAAGTAAATTTTATGGCGGTCTGCCATTGGCTTTTCGGTTTCAAGATCACCGGCCAGAATGGCATGATCACTGATCCCTGGTAACTACGCTCAAATCCTGACTCGGATTGGGATACGGTTTCCAATGGGAACCGCCAGACAGAAGCAGCTTCAGAAAACTGCCAGCAGGCATCTATCCGGGTAAAATAATCCTTGATCCCAATTCCCTGGAAATCCTTATTTTCTTCAATACTATCCATATACTTATTTTCGATCTTATCTTCAGCCCCTAAACCATAATAAAAACACCCGTCATCATGGCCGGTGGTACCGGCAAAACAATATTCACTGCCAAAACGTAATTCCAGTTTGCTGTTTTCCAGGTTAGTGAGCGCATATTCTATGGTCACGAGCGATTGCTCTTTAAATATAGTTATTTTCTTTTCTACTTTTAAAGCGGCGAAGGTCTTCTCTATCCAGACATGGCCTTCACGGGCCAGCAGTATCTGTAACCTGTCTCCGTTTTGCTGACATTGAAAATTATATGTCTGGTTTACAAAATCTCCCTGCTCGCCAAAATTACAATTATGGAAAGCCGCCAAATCACCCCAGTCACTCAGGAAATGCTCAATCGCGAAACCACGTTCGTACCAGTCATATTTCAGGTATTGGTCCAGGTTCTTTTCTTTTACCCTGAATTGCTCGTGGATAGTTTTAGCTTCATTGCTTTCCTGTTCTTTATTATGCTTACTGACAAAATCCTTGATCTTCTGGTGATACGCCTCTTTGTGGCGGCTTAAGACATTCAAGCAATTAAAGTTTTTCGGACGGTAATCAAGCTCTAATATTTTACCGCCTACTTCCGGAGCCACATATATTTTCACGGTTTTACCGGCAGCGATCACTTCCACGCTGTCATCATTGTTATAATCAACGGTTTGGCAGGTAAGGTCATCCCGCGGGATGATGGCCGCGTCCAGGTTATTTTCCGCCTTGATCAGGTTCTCATAGACCGAGCGACGCAGATGACTCATATACAAACCGCCGAAGACTCCATGCCAGTAGCCGTCATTAGCCTGAGCGGCTAAAAGCTCATCCTGGGCCTGTAATAGCTTAGGATCTTTTATTCCCGTTTGCAAGGCGGCATTTACCCGGCCACTGACCTCCAGCATTTTTTTATGCATATTATTGGATTCCGGGTATTTTACCAGGAAATTCCGCCAAAAACCACCCTTGATGAACTGCAGGTAATCATGCTGGTCTTGATGCTGTTTGATCCGGTCGACAATGTGTTCATATGTTTCCTGGGCCTGCTCAGGCAGTGACCATTCCAGCATTTCGCTGTAACTGGCACAGGGCACATAAGCTCTTCCTTTGGCTTTATAGGTGTCAAGGTATTCGTTAAAGGTCGTGGTCTTGAGCCAGGAAGAATTCTCTTCCAGCTTCACAAAAAACCGTTCCAGCCATTTTTCTTCATACACCGAGTGGTAGGTTTGCGGCCAAATGCCGAATTTTTCCCCATCATCAGCTATGACCAGGAGCCGTTCGCCTTCTTCGCTGGCTACCTGGGCGCAATATTCAATGGTTCTTTCCGGTTCGGCAAAAGGAATAATATAGCGCAGCTTCTGGCTGATCGGGAACATAGCCAGTGATTTGCCCTGCTCTTCGGTAATATAATAGCCATATAAGTCTTCTTCGCTCAAACCGGCCGACTTGAAATGATAATCATCAACTATAACATACTCAACTTTGGCTTCCTGTAAAGGTTTTACCAGATGCGGCTCCCAGATGCGCTCTGCCAGCCACATGCCGCGCGCCGTGTACCCGGTGGTTTCACGGATAAAAGCAGTCAGTTTTTCAATCTGGGCTTTCTTATCATCATCCGGCAGGATAGCCAGTATCGGCTCGTAGAATCCGCCGGTCATGATCTCGATCTGCTTCTGTTTGACCATTTGGCGCAGTTGCTCGATAAATTCAGGATGCTTCTGCTGGAGGAACTGGAAAAGCGCCCCAGTATAATGGAAGCTCATCTTGATCTGGGGATGCCGCAATAACACGGACAAAAACGGCAAATATGCTTTTTGGTAAGCTTCTTCAAAAATATGGTCAAAATTGCCTACCGGCTGATGGTTATGCACGCCGAAGATGAGATTAACTGTTTTCAACTGGTGGCTCCTTCAGATTAACAGAATTGTCTCCCATGGTAATTTTCCTGACTGATTCCATGATATTAATACGTTCATCCGTCGGAACGATCCGTCCTTCAAGTTCAATACCTTTGCGTTCCAGCTGGTACAGCGCTTCGATATCTTCCATATCCACGCATACTGCTTTTAGTATCTGCTTTTTGCCTTCGCAGTAGTGTATGCCGCCGACATTTATACTCTTGATCGGAACCTCTTTTTCGATCAAGGATAACGCGTCTTGGGGCGAGTTAAACAAAATAATGACCCGGTCGTCTTCCTTCACACCCTGTTTTAAGACAGTGGCAGCTTCTTCAATACTCAAGATCGATAGTTGCAGGTGGCTGGGAATAGCCATAGTCAAAAGCACCCGCTGCATCTGGTCCCGGGCAACCTTGTCATTCACTACCATAATATGATTAGCCTTAATGGCTTTAACCCACCCGGCCACTACCTGGCCGTGTATCAAGCGGTCATCGATCCTGACTAAGACTATACCCACTATCGGCTCCCTTAAACCTTTTTCAGTTTTTGCAAGAACATTTCTTTGGCATTGATAATAGTTTTCTGCCCGGTTTGCTTTATTTTTTGCACCAGTTCCGCTAAGGGTAAAACTTCCCGGGAAGAGAAAAATTCCAGGATCATGGGCAAATTCACTCCTGTTAACAGTTCCACTTTCCGGTTCAAGGTCAAGGGTAAACTGGTATTGGTAGGCGTTCCGCCGAACATATCGGTAAAAATAATAATACCCGCGTCAGGATCCAGTTTTAAGATTGTTTCCTCGATCTTGGTTTTTAGTTCGCCAGGACTTTCGCCGGGAGTTAAAGTAATAGTTTCGATCTCCTGCTGTTGGCCGACGATACATTTAGCCACGGTGACTAATTCCCGCCCCAGGTCTCCATGGGTAATGATTATTGCCCCGATCATAAAAGTGCTCCTTATTTATTTACGTCCCGGTGTTTTACCTTCACGTCATAGCCCCGGCTGGTCAGGTATTTTTCCAGTTCGTTAGTCACGGCTACTGAGCGGTGTTTCCCGCCGGTGCAGCCGATGGCGATGGTAAGATATGTTTTTCCTTCTTTAATATAATGGGGAATAAGGAATTTGAGCAAGTTAAAAT
>JAQTQE010000015.1:22920-41728 GCA_028712365.1 bacterium
TATTTTTCCAGTTCGTTAGTCACGGCTACTGAGCGGTGTTTCCCGCCGGTGCAGCCGATGGCGATGGTAAGATATGTTTTTCCTTCTTTAATATAATGGGGAATAAGGAATTTGAGCAAGTTAAAATATTTTCTCAAGAATTTTTGGGTTACCGGATTATCCAGGACAAAGTCCTTAACCTTGGAATCATTGCCGGTATATGGTTTTAATTCATCCACGTAATGCGGATTTGGCAGGAAACGCACATCCAGCACCAAGTCCGCGTCCAGGGGCACGCCGTATTTATACCCGAATGATACCAGGCTGATCTGTATTTTCCGGTTGGTAGCGGAAATAGAAAAAAAAGATTCGGTAATCGTATCCCGCAGCTCTTTGGCGCTCAAGTTAGTCGTGTCAATGATCTTATCCGCTTTAGCCTTGATCTCGGTCAATAAGGCCCGTTCCTTATTGATCCCTTCCATGATACTGCTTTCCTCGCCTTCTATGTCCAGCGGATGCCGCCGCCTGGTTTCGCTGAAACGGTGCAAGAGGACTTCTGTGGAAGCTTCCAGGAACAGCACTTCATATTTGATCTGCAGGTCAGACAGCTCTTTCAGCGTATTAAACAAGCTGTCCAGGAATCCTCCTTCCCGCACATCTATGCCTAAGGCCACTTTATTGATCCGGCCGCCTGACTGAGCGACTACTTCGGCGAATTTCGGCAAAAGGATGATCGGCAGATTATCCACGCAAAAAAAACCCAGGTCTTCAAAAACATTGATCGCCGAGCTTTTGCCCGCTCCGCTCATGCCGGTAATGATAATAAGACGGCTGATACTGCCTGGAGACATGATCACTGCTCCTTTTTCGTCTTTTCTTTTAATTTCTTGTCGAATTCATGGGCGCTGAAGTAACCTGTTTGTTTCAAGCGCCAGTTCATCGCGGCAACTTCCACTATCGCCGCTATATTGCGTCCCGGCCGGATGGGGATGATCAATTTAGGCACTTCCACTCCCAATATTTCGTAGGTAACTTCATCCAGCCCCAAGCGGTCATATTCGCGTTTCGAATCCCATTCTTCCATCTGGATTATCAGATCTATTTCAGTATCATCGCGGATCGCCCCGGCTCCGAATAAATTCCTGATGTCAATGATCCCTAAACCGCGGATCTCCATATGATACTTGATAAACTCCATGCCTTTGCCAACCAGCAACGTTGATGATCTCTTGCGAATATCCACTACGTCATCCGCTACCAGGCGATGTCCACGCTTGACCAATTCCAGGGCGCATTCACTTTTACCTATCCCGCTTTCGCCCAGGATCAGGGCCCCTACGCCATAGACATCGATCAAGACACCGTGCACGCTGGTGGACGGGGCAAACTTCTCTTCCAGGTAGGTAGTCACTTCATTGATAAAGGTAATGGTATTCAAGGGAGTACGCAAGGTCGCGACTGCCCTCTCATTAGCCAGTTTGATAAGTTCCTGCGGCGGTTCCAGGCTGCGCGTGATCACAAAACAAACCAAGTCATAAGAAAATAACCGCTCTAATATTTCCTGGCGCCGCTTCTGGTCTAATTCAGCCAGGTATGATAATTCGGTCATGCCCAGTACCTGGATCCGTTCAAAAGCAAAGTATTCAAAATATCCGGATAAAGCCAAACCAGGCCGGTTAACGTCAAAAACCGTTATTTTCTTATCTAGCCCTTCTTCACCAGCCAGCATTTCCAACTGCATTTTTGCTTGCTTTTCCTTGAAAAATTCTTTGACTGTCACTCCAGGCATAACCACCCCATATTCGTTGATGGTTGATCGTTTCAGCCAGAGGCTGATCCGCCTTTGGCGGAGATCGTTGATAGCGATCTGGTTTAGAAGCTTTTTCGATCAACTATGAACTATCAACTATGAACTGCTTTTAATATTCGTCTTCTTCCTTGATGATCTTCACTACTTCCGCGACATCCTTGGCATCGCGTAATGACTGGCGGAAATGCTTATCTTTCAGGATACGCGAGATCTTAGCCAGGGCTTTAAGATGGATACCGGTTGATTCCACCGGCGCCAGCAGTAAAAAAACCAAATAAACAAGTTCCCCGTCAAGGCTTTCAAACTCTATCCCCTGTCTGGATGAACCAAAGGCGATCACCACATTATCCACTTCATTGGTCTTGCCATGAGGGATGCCTACTCCCTGGCCGATCCCGGTTGATCCTAATTCTTCCCGGTCCAGCAGGATCTTTACCACTTTTTCCTTGCTGCTGATCTTTTTGCTTTTGACCAGGGCCTCTACCATTTCTTCTAATACATCTTTCTTTTCTTTACCCTGCAGATTCACGACTATTGCGTCTTTGACGATGAAATCCATTAATTTCATCAAACCCCTCCTATCGCACTCAAGTATGACTTAAAAGATTACAGGACCGGCTCTAACAGGCCAAAAGTCCCGTCGTGCCGTTTATACACGATATTCACTTTATTAGTTTCTATATTCACGAAGGCCCAAAAATCATTATCCGTCAGTTCCATCCGCTTAATAGCTTCTTTGGCATTGATCGGTGAAGTGTCAAATTCCTTCTTGATCATATTTTTGGCCAGGTCTTTACCAGCTTTTTCTGATCCGTTGCGGGAAATTATTTTCGCTTCGGTCCTTAATAAATTATCACTGGTACGATGATCATGATGCTTGTTGGTCTTGATCTTTTCCTTGAATTTCTTCATCTGGCGGTCCAGGCTGTCAACCATCAGATCAATAGCGGCATACAGGTCCTGGGACTCTTCCTTAGCATTGATCCTGGCCCCTCCGGCATTAACTGTCGCCTCCGCGCTAGAAAAATATTTCTCCACGGTCAAGATCACGTGCGCCGAGATCACGTTGTCGAAATACTTCTGTACCTTACTAACCTTCTCCATCGCGTACTGTTTCAACTGCGGTGTTAGCTTAGCATGTCTTACCGTAATACTTACCTGCATCTAAGATGCTCCTTTCCCTTTTGGGAGATTTTCATAATATCACAGCCGCGGTGATTTACAAAGTGAATTTTTCACCAAGATAAATCTGGCGGGCTTTTTCATTATTTACCAGCTCCTGGGCCGAGCCCTGGAGCAGGATCTTTCCTTCATACATAATATACGCCCGGTCAATGATCTTGAGGGTTTCCCGGACATTATGGTCAGTGATCAAAACCCCAAGGCCTTTTGCGCGCAATGTGGAGATGATCTGCTGGATATCGAGCACCGCGATCGGATCAATGCCCAGGAACGGTTCATCCAGCAGGATGAACTTGGGATTGGTTACCAGCGCCCGGCTTATTTCCACCCGCCGCTTTTCCCCGCCGCTTAAGAGATAGGTTTTAGCCTTGGCCAGGTCCGCGATATCAAATTCTTCCAGCAGTGATCGCATCTTAGCCAGGCGTTCTTTTTTGCCCATGGGCAAGGTTTCCAGTATGGCCAGCAGGTTTTCCTCTACGGTCAAGTGACGAAAAATTGATGGTTCCTGCGATAAATACCCGATACCCATGCGGGCCCGCATATACATGGGCTGATCGGTAATATCATGATCATCCAATTTTATCTGCCCATTATTGGGGGAGATCAAGCCAACCATCATATAAAAAGTGGTAGTCTTACCAGCGCCATTAGGTCCCAGCAATCCCACGATCTCACCTTCGTTAACGTTAACGCTGACCTTATTGACTACCGGCCGCTTGGCATAATATTTAACTAGTTCCTGGGTGTATAATTTACTCATTAATTATTGGCTTTCTCTTTTTTTATTGAGGTGATCTTAGCCTGGACATTCTCTTCAATGATCACTCTCTCATTTTCCGTAAATACGGTGATCACTTTGCCTGTATATTCGCTGATATTATCTTCATTTTGCTGCCAGACCCAGGGATTCCCGGTCAGGACCAGTTTTTTCTCCTGATAGTAATAATCAGCCACCTCACTTTTAGCTTTCGCCGCTGGCTGGACAATGTTCACGTTGCCGGAAACTTTGGCTCTTTTTTCATTATTGAACATCTCGATCAGGTCTCCGGTGATAGTAGTATCATTTTTAGGGTTGGCTGCATCCAGGCGCACGATCTTCGGCGACTTGGAAACAGTCCCATACCCGGTCTGGCGGTTATAGACCATCCTGCCGCCATAGATATCAGTTGTTTCTTGATCTTTTTTCTCCTGGTAATGGACATTACCTGACGCTTCCAACCGGTCTTCGGCCAGATAATGCCAGACTTTGTCGGCATACAATATCCCTTGCTCCTGGGTAACCTTGACCTGACCGCTGAAAAAAGCCACTTTTCCCTTATTCAGTGTCTCCATCTGCTGGCTGGATATATCGATGGGTTTATCTTCTCCCGGAGCCAAAACAGCGGAACCAGCCAAGAGCACTATTGCTATAGCGAATATCACTATTCTCTTATTCATCTTCATTTCTTCTCTTTATTTTGCGGGATGACCTGTGCTTTTACTTCCCTTTTGATGACCGACCTGGACAGGTCGGGGTCAGCTTCCAGGCCATAACCGGTAACAATGCCTCCCGGCCGGGTTTCCTTGACAAACGAATCAGTAACGATCTTTCTGCTCTTATTATCCCAATTAAGCTTATCGGTCTCTATTTTCACCTTTTCCGATTCACTGGTAAACACAACATTGCCGGTTGCTTCCATATCGCCGGTTTCCGTATTGATATCTCCTTTTTCCGCGATCAATACCGAAGCCAGTACGTCTTCCTTGTAGAACTTTAACTTGATCTTTTCCATCTTGGTACGTTTTTCTGACTCTTGCAATATGGCTCTGGCTGCTTCCAATTCCCATTGTTTTTTGCCAGCTTGGGTTTCTACCATGGAAAACCTCTCTAAAAACTGCTCGGCATTACCCGAAGATACATCTCCCCCGCTGTTTTTATTCTTCCCTTTACACCCAGCTACCAAGACCAGAGACAAAAGAATGAACAGTATTTTATTTCTTCCTATCAACTTCCAACTATCAACAATCAACTTTTATTATTCTCCTTCTTCATAATACCTGGTGCATACTTTGTCCCAGTTACCCTGGGTTTTGATCACTATTTCGATCACTTCACGGAATACGCCTTTACCGCCGGCAGCCTTGGTGACCAGGTCAACTTCTTTCTTGACTTCCTGGGGGGAATCAGCCGGACAAATAGCTAATCCCGTATGGCGTAAGATCGGGATATCGATCAGGTCATCTCCCAGAAAGGCTATTTCTTCATCTTTTAATTGATATTTTTCTTTTAAAGCGGCATAAGCTTCTTTTTTCCTGGTTGCTTTCTGGTAAAGGGCATCTATATGGCATTCTGCCGCGCAGCGGGCCACTTCTTTCGATTCCCGGCCGGTGATCCAGCAAAGCTTCAGGTTATCTGTCCGGTGCGCCAGGGCAAAACCCATGCGGTCCTTCACGTTCCAGATCTTGATCTCATCGGTATTATTGATAAAAATGATCTCTCCCCCGGTCAATACGCCATCTACATCCATAGCGACCATTTTTATCTTCTTAATTTTATCTTCCAGTGTTTTCCGCATTATACCCCCAAGAGCAGTTATGAGTTTTGAGTGTTGAGTTTTGAGTTAATGTTTAAAATCATTATTATAGGGAGATTTATTTACCTAAACTCAAAATTCAAAACTTCTAACTCAAAATTGCTTTAGCCAAGGCCTTTAGCCAACAAGTCTCTTTCATCAATTATGCCAACCGGGCGGTTCTTCTCATCCACCACCGGGATATTATCGAAATTACGTTCCTGCATGATCCTGGCTGCTTCCGTCGCCATGCGGTCGGGAGTAATAGTAAAAGGTTTCATAGTCATTACCGTATTGATCGGTGTAAACAGGATGTCTTCGCCTTTTTGTAAATGGCGCCGCAAGTCACCGTCCGTAAAAAATCCCACTAATTTACCCTTAGCATCTACAACATTGACCGCGCCCAGCCGCGAAGCAGTCATCACCAATAAAGCTTCTTTGACTGTTTTATGCCTGCTGATCACCGGATTATTCTTCCCGGCGCGCATAATATCACCGACTTTCAGCAACAATTTACGTCCTAACATACCACCCGGGTGCAGCGCGGCAAAATCCTTTTTTTGGAACCCTTTTTTTAATAACAACGTGATAGCCAGGGCATCACCCAGAGCCATAGTGGCCGTGGTTGACGCCGTAGGCGCCAGGTTATATGGGCAAGCTTCCTTCTTCACTTTAGTATTCAAGACCACATCGCTGGCCTTGGCCATATTCGAATGTACAACTCCGGTCATGGTGATCAGTTTCAATCCCATGCCTTTAATGACCGGCAGTAAATTTAATAGTTCCTCATTTTCGCCGCTATACGAGATGGCCAGGATGACATCATCTTTCATGACCATACCCATATCCCCATGCGCTCCTTCCGTCGGATGCAGATAAAACGAAGGTGTGCCCGTGGAAGCCATGGTCGCTGATATTTTACGCCCGACGAGACCGCTTTTGCCAATACCGGTCACTACCACCCGGCCCCGGCATGAATTGATGATCTCTACTGCCTGCTCAAAATTCTTATCCAGTTTGGGGATCATATCTTTAATGGCCTTATATTCTATTTCTAATACCTGCTTCGCCTGTTTAAGGATCATTTTTCACCTTTTATTAAACATTCTTCTGTGCCCTGCGCATTTAGCATTTAGCATTTAGCATTTAGCATTTAGCATTTAGCATTCAGCATTCAGCATCCAGCATCTTTTTCTACTTCTTGACTAATTCATCTATGGCTATAACTTCCTGCAAAAGTTTTTTCACTGATTGCAAGGGCAGCATATTGGCCCCGTCTGAAAGGGCTTTTTCTGGCTGGCGGTGCACTTCCAGGAACAGGCCGTCAATGCCCACGGCCGCTGCGGCCCTGGCCAGCGCCGGAATATATTCGCTTTGTCCGCTGGAGCGGTCGCCTTTGCCGCCGGGTAATTGCACGCTGTGCGTCGCGTCAAAGATCACCGGATACCCGGTTTTTCTCATGATCACCAGCGAACGCATATCCGTCACCAGGTTATTATAACCAAAACTGGTGCCGCGCTCGGTCAGGATGATCTTCCGGTTACCGGTAGATTCCACTTTCCTGACGATATTTTCCACATCCCAGGGCGCCAGGAACTGCCCCTTTTTTATATTGATCACCCGGCCGGTACGGGCAGCAGCCAGGACTAAATCAGTCTGCCGGCATAAAAATGCCGGAATTTGCAGGATATCAGCCACTGCCGCCGCTTCTTTTATTTCTTCTACCTGGTGCACATCAACCAGGATAGGTATATTAAATTTATCTTTAGCCTTTTGCAGGATCGCCAGTCCCTTTTTAAAGCCCGGGCCGCGATAAGCTTGCAGTGACGTGCGATTAGCTTTGTCATAAGAAGATTTAAAAACAAACGGCAGGGACAAGGAAGCAGTCATTTCTTTCAGATAGGCAGCCGAGTCAAGGACCTGTCTTTCTGATTCAATGACACAAGGCCCGGCGATCAACACTAAAGGATGCCCATCCCCTATTTTGATCCGGCCGATATTAACTATTGTTTTCCCGGTTTTTTCACGTTTCAAATCTTGGTCTCCTTATAGGCAGCGGCGTGTTTAATGAATTCCCTGAACAATGGGTGCGGATGAGTTGGCCGGGATTTGAATTCAGGATGGTATTGCACACCGACAAACCAGGGATGCCCTGGTATTTCCACAACTTCTACCAGGTTGTGTGTTTCATTTTCCCCGCTGAAGACCATCCCGCAGTCTTCCAGTTTCTTTTTATACTGGTTATTGAATTCATAACGATGCCGGTGTCTTTCTTCGATGTCATCTTTGCAGTAGGCAGCATGGGCTTTGGTCTCTTTTTTCAAATGGCAAGGGTAGGCGCCCAATCTCATGGTCCCGCCCATTTTCACTTTGATCACTTTACGCTGTTCTTCCAGCAAGCTGATCACCGGTTGTTTGGTTTTTGGATTAAATTCAGTTGAGTTAGCTTCAGGCATGCCACAAGCGTTACGGGCAAATTCAATGACCGCGGTCTGCATACCCAGGCAGATGCCGAAAAACGGCATGTTATGCTCCCGGGCATATTGGATGGCTTTTACTTTGCCTTCTATGCCCCGGCCGCCAAAACCGCCCGGCACAAGCAATCCATCCACATCATGCAAAAATTTGCCTATATCTGTCTCAGCCTTTTCCACATCCACTGATTTTATTTTTACTTGCACGTTATTAGCCAAACCGCCATGGCTCAAAGATTCCCGTATGCTCTTGTAAGCGTCTTTTAAAGTGGTATATTTGCCAGCCAGGGCGATGGTGATCACTTTCTGGGGAGTTTTTTCCGCCTTGACCATAGCTTTCCATTCAGTAAGGTCCGGCTTTTTGGTTTTGATCTTCAGCAGGTCAACGATAATATCGTCCAGCCCCTGCTTCTCGAACATGAGCGGCACCTCGTAGATACAGGGAACATCTTTGCATTGGATCACGGCTTTTTCGTCAACATTGCAGAACAGGGAGATCTTGGACAGGCAGTCTTTCGGGATGGTCTTTTCCGTGCGGCAAATGATCACATCGGGAGTAATACCGATCTCCCGCAGTTTCCCGACGCTATGCTGGGTTGGTTTGGTTTTCAGCTCTTCACTGGCATGGAGATACGGGACCAGCGTGACATGCACGTATAACACATTATTGCGCCCGATATCCTTGCGGAACTGGCGGATAGCTTCTAAAAATGGCAAGCTTTCAATATCACCGACCGTACCGCCGATCTCGACGATAACCACATCATTTTTATCTTTGACTTTTTTGATATGCTCTTTGATCTCATTAGTGATATGGGGAATGACCTGCACGGTAGCGCCCAGGTAATCGCCGCGGCGTTCTTTGGTGATCACGCTGTTATAGATCTTGCCGGTAGTCACGTTATGATTCTGGGTCAGGTGGACATCAAGAAAGCGTTCATAATGTCCCAGGTCCAGGTCAGTTTCCGCCCCGTCGTCAGTCACATATACTTCACCGTGCTGGTAAGGGTTCATGGTCCCGGGATCAACATTGATGTACGGGTCGAATTTTTGCAGGGTTACTTTCAAGCCACGCATTTTCAGGAGACAGCCGATACTTGATGCGGTAATTCCTTTACCCAGCGATGACACTACGCCGCCGGTGACAAAAATATACTTGGTCATCTCATCCTCCGAATAATGGCACACACTTTTTTCAGGTCTTGAGCTGTATCGACGCCGATTGAATCATACCTGGTAATAACCGCCCTGATCCGGTAACCATTCTCCAGGGCGCGTAATTGTTCCAGGCTCTCTGTCTTTTCCAGTACAGTCTGGGGTAAAGCGGCAAATTTCAATAAAAATTCCCTGCGGAACCCGTATAATCCCAGGTGTTTGTAATAAATAAGTTCTTTAACCTTGTTGCGCTGGTATGGCAGCGGTGAACGGGAAAAATAAAGGACATTTAACTGCTTATCCAGGACCGCTTTTACTACATTGGGATCAGGAATATCCTGCTTCTGTTTCATCGGGATCACTGCTGTTCCCATAACCACTGTCTTATCCCGGAATAGCAAAGCCACCTGGTCTACGGTCCGGGGATCGATCAATGGTTCATCGCCCTGGATATTCAGGAAGATATCAGCTTTCGTTTTCCTGGCGATCTCAGCTACCCGGTCCGTGCCGCTGGTACAATCCGGGCTGGTCAAAACCACCTTGGCTCCGGCTTGCCGGCAGGCCTCGGCGATCTTTTCATGGTCGCAGGCAATGATCACATCATCTAAATGACGCGCTTTTTTTGCTTGCTCGTAGACCCGCTGGACCAGGTATTTGCCGCAGACCATTTGTAATGGTTTTTCCGGCAAGCGGGTTGACTTTAATCTCGCCGGTATCACTCCAATTATTCTCACTCTTACTCCAGTTCTGTTTTCGTTGCTTTTCGCTTTTACGACCAACGACGAACGGCCAACCGCGAACGGTTCTTACTATATCTTCAATCCTGCTTTGTCCTGGGTCAAATTTTCTTTTAATTCTTCCGGCGAACAGGTGGCGGTACCTACTTTAGCCACTACTATTCCGGCCGCGTGATTGGCGATATATGCCGCTTGCTTAAGGTCGGCTCCGGCTGCCAGCGCCAGCGTTAAAGTAGAGATCACTGTATCCCCGGCTCCGGTCACGTCAAATACTTCCCTGGCCATGGTCGGGATATGCAGAGATTTCTGGCCTTGTTCAAACAAAGTCATTCCTTTTTCACCCTGGGTGATCAATAGTGACCGGCAGCGCAGCTTGCGAATGATCTTCTCCCCCAGTTTCTCTGTTTCAGCCTGGTCACGGGGAACAGGATAATGGATGCCCTGAGCAGCCTCCAGGTGGTTCGGGGTGATGCACGTCACACCCTTATATTTCAAGAAATGTTCCACTTTCGGGTCCACGGTGATCACTTTGCCATAACGGTGCGCTAATCTGATAGTTTCTTTCAGTAACGGTACACTGATCATGCCTTTGCCGTAATCAGAGATGATAATGGCGTCAACCCGCGGGATAGTCTCCTTCAGGTAGTTTATGATCTGGGCAATGATCTTCTTATCCTTGCTTTCCCGGTCTTCCCGGTCGATCCTTACTACCTGCTGGATATTGGCAATGATCCTGGTCTTCTGGATCGTCGGTATGCCGGCATCGACAAAAACCCCGCCGGTATCCACACCCAGCTCGCTGATCAGATCAATGATCTGGCTGCCGATCAGGTCATGGCCGGTCACGCCGCACAATAAGGACTGTCCTTTGAGCGCCGCTATATTATGGGCCACGTTGCCGCTACCGCCCGGAATGATGCTTTCCTTGCTCACTTCCACGATCGGCACGGGAGCTTCCGGGGAAAGACGGGATACTTTTCCCCAAACGAAATGGTCAACGATAATATCACCGATAACCAGTATTTTAGTTTTAGCGAAACGATCGACAACTTTGATTAAACTTGCCAGGTCATACTTGGGCATGGAAATCTCCTAGTGCGCTCATAGGTATAAATTCTTTTCCAGGTACTGCGCGTAATCTTTGACGCTGTCTTCCAGCGCCCGGCAGCGATACTTCTTTTGTTTCAACAATTTATCCATATTGGCTTGGGTGAAATACTGATACTTCTCCTGCAGTATCTCAGGCATATCGATATATTCGATCTTTCCCTGTATGCCCAGGGCTTTGAAAAGAGACCTGGCCACATCGTTCCAACTGCGCGCCTCTCCGGTACCCATATTGAAAATCCCGGTTTTGGCGGGATTAGCGAACAAAAAGTACATCATCTCCACCGCGTCTTTGATATAAATAAAATCCCGCTTCTGCTCGCCAGCCGGGACATCGTTACGATAGGATTTGAAAAGCTTCATTGTCCCTGTTGCTTTTACTTCCCGGAACCTTTTACAGACCAAGCTCATCATCTCGCCTTTATGGTATTCATTCGGCCCAAAGACATTAAAGAACTTGATCCCGGTCACTTTCTTTTCCAGTTTGTGATGGTATACCCACAGGTCAAACAATTGCTTCGAATAACCGTACATGTTCAATGGTCTTAATTTAAATGTCGTCGCCTGGTCATCCTGGTAGCCATATTCACCGGCGCCATAAGTAGCGGCGCTGGAAGCATATAAAAAACTAGCTTTGTGCCGTAATGCCCACAAAGCTATCTTTTTTGAATATTCATAATTATTGCTGATAAAATAATCAGCATCCTGCAAGGTCGTTGAACTGCAAGCTCCCAGGTGAATGACTTTTTTCGGTTTTGGGGCTTTATTCGACTCTATTAACGATAAGAACTTATCTTTATGGATATAATCGATAAAGCTCTTTCCCGCCAAATTGCGCCATTTCTCAGTAGCCGCGAGATTATCCACTACCAGGATATCCTTAATGCCTGCCTGGTTCAATTTCCAAAGGAAGCCGCTGCCAATAAATCCGGCTCCTCCTGTTAATACGATCATGTATCTATCCCTCTATTTGCTAATAGTCTTAAAACTTTATTATAGCATATTTATAGCAATTTTGCTATGGCTATTTTGAGAATTCTAATATTTTTGTATCTTTTCCATGGCGGCAATAATAGAACCTACCGCGATCTTGCTGCGCAGGAGAACCGGGATCCGGTCCTGGTCATCGGTCAAGTAAACGAAGAGGCGGCCCTTATGCATAAAAATGCCTTCTTGTTTCAACAGCGGCTCGACCATCACGGTCTTAAATTCGCCGGCCGGTACTTTGACCGTTTCCCGGGAGATCACCCTCACTACCAGCTCGTAATTCTTCTTGTTATTGCATATATTTACCGTGAACTCTTTGCCTGGCTCCAGACTGCGCAATCTGACCGCATAAAGGCTGGCCAATACATCGACTGTCCCTTTGGGTATATCTACGGTCGCGTCCTGATATATCACTTTGCCTTTTTCCTGGTCAAAGATCATTTGTTCCTGTTGATGAAATTTGCCTTCATTCACATCTTTATAGAAACTCAAAGTGCTGAAATCTGACCGGTTGACGATCGATTCTGATTTGTCTTTGACCGGATAGATCGAACCGATCAATCCCGAACTGGTGGCTTCAGAATAAATACGATAAACATCCTGGCCGTTCCAGACCTGCGGTTCTACGGTGAGGGAAGCCCGGCCAGCGACGATAATTCCCCATTTCACCACATACCCTATTTTTTCACCCCTGGCAAAAGGAACATCCAGGTCTTTGGCCTGGGAGACGGATATCCTGCCCGGGCAAAAGAGATGAGCCAAACCGATCATGCTAATGATAAACAATTTAATTTTGTTTATTTTCATTATCCCAATATTTTATTGTACGGAGCACCGGTATTATACTGGATCAAATACCTGATTATCGCGTAGAGCGCTATCACTAATACCCCGATCACCGTAAGGTGTTCTTTGTTATGTTTGACCTGTTTCCAGCTGAATTTACTATAGACATTGGAGTCGTAAGGAGTGAATTTCGGGATGAAGATCGGGACATTTTGCTTGAACTTCTGGAATTCACTGCCAAATTTCCCTTCCAGGATGCTTTCCTCATGCCGGATAGTATTTAAGAAGACCAAAAAGAAAAAAGCCAGGAAAAACACAAACAGCAGCAATCTGGAAGTGGCAATGCAAAAACCGCAACCGATCAGGAAGCTGCCTAAATACAACGGATTGCGGGTATAGCTGAACGGCCCATTTACCGCCAGGGATTCATCTTTATGTAAAAAACCATTAGCCCAGATCCGCAGGCCTTCTCCCAAAAAAGCTATCTCCAAACCTATGACCAGGTATAATAACGCGCTGGTGGGAGGCACATAACGCGGCGGAGCAGTAAAGACGAGATAAGAGATACCAAATAACCAGCTAAGAAAGATCCTGTGTTTTATAACAAAGCTGCCAATATTTTGCATTTTTACCCCTTCCCGTATTTTTGGATGATGGTCTTGATCAGATCTTTGGTAGCATGATCTTTTTTATCGCCGGCAATGGCCACGCGGCCGCCATAAGCTGTCACCAGGTCTTTTTCCGGCACCGAAGTAACCGTATAATCAGTACCCTTGGACTGGATGGCTGGTTGTAAAGCCATTAACACCCTGTCTACCCGCGCTTCGCCAAAGAGAACTACATAATCAACGGCTGCCAGTGAAGCCACTATCTCGGCCCGGGCTTTTTGTTTGATGATCGGCCGCAAGGGATCTTTGATCATCCTGATCGACCGGTCATTGTTTAGCGCGACAATCAGGACATCACCAAGTTTTTTACTGGCTTCCAGATAGCGGATATGGCCCACATGCAGCAAGTCAAAACAGCCGTTGGCCAAAACTATGGTTCTACCCTGTAATTTTAATAATTTTACTATCTTTTTCAACTGCTGTAAAGACTTTATTTTACTTTTCACCGGAAAAGCTCCTAAGAAGTTTAAATAGTTCCGTAAAAGCCTTAAAGATCACGCTTAACTTGGCCCCGGTAGGCTGGCCAGCCAGGCGTGGATAATGATGCACCCCTACCTCGACAAACCGGTACCCTTTCCGTTTAGCCTTGATCAGCATTTCCGCGCTGGCTACCGCCCCATCTGAATTGATAGTGAAGCTATTCATCACTGCCCGGCGGAACATTTTAAAAGCACAGTCGATATCCCTGACCCCTAACCTGAAAAACAGGTTAATCGAGGCCTTGTAAATAAAAGTATTGATCTTGCGATAGAACTTATCCTGGCGTTTGATCCGATAACCTAAAACAACATCGAATTTATCGATGAATGGTAAAAACTGGGTGATCTCCGACAGATCAAATTGGCCATCAGCATCAGTAAAGCATACGATATCATACCTGGCGGCGGCAAATCCCGACCGTAACGCCGCGCCATATCCCTTGTTCTGCTCATGAGTCACGATCCTTACATGCGCATCCTGCCGGGCAATATCCTGGGCAACTTCACCGGTCCGGTCATTGCTGCCGTCATTAACGATGATCACTTCGTATGTATCGGTAATACCCGACAAGATCCCCAGCGCTTTAGCAACTGTGGCCCGGATATTATCTGCCTCATTATAGCAAGGAAAAAACACGCTGATCTCAGGTTTCATATATGCCTCTTTTTTAAATATACCACGAACGACGAACGACTTTTAATTTACTATTATCTTATCATCTTGCAGTTTGATCTCATTAACCACTGTTTTGACCGGCCATTCAAACGTCGGCGACAAGACAAATGGTTTTTCTAATATTCCCTGGTACACCCAGCGTGGTATCCTGCACCAACCGATCTTAAGCTTGGCGCCTTGCGCGTAGATCTTGTCTTTTTCTTTTACTAGCCCTGCCTGCAAGAGCAAATGAATGCCCTGCCAATCACCTTCCAGGTTCAGCACATTATCCTGGATAGTGACCAGCGGATCTTCTAATCTCTTGGCTTTTTGTTGTAACAAACCCCGCAGGTCTTGGGCCGTGATGACCAATGAAGGCCGTATTTCAGCTATGGCATAAACGACCAATTTCCCTTCATCCCATAATAACGGCAGGTTTAGATCCAGTCCCTTGATCCTGATGACCGCGTCGTTGACCCAAGTATTACCGATCTTTAATCTTTTCGCTGAAATAACTATCTTTTCAAAATGGCCTAACTGGGCCTCTTCCCTGGTCTGGCTGTTGATCTCTATCTCTAAATCTTCAGCATCATTAATATATTCTCCCAAGCTGGCCACCAGCTTACTTGCCAGTACGTTGCTATCGAACTTGCGCGGGGCAAAGGCCTTGAGATCAGGCTCCCGTCTGTATACAAAAAGCCAGGAATTATCAGGCAAAGCGAAACTCCCGATCAAGCGGAAGTTGCGATGAAATTCATTTTGCGGATCAGCTAAGATCGCCTCCCGGGCCTCTGGCATCCGGCCCAAGCTGAAAGACGGGCCAAGATCACCGCTTTTAGTGATGACATAGTCGGCAAACTGCCCCAAATTACGGCTATAGCCTTTAAATAAGATCGGCAGTTGATGGGCGTCAGCATAAAATCGCAGGCTCTCACTATGCCAAAAACTCTGGTTAGCGACAACGCTGACCGCTGCAAAAGCGCGGTTAGCCGGCTTGGTTTGCATTATCAGGTCACAGACTGCTTCCTGCCGCCAGGCTTCAGGATGAAGCGGCTGGCAGTAATAATAACCAACCTGGTCAAAAGAAGTGACAAAATACTGGGTAATGCCAAAAATCACGACCAGGGACACCAGGACAAACTTTATGACCTCTTTTTTAATATTTACCAGCCAGAAACAGGAAATAATACTGACTGCCGCTAAAAATGGCAAGGTATAACGTTCATCTTTATTGCGGATCAAGGTAAGGATCACGTATGGGACCGCGATCCACCAGAGGAGCAATTTATGCTGGCGCTTCCAGGTAACCAGATAAACCAGGATACCGACGACAAAAAGCGCCAAATAAATTGGCTGTACCTGCAAGAGCAGGTTTTTGGCATAATAAAGCCAGCCAGCTAAAGACAAGATGACCGGATCACCTTCATTGGCGCCGATACCGCTGAAACGGATGCTGTAACGAACAAATTTAATAAGATTATAGCCATACCAGGGCAAGGCCACGAAAATAGAAATGGCCAGGCCCATTCCGGTATTCCGCAATACTTCCGGTCGTACTTTCCTCATCCTGATCGCTTTACCTACGCTGTAAAAAACCGGGCCAATAAGAAAAAAGCCGTAAGTCCATTTGATCAAAACCCCTATCCCGCAGGCCAGGCCAAATAAAATACTGGGCCACCTTTTCGTAAAATCTTCACTGCGCAGGTACAAATACATGCCCAGTGTGACCATACTGGCCAAGGCCAGGTCGATGACAAAAGTATTGGTCATATGCACAATATACGGATAGGTAGCTACCAGGAAAGCAGCCAGAAACCCGGTGAGATCATTATAGAGTTTTTTGCCTATGCCATAGGTAGACCATACCAGTATCAGCAGGTAAAGCAGGTTCACCAGGCAGGCGGAAGAAAGTGAATAGCCAAAAAAAGCCAGGAAAGGCAAGGTGCTCAAGTGATACAAGGGCGGATAATATCCAGTCACATTCAGCAGGTCGCGGCACAGATGGCTGGCGGGATCCCGCAAGACATCACGGTACTGCAAACAGAGATTCAGGTGGGCTGACGCATCCCAGGAAGGCGGCCGCAGATCATTGGACAGCCAATACAGATGCGTCACGATCAAAAATATTGATACTAATATTAAAAGCCAATGTTCGACTTTTATTTTCATTTCTGGGTTTTCTCCATCAATCCTTTGATTTCATTAACTGATACCACGGCGGTACCCCTTTTCATGACCACTACGCCGGCGGCATAATTAGCCAGGCAGGCAGCTTCCTGCAAACTCGCATTCGCGGCCAGCGCCAATGTAGCGCAACTGGCGACCGTATCACCCGCGCCAGTCACATCCACTGCTTCATCACTGCCGACAATGTCAATATGCGTTATTTTATTTTTCCCTTCAAATAAAGTCATGCCATTACGGCCCTGGGTGATCAAGACGCCCTTGCCTTGTATTTTTTCCAGTAGTCTCTGGCCAATTTCCTTGATCCCTTTAGCTCCGTCGAGCTTCATACCCACGGCCGGGGCAGCTTCAGTCTCATTGGGCGTGACCAGGGTGGCTCCTTCATACTTCATAATATGAAAACGTGAATCCACTACCAGTGGTTTATGATATTTGTGGACTAAGCCGAGTAAAATATCGCGCATTCTTTCCGTGATCAACCCGCCATTATAATCACTGACCAGTAAAGCATCCATATCTGGTATGTGCGCGGTCAAGATCCTGATTATCCTGCCTTCGCACTCTTGACTAATAGGCAAATCTGCTTCTTTGTCTATCCGGATCACCTGCTGGCGGGCAGTATGATAACCACCAGCCATGATCCTGGTCTTAGTGATAGTAGGCCGGTCCATTTGCGTGATCAATCGCGCAGTCGGTATTTTCATTTCCCTCATTATCTTGAGCATATGCCGGCCGGTGCTATCCTGCCCGATCACGCCAACCGGGAAAACCCGTCCGCCCAGGGCATGGATATTATGCACGGAATTAGCTGCCCCGCCCATGATTATTTCCTTGGAGTCATACTTCAGGATCAGCACAGGAGCTTCCCGGGAAACACGGGTCGTTTTACCGAAGATGTACTCATCCGCGATCATGTCCCCGAGCACCATCACCTTTTTGTTTTTAAAACTATCCAATATCTTTATCAGTTTTTCCTGCTCCACGATATCTCCTTTGTCTATTATCAGCGTATAACGCATAATGATACTTTATTTAATTGTCTGGAAAAGTTCCGATACAAATCTGTAATATGCATCCACATCTTTCTTTGTTATCAGCGCGCTCGCGCTATAAAGATCGAGGTTTCTGTCCCGGCGAATTTTATCGCCAATTATAGCTATATCTTTCGATTTTAAAATACTACTGAGCGTCTCTATGATCTGTATATGATGACCGGGCCTGCTTTTTACCCGATAACCCTCTTTTGCTATCACCAATATCCCGATCTTTAACAATGCCATATAGGTAAAGTGAAATATTACTTCTATTTCTTCGTCCTTATTAGCTATAGAGAGATCTCTTTCGGCAGCTTTCTTGTATTTATTCAACTCGTTTTGGCTAAAAGCCTGTTTTAAGAAATAGTTCTTGTTAAATTTCATATTATCCTTTTATTTTTATTTTTGAATATCTCTGTTATCAACTGGTCATTATTTTTTTTCCTATCCTTCAGCTCTTCCTGAGTTATATTAATAATACTTATTTCTCGCCCAATACTTTTCTGTAAGTCATGCAAGGCCTTTTCCGCGGCTAGACTGCTGTGCTTCCCAACTAATAGCAGGTCTATATCACTTTCCGGGCCGAATTTATGATTAACATAAGACCCATATATGTAGGCTTCCTTTAATCCTGTGAGATTAGCCAGCTTTTTGGTAATACTTAATTCTATGCCAGCTGTTTTAAGAAAGATCTTTTTGTATTCCTTGTATAATGGCTCCTGGCAGTTCGCGGAAAAATACCTTTCCTTCCCTGCATATTCGCTTTTGAGAATACCCGCTTCTTCCAAACGCAATAGAATCCTATAAGCGTTCTTAGCCTCTTCCCCAATAATACGGGCTACCTCATTCACATAAGCCTTCCTAGTCTCATTCAGGAAGAAGTAGTTTAGTATTTTTTTCGCAACCTTTGACCGCACATTAAGCAACATCATTCCCTCTTATTACCATGTTTATGGTATTAAAATACCATAACATATATTTCTTGTCAAGTCGTATTCGTATTATGAATGATAAGCATT
>JAQTQE010000051.1 GCA_028712365.1 bacterium
ATGAAGCGGCTGAAAAATTGCTGGGCAAGCCCAAAGACCAGGTTGCCGGCAAACATATAGCCGAGAATCTCAGTGAACACCAGATAGCCTCGTTCAGTAAAGAGATCAGCACTGGTGACCAAGGTGATAAAGTAGAAGAAATAGTGGTGCACGGGCAGGAAAATACCAGGAAAATATTGCGCGCTTCCAGCGCTATTATTGAAGACACCAGCGGGATGACCTTAGGTACTGTTTCTGTGTTGAGTGATGTTACCAAGCAAAAAGAGATTGACCAGTTAAAAGATAAATTTGTAGCCCATGTTTCCCATGAATTAAGATCTCCCTTAACCCTGATCAAGGGTGCGGTACTGACAGTCAAGGAAAAGATCGCCGGCGAACTCAACCACGACCAGGAAGACCTGCTCAATGACGCTGGCGAAGGTATCGCTCGCTTGGAGAGGCTGATCAATGACCTGTTAGATATTTCCAAGATCGAATCCGGGAAAATGGAATTGAAGTTGGCCCCGGCTGACTTGAACAATTTGATCCAGAAAGTAGTAGACTCCAGCCAATTATGGGCCAAAAATAAAAAACTGGAACTAAAAGCCATTCCGGGAAATATCCCTGGAACACAAGTAGACCAGGACAAGTTCACCCAGATTATCATGAACCTTATCAGCAATGCCATTAAGTTCACTCCGGACCAAGGGCATATCGTCCTGGAAACATATCACCAGCCGGAAGAAAATAATATTTATGTGACTATCCAGGATACCGGCGTAGGTATCGCTAAAGATAATTTGCATAAGGTTTTCGGGAAGTTTCAGCAATTCGGGGTGGGCCGCGGAGGCAGCGGTTTAGGATTGTTTATCTGTAAAGAATTAGTAGAAATGCATGGCGGCACGATAATCATTGACAGCGATACCGGAAAAGGAACAAAATTTACTATTACGATACCAGTTAAACCAGTTAGCCAGTCAGTATGAGGAATAGTTACTAGGTGTAAGTTTTAGAAGTAAGTTTGGGTTGAAGTCTATGGGTGTTAGGCTCTAAACTACAAACTTTTGACTTATTTCCATACCTACTTCCACAACTTTCAACAGGGGATTACAGATTTTAGGAGGGCAAGAGGATGATCGATTTTAAACAACCTGAGCGGAGACAAAGCACCCGCATTAAATTTGAAGAAGGCGTACAGGTGATCAATGCTACGCTGGAAGATGGCAATAGTTATAGTACCTTGACCAAAGCGGTTAACTTGTCTGACCGGGGCATGATGGTGCTTTTGCCTAAAAGGTTGCAGATGGCCAGTAAATCGATCTTTATTTTTAGTATACCTGGCACTCACCGAACCAGGATCACTACTGAAGTAAGAGTAGTGTGGGTAGTGCCCAGTGAAAAAGAGGGTTTTTTTAACACCGGGGTCCAATTTATTGCCCTGGAACCGCTTAAAGCAACAGCGATCAACACTTTTTTATATGGTCGTTTGCATATGAATGACGGTAAAAGCGATCCTGACAACAAAATGCCAGTCTTATGAGAGAATAAAAATACATGTCCAATGTGACGGACCTAATTCAACCATATCTTTTTTTGATGTTCGGGATCGTTGTTTTTATCCTGCCTTATTATTTTCTGGCCAAATACCACCTGTGGGAAAAATTTAAGATAAAACTCACCCCTGTTTTTGTGATCTTGTTCCTGAGCGCGTCGCTTGCTCCTTCGATCCTGATCGCGGTGTATGGGTATAATTTAAGCAAATGGGTGCTGGTCAAAGAAGCCAAAGGGTACCTGAAAAACGCTTCCTATACCTTGAGCAATAATATCAGTTCGTTCTTTAACAAAAGGATCAATGAAATAGAATACCTATCCAATATGTATTCTGTTTTTCAGCAGCCCACGGCCTCATCAGAACAGGATATCCTGAATAGTCTGAAGGAATTCCAGCAAAAAGAATCTTCCTACAAAGTGCTGGGATTGATCGATGCGGCTGGTAAACCTATTGCCTTGACTTCTAGCCAATGGCAAAACCAGGATTTCGCCAGTCAGGATTATTTTATTGAAGCGGTACGCAGTGACCGGATCTATTTTTCGGCTCCCGGTATCGGCTTAGTGGATAAACAACCTGAACTGGTGATCAGCCGGGCGGTCAGGAACCTGAAGACCAAGAAGCTTATCGGTGTAGTTGTTGGCATCATCGATCTGCGCAAGGTGGGGGAGATCACCCATTACGCGATCATGCGCAGCATCGCCGAAGGTCGCTATATCTTTGTCACGATCCTGGATGAAAGCGCCCTGCTGTTGTATGACAATGGCATGCTTTTTTCCAAGTATCTTAAGGAACGCCTGTCAGACAACGAAGTCTATCAAAAAGTAAAGCGCGGGGAACAGGTAAAAAGGGAAATAGAAGCAGGTAAAAGAGAAGCCGCTTTTGTCACTTCTGGACAGATCCCTTTTTCCAGGGAATATGGTTATGTCGGTGGGGTCCAGGTAGGGGCAGACCCGAATCTGGTGTTTAACCGCTGGGTTATCCTGGTCAGCATCCCGGAAACTACTGTCCTAGAGGGATTGCAGGAAGTAAAAACAAAATTCATAATTGTCATTATTGCCATAGTTATTTTTATCCCATTCTTCGCTGTTTCCCTGGCCCGGGATTTTCTCAAGCCTGTCTATGAGCTGCACCGGGGTTCGGAAATTATTGGTCAGGGGAATCTGGAATACCATATCCAGGTCAATACCGGCAATGAACTGCAGCAATTAGCGGAACAATTCAATCTCATGGCTGATAATCTTAAGAACTCTTACACGAAACTGGAAGAAAAAGTAAGGGAGAGGACCAGCGAACTGCAGGAACGTAACCTGGAATTGCAGAAGGTCCAGGATTACCTGGTGCAAAAAAATGAAGAGCTGAACGACGCATATAACCGGCTGGAACGGCTGGATATTATGAAAGATGAGTTCGTGTCTACGGTTAGCCATGAATTACGCACTCCTCTGACTGCGATCAAAGAAGGTGTTTCCCTGATCATGGATCGGGTCCTGCCGGGCGGGATCTCGCCGGAGCAGGAGCGGGTATTGAACATTGCTAAAAAGAATATCGAACGTCTGGAAACCCTGATCCAGGATATTCTGGACCTGGCCAAGCTGGAATCCGGCCGGATGAAAATGGTGAAACATGAACAACAGATCCAGCGGTTGATCGAGAGTTTTATCCCGACGATGATGCCACTGGTGGAACATAAAAAACTTTCTCTGGGATATTCCCTGGAAGAGGGATTACCCAGTATATATGCTGATGAAACACGGCTATTGCAGGTACTGACCAACCTGGTTGGAAACAGTATTAAGTTTACGGACGGAGGAGGCAAGATCACCGTTCGTATAAAACGAAGTGCCACTCCAGGTATGGTTGAATTTGCGATCGAAGATACAGGGAAAGGTATCCCATCGGAAGCCCTAAACCGGATCTTTGAGAAATTCGAGCAGGTGGACCGTGAAGTAAAACCAGGGATCAAAGGCACAGGACTGGGCTTGTCGATTTGCCGGCAGATCGTGGAAGCGCATGGCGGCAAGATTACAGTAGCCAGCGGTTTGAATAAAGGCAGTACCTTTTCCTTTACGATCCCGACTTTTGAGCCGGCTACAGTATTGAACGATATCTTCAGATTATTTACCGATGAATATAAACAACGTAAAGAAAAATTCGTGATCTCTTTGGTTTTGATCAAAAATTACCAGCATATCCTGGAGCGATATGGGCAGACCTGGGTCAAGATACTGACTGATGATATTGCCCAATCACTGCAGGAGAAGATCCAGCGTGATGACCGTCTGGTAAAACTGGATAATGGCTCGGTGATCGTGCTGGTTAAAAACACCGGTAGCAGTTATCAGCAATTTGCAGAGAAATTACACAAATTGACACCTGGACAAACGCACTTTTATGATAAAGAAGAGGTCAATGTGGAACTGGTCGCCGGGCAGGCTTTCTTCCCTGATGATGGTGAGAACGAAGAAGAATTAATAACCCTGGCCAGGAACCGGGCATTAACCGCACCACCCACCGGAGGTAGAAAATGAGCGCTGAAAATAATGTCAAAACCATATTATTAGTTGATGATGAAAAAGATATTGCCGAATTGACCAGGATGCGGATCCTCAGTTTGGGATATAATGTGCTGCTGGCCAGTGATGGGGAAGAGGCTTTAGTTAAAATAAAAAATGAACACCCGGATCTTATTCTCCTGGATGTGAAAATGCCTAAGCTGGACGGTTATCAGGTATGCAAAGCGGTTAAAAGTGATCCGGCGGTGAAAGATATACCGATCATTCTTTTCACTGCTTCCAGCCGCCATGTCATGGAGCTGGGAGACCGGGCGCTGGAACTTGGCGCCGCCAGCTGCATCAAAAAACCATTTGATTCCAAAGACCTGTTGGAGCAGATCAAGAAACTTATCGGCTAAAATTGAGGCAGTTTTGAATTTTGAGTGTTGAGTTTTGAATTATGGTAAAGAACTTTACCTAAACTCAAAACTTAAAACTTATAACTTAAAACTGATTTTAAGAAGGGAAGGTACATGACCGAAACTAAAAAAAGAATACTGCTGGTAGATGATGAAGTGGATATTGTGACCGTGATCCGCATGCGGCTGGAATCGTCAGGCTATGAAGTGATCGTCGCCAGGGATGGCAAAGAAGCTTTAAACACGGCCCGCAGTCAGCACCCGGACTTGATTATTTTAGACCTGATGCTGCCGGGCATGGATGGATTTCATGTGGCCCGCATGCTGAAATATGATACCCATTATAAAGATATTCCCATCATCATTCTCACCGCCAAGGCTGGCGATGATGCTCGCAAAACCGGGGAACAAGTTGGCGCTGATGCCTACATGAACAAGCCATTTGAAGCTGAAAAATTATTGTCCAAAATTCGCGAATTACTGGCCGCCCGTGCCCCGGACACCAATGAAAACAAATAAGATTTCCCTCCTCTATTGCGGCGATGACAGCCTGCGACAATCAGCTCGTTATCTTTACGGTGTATTGAAACATTTAGGTTATGCTCTTGATTACATTCCTTCCCGTAGATCTTTGACTGTCCAGCATCTGCGCAAAGACTACCAAGCCGTGATCCTAAGTGATTATCCCTCTGCCAGGATCGCGCCAGCAGCGCAGGATCGACTGGTAAAAATGGTGGCTGGCGGCACTGGTTTTTTAATGATCGGCGGCTGGGGCTCATTCCATGGCTATGACGGGCATTATCATTGTTCAAAACTGGCAGAAATTTTACCGGTCCAATGCTGCTCACACGATGACCGGGTCAATTGCCCGCAAGGGGGTATCATTATACCCCAAAATGACCGGATCTTAAGAACCAGCAGTTTAAAGTTTGAAAATGGGCCGCTGATCGGCGGCTATAATAAAGTCGTTCTCAGAGCGGAGAGCCAACTGTTGTTGGCAGTACGTGATTTGAAGATTAATTTGCCGAAAATAAGTCTCTCCTCGAAAGAATACCCGCTCCTGGTGACCGGCTGTTACGGAAACGGGCGCACAGTTTGTTATATGAGCGATTTGGCTCCGCACTGGTCCGGCGGCGTAGTGGATTGGGGCCAACGAAAAATAAGGATCAACAATGTATCCGGGTTCTTTATGGAAGTTGGCCAGAAGTATGTAAAATTTATCCAAACCTTAGTAACCTTGGCTTTAGCAAAGGCCCAATATGACTGAACAATCCCGTATCCAGCGTTATCGGGCGGCTATTCCAGTTAAATTTTTTGGTTTAGAGTCAATTACCCCGGTGGGCGAAGGGGTCATTGTCGATATCAGCAAGGGGGGTGCTAAAATTTATTCAGCCATGTCTTTTCCCCAAGTAGATAAATTGATCTTGCAGATAATGTTGAGCGCTGACATTGTCCTAAATGACGTTCATGCCTCAGTAGCCCATTATACCCGTAACCAGCATGGTTGTTTCATCGGTTTAAAATTTACCAGTTTACCTAAAAGTAAAATGGAATTATTGATCACCTATGTCACTAAACATCAATATCCGGTAGAGGAGAAATCGTGAACCCCGTGAGACCACTGGTTAATAGGTATAAGCCTGTATGGCGGAGTAATAGGGTTAAAAATAATTTAGCTTTTCTGAAAGTGAGGTCTAACAGGGTGAAAAAATCATTCTTTGTTCTGGCCATGATCTGCCTGGCAGGAATGGCCTGGGGTTATGAAGTGACCTTTAAAGAAAAACCGGTTAAACTCCCGATAAACAAGATCGTGCCACTGGTTTTCAATGTCGGGACTGTTGACTTGGCAGAAATTGGGGGGCAAAAAATGCACCTGGTGTTGGTGGACCTGGACCTGGAAATGATGTTCCATTGTTTCCCCGCCGCTGACGCCGCTGGAAATTTTTCGCAAGATGTTGTTTTCCCTCAGGATGGGCGGTACTTGCTATATTTTTATTTCCAACCTTCAGGCCAGGCCCCGGTTGTAAAGATCGTGCCCCTGGATGTAGGCAAGGTGGTTAATAAATTTGGTACAGTGAGGATGTACCTGGATAACGAGAAAATTACCGCTGACTGGCAAGCGGTCCGGTTTACGACTGAGCCGGAAGAAATAAAGGAAAAAACAGAAATTAATTTCACTTTTTTGGTCGCTGAAATGAAATCTGGCAAACCGGTACAAAACCTGCTGCCGTATGCTGGCGGTGGAGCGCAACTGGTGGCTATTAATGCCACGCAGGATATCTACCTGCAAAAACAATCAGTGGAACAAGGACTGGCGGCTTATGGGCCGGAGTTGCACTTTAAAGTTATTTTTCCGAAAAAAGGAATATACAAATTATGGCTGGAATTCAGATCAAAGAAAAAAATGAATACTGTGCCATTTACGCTGCAAGTTAAGTAATATAAAGGAACCAATATATGTGGCCAGGGTCTAAAGATTGTCCTGCTGTAAACAGGAAAATCTGTTAGAAGGAGGAAAGCATGCGTAGAAAGATAAGCGCGATACTGTTGTTAGCTATGATGGTGCCAAGTTTTTTATGGGCCAGGGAAGAAGGGGTGAAGAGCACTCTAAGTGACCAGGAAGCCCTGTCTATCACTATTTACAATTCCAATTTGGGATTAGTAAAAGATACCCGCGCTATTAGTTTACCCAAAGGGGTCACTGAACTCAAGTTCATGGATGTAGCCAGCCAGATAAATCCTACTACGGTCCATATCAAATCACTGACTGATCCCTTGGGCTTGAACATTCTGGAACAAAATTATGAATATGACCTGCTCAGTCCGGAAAAACTGATGGAAAAATTCGTCGGGAAAACGGTCAAGATAAAGGAAAAGAACTACTATACCGGCAAAGAAGAAATATATAATGCTAAGCTATTAAGCGTGAACAACGGGCCTATTTTCCAGGTTGGGAATGAGATCTACGCGTATGCTCCCGGACAGGTGATCTATCCTGAAATACCGGAAAACCTGATCGCCCAGCCAACCCTGGTTTGGCTGCTGGAAAATGAGCTGGCTAAGGCGCAAAAAATAGAGATCAGCTACCTGACCGGCGGCATCAGCTGGAAAGCTGATTATGTGACCGTACTCAATAAAGATGATAATGCCGCGGATGTGAGCGGTTGGGTCACCATAGATAATAAGAGCGGAGCTACCTATAAAGACGCGGCGATCCAGTTAGTTGCCGGCGATGTCAACCGGGTAGCCCAACCGGAGATGCGCTATAAGGGTGAAATGGATTTTGCCGGAGCCGTAGCCAAAGAAAGCGCGTTCAAAGAAGAAAGTTTCTTCGAATACCATCTCTATACCCTGGACCGCACCAGCACGATCAAGCAGAACCAGACCAAGCAGATCAGCTTGTTGGAGGCGATGAATGTGCCGGTCAGGAAAGAATTGATCTTTTGGGGAGCGGAATATTATTACCGGAATTCGTATGGCCAGCCGATCTCCAACCAGAAAGTCGGCGTTTATATCAATATTGATAATAAAAAAGAAAACCACCTGGGCATGCCTTTACCTAAAGGCATTATCCGGGTATATAAGACAGATCCGCGGGGCAGCCTGCAATTCATCGGTGAGGATAGCATCGACCATACGCCAAAAGATGAGACCATCAAGATTAAAATGGGCGAAGCTTTTGATGTGATCGGCGAACGGAAACAGACAGATTTCAAAGTAGTCTCCAGCAATGTCTATGAGATCGCCTGGCAGATCAGCCTGCGCAATCATAAGGATGCGGATACCAAGGTGAGTATTATCGAGCCTGTCCCCGGCGACTGGAAACTGCTGCAATCTTCGCATAAAGCTGAAAAAGTGGAAGCGCATACCTTGAAATATGTCGTTAATGTGCCCAAGAACGAGGAAACAAAAATAGAATACCGGGTCAGGATCAAATGGTAACATATAACATCTTGACAAAACTTTAAAATTCATTATAAAGAAGATTATGCTGCAAGGATTGGTTCACAATTTACAGGGCTACTTACAAGCTTCATCTCCCTTGGCGTTACTGGCAGTACTGGCGGGCGGAATTATGACCGGGTTTACTCCCTGTGTTTATCCCTTGATCCCGATCACGATTACGTTCATTGGCGCCCGTGCCAGCGGTTCGCGTAAAAAAGCCTTTTTACTATCATTGGCTTATGCCTTGGGCATAGCCATCACCTATACCGTGCTGGGACTGGTAGCCAGTTTCTCCGGCCGGCTTTTTGGCCAGGTCCAGACCAGTCCGCTGGTGATGCTGGTTATTGGCAATATTTTTATCATTATGGGCCTGTCCATGTTCGGGGTATTTTCTTTCCCCTGGCCAAACCTGGTTAAAAACCTGCCGCAAACCAGGTCCGGCTTTATTAGCAGTTTCTTGATGGGCTTGGTGGCTGGTTTGGTCATGGGACCATGTACCGCGCCGGTCCTGGCAGTTTTACTGGCTTTTGTTTATAGCCAGCAGAATGTCCTTTTTGGGGCTTTAACCCTGTTTGTATTTGCGATCGGCATGAATGCTATCCTGATCCTCGCTGGTACGTTTGCCGGCTTGCTGGTGAACCTGCCCAAACCAGGGATTTGGATGGAACGTACAAAAAAAATTCTCGCCTGGGCCATGATCTTTATCGGTGAATATTTTTTAATACAAATGGGGAAAATGTTACTTTAGAGCTTTGAGAAAGACCCCAAGGGGTAACAGAGAGGCCGAAGCTCTAGATTTTACGGAGTAAAATCGCCGGCCGAACGCAATAGGGGCGG
>JAQTQE010000016.1:0-28685 GCA_028712365.1 bacterium
ATTCCAGGCTTTGACGGTTAAGGTTTCACTGCGATAATCGCCATAATCGTATTTAGTATCCATCGTGTCCAGTTTGTCCTGGGCCACTTCTGCCACATTCCAATACCAGCCGCGCGGATCCCAACAAAGCGCATTTGGATAATCAGCGATAATCTCTTGATACTTTTTTATAGCTTCGCTTTTCTGACCTTTTGCCTTGTATATCTCTGCTTGTATATAGCAAGCTGTGCCGGCACTATGTAATTCTGGATTCTCTTTTATTATAGTTTGTTCTTTACCCGCCACCGAATCCAATTTGCCGGCTTTTAGCTGTTGTTGTTGGATCAAAGCTTTGTTTTTTGCTTTCTGTAAAGAGTTTGTGCTTAGTCTCTCTGCTGTTGTATAGTCCTTCTGAACCAGCGCCTTCCAAGCTTCATCGATCACAACGTCAGCTGAGACATATCTAGCATAAACTAAGACTACCATTGGCAAGACAAGACCGCATATCCTTCTAATCCGCATATTCCCCCCTCCATAAAAAAAGCTAATTACTTAACAAAAACGTTAAGCAATTAGCCTTATGATTAGTTTCTTTTGCGAGATGGATTAAAATCATGTAAAATACACATATCTTTCTTTAGTATACTTTACATATCTTTAATCTCCATTATTGTTTTTTAAGTTTAGTAGATAATAGTCTATATTGTCAAGTATTTTTTATTCTAATCAAATAAAATATAAACGAAGAGCAGTTAACTACTTCTCGTAGTAACTGCTCTTCGTACTTATTGGCAACTGACTCTCGTAGTATCTGATTGTCGAACTTACTGGCTAACTGTATCTAACTTGGCCCACATCTTCGTATTCAAGTCTTGCAGCATGCCGATCGTTGTTTGTTCGCTGACCAGGGGATTGAACCCGATCGAACCAATGGCCCGCCACATCGTGCTGGCCAGTGAGGTTACCCAGTGCCCATTCTTGCCACGCGGTATTTCCCAACCATAGAAAAAGGTATTTACCAGTTCGGTATCTTTAGGCTGGATGCTGGTATAAGGCAGAACCCCATATGGCAATCTGGCCATCCGGCTCATTTTGTCCATTTCAGCCAGATATTGCATGGCTTTTCTCTGACAGGAAACCATGCGGTCAATATCACCTAGTTGACGGCAGTAGTCAGCCATCACCTGGTACATTACTATCATTTGCCCGGTTCCCTCCCACCAGATTATACGCGGACGATGCGGGTCCTTATATTTTTCATCGGTAAAATCAAAGCCAGTGATCGGTTCACCTTTGATCTCCTGGTACACTTGGAAATTCTGTTCCGCGAAATCAACCATTTTAAACGGATCTATGCCCCAGCTGGCCAGCACTGCCGGACCGATGCCGGATATACCCCAGCTCACGGTGTCCAGGGCTTTGGTCTTATCAACGCCAAATTCATTATAGCCGCAATTGAAGCTCTGGTATTCACGGTTGAAGCCGATCGCCAGCAGCCACTGCTTGATGCTTTCTTTCTCTTCCTGTATTTTTTTAAGGCCAAAACCTTTAGCTGTAAAAACCCGGCGTTCCATCTCTGTGCCGGCCTGGTAGATCTGTTCCAGCCAATTCAGCACCGCGTAATTATCAATGATATTTTCCGTAGAAAAAACAGTGCTCCAGTCGGGGCCCCAGCCGCTGCCCATACATACTGCTCCGCGACTCCCGTCTTTCATGACATAGTGCGGTAAATTGTAGGCCCATTTGGCCACTTCGACAGCAAAAGGCAGGAACTGGCTGGTCCCGGACAGCTTATTGAATTGCAAGGCAGCCAGGGCTATCCACATATTCGGCCCTACATGTATCCTGTCCCCGTCAATACCGATCTCTAAACTATATTCATCCTGGCCGTTAAAATCATTGATCTTATAGGAATTCAATAATCCGGTATATCCGTTCTTCTCCACACTGAAATTTTGTTCCAGGACCTTTAATATATGCTTGGCTTTCTGGTATTGCCCATTCAAAGCATACACCATTACTACCAGGGCCAGGTCATAGGTAAATCCCTGTTGGTCCAGGATCCCTTCGTTGTCCGGATAGTATTGTTTGCTGGCATCATCATAATAATATAGCGAGGAACCATGAAAGCTTTCTACCAATCCAGTGGCAGAGGCCCTCTCTTTATCTAGAAAAGTTATTGTCTGTTGGTTGACAGCCACTAATTTTTCAAGATATGGGTTCCCCGTATTGGCCAGACTAGCCATTAATATCCGCGGTTCATCACCAGCCAGGCATTCAACGGAACAGATCAAGACCAAAAAGACACAAAAAAAATGGGCAAGCTTGCGATTCATAATGTTCTATACTCCTCTCTTTTAAAATTTATTTACTACCATTTGTAACCCACGGAGATCCGGTGTGTATCGCCGAGAATACCGTACGGCATCCAGGCATAGTGCAGATTAAAGCCAGCCACCTGGAAACCCAAACCAGCGGTAATCCCGTTAAAGTTCTCGATATCAGAAATATTAGCCGTATCATAACCCACCCGGAGAGCCAGATTCTGGTTGACCCAATATTCCAAGCCAACATTTTCATTGATCTTGCTGTCTTCTTTGGGCTGGTATTTCGCGTCAGTGGACAAAGTCAGCGTATCTTCCACAAATATGTAAGCGACTCCGGCTTTAATGGTCAAAGGCAGGGGATCTTTTTCCTGTACGAACTTTACTCCGGGGCCCAGGTTCTGCACGTTCAGGCCAAAAGCCAAGCGCGGCCAAAACTTGTAGATGGCCCCAAAATCAAAAGCATAGCCATTAGCTTTTTCGTTCTCTATTTTCTGCTGGAACATTTTAAGATTGGTACCCCAGGACATTTTTGATCCTATGGTTTTGGCATAGGTCAATAGAAGCAGGCTCTGGGTGCTGGAAAAAGCACCGATGGAAGTGCCGGCCACGTCAGTCTGGTCAATTGATCCGGAATTTAAATAAGCCAGGGCCAGGCCCAGGGCGCTGCCGTTCTGCAGCGGATGGAGGTAACCGATATAACCATAGGTAATGCCTTCGAGATAATCTATGTAGCTGGCAATAACTTCTTTATGTTTAGCCCAGGCAATACCAGCAGCATTATACTGCGGGCCATTGACATCATCGGCGATCGCGGTGTAAGCTCCGCCCATAGCCACCGGACGGGCTCCAGCCCCTAACCGCAGGAACTGAGCGCCAGTCGTACCTGTTCCACTGGCCGCATAAGAAGAAATGCTGAAGGCTAAATGCGCAAGGCTAAAGGCAAGGATCAACAGCATTATCCTTAATTTACCTGTCCCCGGACGGGGAGAATTTAAAATTTGTAATTTAGAATTATTCTTCATATGCCCCTCTATTTTATAATGGCTAATTTGCCGGTCTTGTGTTTGCTATCATTGCTTTCCACTAAGAAAATGTACAGGCCGCTGGCTACTTTCTGGCCATCTTCATTGGCAGCGTCCCAGCGAACTTCACCTTGGGCCAAGTCATCGTGCAAAGTGCGCACCAGTTCTCCGGTCAGGGTGTATATTTTAACTTTCGAATCATTCATGATGTTGGTAAAGGTGATCATAGTGTGTCCCAGGCCACTGTTGGGTTTGTAAGGATTCGGATAAACTTTCACTTCATCAAGATTTTCCAGAGTCCCGGCTGGAGCGAAAAGACGATAGATCCGGCCTTCAACTAATTCACTGCCGGCTACTTCCACGGCTACGACATTATTATGGCGATTGACCACCTGGCTGCCTGGCACTTCTTCCCAGTTGGCCGTGGTTTCATTCAATTGATAGATCCGCAGATTGCTTTCCTGCCAACCAGTGATCTCATCGTAATAACTAAGCTGGATAGTGATCGATCCGCTGATCAAGCTGGTAGCAGTGAACTCAACGATGCTGGAATCAAGCTCTTCTTCAGAAGCCAATTTCATGGAGTTGTATAACTTGGTATCAGCAGCGCTGACCAGGGAGACTTTTTCCTGTTGCGGGATGGTAATATTCAAGATCTTGTTATGATTTTCCGGATTTTGAGGAATGATAGCCCTGGTCTGGCAGTCCTGGTCCCAGGAAATAGCGTCATCGCTGCTATTGCTGTTAATAATATTGTGTACCGGGTACACCGGCCTTTCACTGGAGAGCATGTTGGAAGAAATATTAGCGGATAAGGATGCTTTATTCTTACCAGTAACCAGGGTGGCCACAACTGCTATGTAATAACCAGTGCCTTCATGTAATCCGGAGATAATGCCGCTATTAGCCTGCGGATCGTCCACCGGTGAATCCAGCATAGCCTGGACACCTTCATCAGTAATACTGGCAAAAGGTTGAGTAGCATAATATATGGAATAGCCTTTAATCGCGGTGCTGACATTGGCAGTCCAGGTAACAGAAATGCTTTCACCGTTATCGCTGGGGGTATCAAAAGCTTTAAAATCAGCTATCCTGATCTGCTCGCCACGGTCCAAGGACAGGGCTTGGGAAGCATTTATCCGGCCATATCCGTAATAATCATCTTTGCCCGCGACGCCCAGGTCATCACAAGAACTGATGATCTTTTCTTCTACTTCCAGATTGCTGAGATCGCGGTCACTGGCTATAATTAATGCAGCCAAACCGGAAACAAATGGGGTAGCCATGCTGGTCCCGCTGGCACGATAATACTCGCCGCCAACAATGTTAGCCTCTTTACGCAACATATCCGTCCCTTTCGCCTTAAGGGATAGGATGTCTACGCCGGGGGCGGTAACATCCACATTGCTGCCATAATTAGAAAAAGAGGCCCGCAAATCGCTGGCACTGCAAGCTGCGACTGTGATCGCTTGACTGTAGTTGCCGGGGAAGAACCTTTCAGCATTGGTGTTGTTGTTTCCGGCGGCTGCAACTATTACGCAATTATGTTCATAAGCATAGGTCAGGGCGTCTTGGATCAAACGGGAATTGCCATAACCACCCCAACTGATATTGATGACCCTGGCTCCGTTGTCCGCGGCATACTTGATGGCCTGGGCCAATTTGTCAGAAGCACCGGCGCCGGTGTCGGTCAAGGCTTTGAGAGCCATGATCTTAGCCTGCCAGCATACTCCCGTAATACCTTGGCCATTATTGCCGACCGCGGCAATGATCCCGCTAAGATGGGTGCCATGGCCATGTGTATCCATAGGATCATTGGTTTCGTTAACAAAATCCCAACCCATGGTATCATCGATGTAACCATTGTTGTCATCATCCAGGCCATTGCCGGGTATCTCATTAGGATTAGACCAAACATTGGCATTCAAGTCCGGATGAGTATAATCAACGCCTGTATCTATGGCTGCTACGATAACGTTATTATTGCCCCGGGAGATGTTCCAGGCTCTTTCAGACTGGATGTTCTTTAATCCCCACAGGTCATCATACTGCTGGCCCCAAGTACCGGAAGTACTATAATAAGGGTCATTAGGAGTGCTGGCTATACTATATATATAGATAGGTTCCGCGTATTCTACCAGGCTGTTGCCGGCATAAGCTGCCAAGGTTTCCTGCAAATCCTGCTCATCTTCAAAGGAAACAGTGAACCACCGTGAAAGTTCTTCATCCAGAGAGGATTTCTGGGGACTCAATTGCTTTTGGCTTGACCCGCTACTTTGGGGGGTGGCGGAAAAAACCGGTTGCATTTCCTTGAGAATCGTTGCGCTTATGGAATCAATACTTAAAGAAACATTTTGCCTGTGGCTGGAGCCACTGGCTCTTAATTTCACCAAGATCTCCCCTGCCTTCCGCGGTGGTTCATTCACTGCTTCATTAGCGGCGATAGAGAACATCGGACTGTTTACCAGTCCCATTATGATCGCTATTCCTATCAGTCCTCTCTGCAAGCCGCTCATTTCTGTTCCCTTCTTTCTTAAAATGAAAAAACCGAGCTTTCCTGGATCTTCGATCCGAAAGCCCGGCTGGCCTGAACAGAGTGATAGTGAGCAATCTTCGGTAGCAACGGCTGGCATTGTATAAGCTTTTCGCCTATTTTTAGCCCCTTTGGCTTTGCGTCCCCTGATTTCTCAGGGTTTGCCTTTATCGGATCCCATATTCAATTGTAAGCTCGATTTTCCTCCTTTTGGCTTAAACTTCCCTATAAAAACTAATGCCGACCTGTCTCTTAATATCCGACAGCTCGGCTGGCATTGATAAGTCATGTTCATACTTCGGCAGCATGCGGCTGGCTTAAATAAGTTTGGCTTATTCTTAGCCCCTTTGGCTTTGCGTCCCCCAATTTCTCAGGGTTTGCGTTTTCGGATATGTGCATTAGTTTTGAAAGACCTGTATCAAACGTACTTCAACTACCCCACTATGAACATAGCACGGATTAGCTACTTGTCAAGCGGTTTTTTTGACTTGCTAGTTTTTTATATTTTGGGTGTAATTCTTTTGCTTATGTCTATTATCTGGTTACAACCACTTATGCCCTGGGCACCCTATCTGGATCTCAGTATTTGCCGGCCGGCCTTAAGCGAAAATATCGCCCCAGCTGAGATAAGAAAATGTTCCGGGGACAATTCGATCCTATCGTTAACCAAATAGGCACGATAGTTTACATTTATTAGCGAATACAATTTACTTTACAAATACGCATAGATACGTTATATTAATATTGTTCATCGAGCTTACTGCGCGGTGCCTTTTTTTATGAGATCAATGTGCGGGGCAGCAGTTGACTTTATAAAAGGAGGTACCAAAAATGAAAAAGATTGCCAAAGCAGGTAACCGGTATGCGGAGAAACAGATCTCCTATGGTAACAAACTAAAAAGAAACCTTATCCAATCTGTCAAATCAAATGACTCCTCTTCTTTTTTACTCCGAAGGAAATCAGAACGTTATTCACTCAATAAAAAGATCACCATACGATTTACATTTAACTCAGGACCAGAGCAGAAAACCAAAGCATACTCAGGTGAAATTCAGAATGTAACTGATTCGGGGATACTCTTAAGTACAAATATCCCTATTTCTATAAGCACTAAAATAGAAATCTTATTACCAAAAACAAACGTCTCCTTCCGTGGCACATTAATGTGGTCACTAGAAGAACCAGGGAATAGATTCTATTACGGTGTATCTATTTCTTTATTAGCTACTAAAAGCATTTTCGAGTTATTAAGTATAGCCCCAAATTCTTTACTTGATAATATTATCGGCGATCGTAGAACTAATACCAGGCGAATTGATCCTAACCCAGAGTTTGCCGCAAGCAAAAGAAATTATGAACGCAGAATAAAAAATAGATTATTTGAAAAATGTATAAGATTCACTCACTGGGACAATTACATTAAGCAAAATAGTTATTTCTATCTTAGAGAGATGTCATCGGCTGCCACCCCGCAGACTATCGTCAAAGGCTCAAAAATGATTATGTTAGGCTCAAATAATTATTTGGGCTTATCGACTCATCCTAAAGTGAAAGAAGCAGCTATTAAAGCAATTGAAAAATATGGTACAGGAGCTTGCGGCTCAAGAATAATAAACGGCAACTTTGACATACACAATCAATTAGAAGCTACAATCGCCAAACATAAAGGGACTGAAGATTGTATAGTATATAGTACTGGCTATATGACTAATCTGGGGGGGATATCTACCATTCTGGATAAACAATCAATTGCCATTTTAGATGATAAATGTCACGCTAGTATTATTGATGGATGTACTCTCGGGCAAATCCCTTTAGCGCCTTATAAACACAATAATATGAAAGAACTCGAGAAGAAGTTAATTAAATACGCTGATCATCCTAATAAACTTATAATTACCGAGGGCGTATTCAGCATGGATGGAGATGTCGCTAAACTTGATGAGATATATAGTTTGGCCAATAAATATGGCACTGCTATCATGATTGATGATGCGCATGGTACTGGAGTTTTGGGAAAAAATGGAAGAGGGACAGTAGAACATTATGGATTAGAAGGTAAAATTGATATAATAATGGGAACTTTTAGTAAAACACTGGCAGGAGTAGGAGGTTTTATTGCCGGGAGCAAGAAGATCATACATTTCCTGAAGCACTCGAGCCGCTCTTTTGTTTTTTCAGCGGGAATACCGGCCGCAGTATGTGCTGCCAGCATAGCTGCCTTTGAAATTATCGAAACCGAGCCACAATTAAGAATAAATTTATGGAAAAATATAAATTATTTAAAAAATAATTTATTGGAATTAGGGTATACCCTTGGAGAAACACAATCAGCTATTATCCCTATACTGACCTTCGATGAAAACAAAACATATAAATTAGTGGGAGCTTTAGAAAAAGCCGGAGTTTATTGCAATCCAATAATTTACCCGGCAGTAAGAAAGCGGGAAGCGAGAATACGAGTTAGTGCCATGGCTACTCATACAATTAGTGAGTTATCAAAAGCATTAGACGCATTTAAAAAAGCGGGGAAAGAAACTGGCGTAATCTAGTAAGTTTAGCCTAAAGGAGAGTTATGAATTGGTATCTAGTAAGTGAATTCATAGCTATTTTATGTGCTTTTTTATTAGGTTTATTTGTATTTATTAAGAATAATAAAAATCCGATAAATAGATCTTTCTTCTTGATGAATATGAATATAGCTATTTGGAATATCGGGGATTTCTTTGTAAGCACCTCTCCTAATAATGATTTCGCTCTTTTTTATGACCGGATCTCAAATTTAGGAGTTCTTTTTATAGTATTTTTCTTTGTTAAATTTGTATTCGCCATAACCAAAACACGTATAACACCCACCAAAAAGATCTTCAGTTTTATACTAAACCTATATATTATCATCTTAATCCCGTTGCTCTTTACTCCGCTTATTATTAAAGGGGTAATCATTAATCCATTTAAAGAAATCGTTGGTGAGTTATACTTTCTTTTTATTCTATTTTTTGTTTTTTGGATTTCTTATTCTTTATATGTTCTATTTAAAGAATATAAAAACTCAAGTGGATTACATAGGAATCAGTTAAGATATGTATTCTTGGGACTTTTCGTAGGTTTTATAGGAACTATTATTTACTTCGTCAGCATTTTTACTGCCTTTCCCCCTATTCACTTTTTTGTAGAAACCTTATATCTAATTATCATTGCATATGCTATTCTACGCCATCATCTTATGGATATTAATATCGTCTTTAAAAAGACAGTCCTCTATACAACTTTAAGCACTTTTGTAATCGGCATTTATGTAGCTACTATATTGATTTTTGAATCTCTTTTTCATAATCTTACGGGAATTACTTCGCTCACGATTAGAATAATTGCTGGGTTTGTTATAGTTGCTACTTTCCAACCCTTGCGGACGCGCATTGAGATCATGATCGATAAAATATTTTTCCGGGGTAAGCTTGATCATCAAGAGACAATCGCCGAGTTTACCCGCTCACTTATCACGATCCTGGACTTACGGGAATTATTAAATTTAATTGTGTCTATGTCAGCTATATTGAATACCAGGCAGATAGCTATATTATTATTTGATGAAGTTTCAGCCCGCTACAAGATCAGAGCTTCGGCTGGACTGGATCAAAAAACAAAAGAAGTGGAATTCGACATACAAAGTGATTTAGTCCGGTTATTGACCTATTCCAAGAAAGCCGTGCAAAGGAATATGATCGAAGGTGCTTCTGCCAACGCTGATTATACTGTATTACTATCGGAATTAGATTTTGCTAAAGCAGCCATTGCGATCCCCATTCTGGTTAAAGGAAATCTGAAAGGTATTTTACTACTTGGAGAGAAATTATCGGAAGAGATATACAGTACGGAAGATGTTAATATGCTGACAACCCTGGCTGATGAAGCAGGGATCGCTATTGATAACGCGCAATTGTACGAGGATCAGAAAAGGACCTACCTGGAAACCGTGCAAGCTCTCGCCCAGGCTATCGAAGCCAGCGATGAATATACCCGCGGCCATTCTGACCGGGTCACAAAATTTGCGATCCAAATTGCCAGGGAGTTGAAACTCAGCCGCACACTTATTGATACTTTAAAATTTGCCTGCATTTTGCATGATGTAGGGAAGATCGGCATTATTAAAGACGCCCTTAACAAACCTGGCAAGTTAAATGATGCTGAGTTTAATATCATAAAAATGCATCCGGCATTAGGAGAACAAATTATCGCGCCGGTCGCTTTTCTTACACCGATCAGGCCGATCGTCAGGCACCATCATGAACGTTTTGACGGACGGGGTTATCCTGACGGGCTGATAGGTGAAAATATCCCTTATTTATCCAGGATCATCGCGGTAGCCGATACCTACGATGCGATGACCAGTGAACGCCCATATCGACCGGCGCTCAGCACCGAGATCGCCTTAGCGGAGATAAAAAGATGCTCCGGGACACAATTCGACCCGGAGGTAGTAAAAGCTTTCCTGGAAATACACCCAACATTACAATTGTAAATTAGGCGCGGCTTTAAAAGTCAGCATTTTCTGGTTATATTCTAATTTTTTATTTTTTAAACGGTAATAAGCCGCACACCCGATCATCGCGGCATTATCCGTGCACAACACAGGACTGGGATAGTACAAGGTTATCCCGGTCTTTCTTATTTTATCGGTAAAAAGTCCGCGTAAAGCTGAGTTTGCCGCTACTCCGCCAGCCAAGACGATCTTTTTCATTTTCAGTTTTAGCGCCGTCTGGATTGTTTTATTAACTAAAACCTCTATCACCGCTTGTTGAAAAGAAGCAACTACATCCGCTAAATGCTGAACGCTGGAAGCTGGATGCTTAGAAACATAATTGACGACGGAGGTTTTAAGACCGGAAAAACTAAAATCATACGAGCCAGTCAAATAAGGCCGGGGAAATTTAATATACTGCGGGTCACCTTTCTTGGCTAATTTATCGATCACCGGCCCACCAGGATAACCGAGATCCAGCAATTTAGCTACTTTATCATAAGCTTCTCCTACCGCGTCATCCCTGGTGCGGCCCAATATTTTATAATGAGTATGATCCCGCTGGATGACCAGTTCCGTATGTCCTCCGGAAATTACCAAAGCGAGAAACGGCGGTTTGATCCTATGTTCAAGAAAATTAGCATAGATATGGCCTTCAATATGATTGATCGGCAGTAAGGGCAAGCGGTAGATCAAAGATAGTGTTTTCGCCGCCATGATACCCGCCAATAGTGAGCCGACCAGGCCTGGACCTTGCGTAACTGCCAGGGTATCGATATCGTTTATGCGCAGACGAGCCTTAGCCAGGGCCTCAGCCACGACAAAGTTAATATTTTCCAGATGATGCCGGGAAGCCAGCTCCGGCACTACCCCGCCATACTTAGCGTGAATATGGATTTGGGAGGAAATAACATTAGAGAGAATTTTTCGGCCGTTTTGCACCACACTGGCGCTGGCCTCATCACATGAAGTCTCAATAGCTAAAATATTCATAAAGTCCTTATTTGTCTGCAGCAGAGAAGTTATTAGGTGTAAGTTTTGCAAACTTCAGACCTACTTCCATACCTACTTCTAAAACCTTCACCTTACTACTGTTATTCCACGAGCTGTGATACTGGCACGATGGCAATGCCCTTTTTCCTGAACTCGGGAAGTTTTTCCTGCAAGGCAGACAGGATCTCTTTCCTTGTGCCATGGCCGATCGCCACTACCTTTTTATTCTTTAAAGATAACTCTGCTACCTGGTCCAGTTGCTTCCTAATATACCCGAGATCATCCTGGTTATCCAGGAAAACCTGGTTGTAGGCTGCTTGCAAGCCGGTCTTTTTAGCTGTTTTGTAAGCTACTGATTTCGGGCTGGTCTTACTGTCGACAAAGAAGAGGTTATGTTCTTTCAGGATGTTCATTATCTCCTGCATCTTTTCCGCGTCTTCAGTGATCCGCGATCCCATATGATTGTTTATCCCGTTAATATAGGGCACATCCCGAATATTTTTTTCCAGCATTTCACGTATTTGCTGTTTATCCATGGTCATTAGGATAGACCGTTTACCGGAATTGATCTTGGGATATCCAATCGGCTCCATTGGTTGGTGCAGGATCACTTCATATCCCGCTTTAGTTACCTGCTCAGCAATGATCTTCGAATAGCGCTCACCTGGTAAAACAGCAAAAGTCAGAGCTTCTTGCAGGGTCATTAACTGGCTGACGATCTGCCGGTCATATCCTAAATCGTCAATTATGATCGCGGCCCGACATTTAGGCCCGGCAATTTTCCGCCTTAAAACCAGTACTTCCAGGACAATATTTTTTACTCCGGCTTTCAGGTTCAGGGTGTTCTCGACAGGATTGATCGTCAATGATATTACCCTGGCGCCCTGTGCTTCGATGGCTTTTTTCAGGGCAGCGCCAGTCTCATTTAAGTCAATTGTTTCCGCTAACCTGATCTCCTTGGTGGTCTGGACCCAGGTTGCCTGGTCAAGCTTTTTTTCTTCCCGGAAGACTTTAATGATATTTAGATTACTGGCGCCAGATGACACCAGTACCTGGTCAATTGCCTGGTCCACTTTATTACTGATCCCATCATAATCCATAACCGGAGGATTGATATAAGTCAGGTAAACATAATAAACTCCCAATCCCAGTATGGACAGGATGATCAGCGTTCTTAAAAAAGCTTTTGCTTTTTGCTTCACGAGTGAGATCCCTCAAGAACGAATATCAGGAAATCAGGTCTTCCTGATAATCTGATAACCTTGGTTTATTTAGCTTTAGCTACATCTTTCACCGGTTGCAGTATTTCTATGGCTTTTTCCAGGATAAGATCTTTAACCGCTTTTTCCCCCGGTTTCAGCGGTATTCCGTCATTTTGCATCATGAGCTTGACTTCATCTTCACGGGGCATCTCGACGATTATATCCGGAGTGACGCCGATCTCATGGATAGACCGGCCGCTGGGCAGGTAATACTTTGCCGTGGTCAGACGCAAACCGCTGCCATCGCTCATGGGCATGACAGTTTGCACACTGCCTTTGCCAAAAGTCTTGGCTCCCAAGATCTTGCCACGCTTATAATCCTGGACCACGCCGGACAGGATCTCGCTGGCGCTGGCGCTACCCTTATTCACCAGGATCACCATCGGCCATTTCTTATGTCTCGCGGTTTTGTCCGCTATAAATTGCTGGTTCATTTTAGCGTCCCTGCCCCGGATCGAAAGCAGGAGCTTATTTTCACCGATAAATTGCTTGCATACTTCAATACAGGTATTCAATAATCCGCCGGGATTATTACGTAAATCCAGGATAAGCTTTTCCGCCTTGTCTTTTTCCAGCGCGGTAAGCGCTTTATCCAGGTCCAGGGCTGTTTTTTCGGTAAACTCATTGATCTTGATATAACCAAGCTTCTCATCCAGCATTTTATATTTTACGCTCTCGATCTTGATCATATCCCGGACGATAGTGAAATCAAGCAAGTCCTTGGCATTTTCCCGGTAAATAGTAATAGTAACCTTGGTCCCCTTTGCCCCGCGCAAACGCTTAACAGCTTCCAGCAGGCTCAGGCCCTTGGTTTCCTTGCCATCGATCTTGACGATACGGTCACCAGCCAATACGCCCTGACGATAAGCCGGAGTGCCTTCGATCGGCGCAACAACCGTCAAGATATCATCTTTTATCTCGATCCGGATGCCCAGTCCGCCAAATTCGCCTTCTGTTTCTACTTTGGTCTCATTATACATATCCGGTTCCATGAACTGGGAATAAGGATCAAGAGACTTGGTCATACCGCTTAACGCGCCATAGATCAACTTCTTAGGATCGACTTCTTCCACATAATTACTCTCGATCTTATCCAGTCCTTCGGTAAAAAGCTTGACCTCATCATACATTTTAGTCGTAGTACCGGTAAAACTGATCAGGCCAAACACTACGATGAATAGAACCATAAAGATGTATCTTTTACTTAGATTACGCATGCTGCCTCCTGTTTTTAAATACAGTTGCGAGTTAATGCAGTTATTAGGTGTAAGTTTTGGAAGTAAGTATAGTATTAAGTCTATGGGTATTAGGCTTTAAACCACAAACTTCAGACCTACTTCCATACCTACTTCTACAACCTTCACCTTATTACAGTTACTCACCCGGGACTTTACTTACTTCAGCCATAACAGCGGGTCTTCAGGCTTGCCGTCCTGCCTTACTTCAAAATATACGTTGGCGCTATCATTGCGGCTGTTTTTCCCGTAACCGGTTTCACCAATAGGCTGCCCCTTGGCGACCGAGTCCCCTTCTTTTAACAAGACTTTGCTCAGGTGGGCATAAACAGTATAAAAATCGTCCCCATGGTCAATGATGACCATTTGGCCATATCCTTTAAACGCTCCGGCGTACAATATTTTACCTTGTTCAATAGCTGAAACTGCCGTGCCTTCGTCAGCTTTGATCTCAATCCCATTGTTCACTACGTAGGTATTCAACGTACTATGCTTTTGCTTACCAAAATTACTAACAACAGTTCCCTTGACCGGCCAATCATAAGAACCTTTTTTAGCCGCCAGGAGCCGCTGCCTCTGCTTGATCTTCTCTTTTTCCAGCTTGCTGATCTTGGAACGGAATTTATCTACCAGGTTCTGGAGGTCATTCGCTTCTTTTTTTAACTGGGCGATCTCATCATCCGTGCTTTTCCGTTGCCCTTTCACTTTGGCTAATAATTCATTTTTCAGGTTCTTTTGTTTCAGCGCTACTTCCTCCTGCCCTTTTACTTCAGTTTGCAGCTTCTCCAGTTGTCTTTCCTGGACTTCCAATTCTTTCTTGATGGCGCTAATCTCTGCTTCTTGTTCCTTTAACTGCTGGAATAGCTGCCAGTTCTCCTGGGTAATAGTTTTCAGGTATTTCTCGCTTTTTACCAACCGGTCATACGGGACATTAGCCAACACTGCCGGCAGGTATCCTAAGGTACTTTGCTGGTATTTATAAAGGACCCGCAAATGCCTGCTGAGCAGCTTACGGGTTTGGTCCGCGGCTTCCCGTTTTTCAACTATTTTAACCTGGATCATATTTATCTGGATCTGGGCTCGTACGATCTTTTTATTCAGACGGCTGATCTCGGCCTGGATCTTCCCCAATTCCCGGTTGATCCGTTTCAACTCCGTGGTAATATCGACTTCCTGGCCTTTCAATTTTTCCGAGTAAACGCTTTTTTCTTTTATCTTGTTTTTGATCTGGTCAAGGCTCTTATTATTATCCTGCACTTCTTTTTTTGCCTTACTAATATTATCATCGATATTCACGGCCGGTAGAGAGCGGCCGGCGAAAACAAACATGATCATTAGCAGATAAGCAAATAATAATTTATTCTTCATGAGCCCTTAACTCTGGGATGTCTGGTAGCTGACAAGAAGCTAGCTGCTTGCAGAGCCAGGCACCAAAAAGCAAAATACATGCTTTGTTCAGGAGTAAAAAAGATGAACCGCCCGGTTCTGGCAATAGCCAGTTTAAAAGCCGCCAACAGGAGCACGTAAGAGCCGGCGGCACTGGCCAGGTACAGCCATAAACTCTCACTGATCATTTTTCTCCGATCAGCAGACAGCGTCGTGGCCAGGTCAAAGCTATAAACATAAAACAAGAGCAGGAAACAGCACAGGAAAATAATGCCTCCGATAATGTTCCTGGCCTGGATAAGATTGGTGATGATGCCCTGGATCTTAGCAGCTTCCTGTTCCCCAAATTTAATTTCATCAACACCCGGCATTTCCTTGATCCTGTTCACCAGCGGCCTCACCCGGTTTAAGTGGGAATCCTTGACTTTAACCGTAAAAGAACCGGGCAAAGGATTTTCACCCACTACCTGCACCTGTTGGGCAATGGCAGAATCCAAGGCAAAATCAGCGAGCGCCTGCTCCGGGGAAACATAATCAACGGATTCAACATTAGCCAGTAGTTTGATCTGCTCCTGCAGCGGCGTGACTTGCGGCGCCGGAAGATCAAGCTTTAAGAATACCACTACCGATAGCTTCTTTTCCAACCGAGTAATAATGCTGCTAAGGTTAGCCGCTCCCAAGAGGAACAAGCCGACCACCACAAAAACCAAACCAGTGATCCATTTGTTGAACATGTTAGCTCCTAAGAAAAACTAGGTATAAGGTTTGGAAGTAAGTTTGGTCTGAGGTCTATGGGTGTTAGGCTCTAAACCATAAACTTTAGACCTACTTCCATACCTACTTCCACAACTTTCACCCTTTATTACTGTTTATTAGCTCCATCGCCAATGGCGCGTTTTCCCTGGCGCGCGCTTGTAATTGCTGCAATACCGCACTCTGTTCCGCGGCAATTATTTTCTGGTTAAAGACAAGATTTTCCAGTTTTTTCACCACTTTTTCCATGTTTACGGCCTGCTGGCCGAATAAACGCAAAAAGTTGTCTATCTTCGGATCATAATTAATTCCCAGCATCGGTTTACCGTAAACCGCAGCCAGGATCAAAGCATGCAATCTCATGGAAACGAGGATATCCACATTTTCATAAAAACTAAAAATATCGCCCAGATTGTCCCAACACTTAATGTCGGCTTTGTCCTTCATGCTTTCTTTGATGGCCCGGCTTAGCTTCACATCAAGAGGATCCTGGAAAGGCAGCAGCAGTATCCGGGCATTATATGTATTTTTCACGTTAGTCAGTATCTCATTCCAATGCCTGACTGCCTGCAATTTATCCTGTCCCTGTCGCAAAACCACTCCAATGCATAAGGGATGTTTCGCACTTACGGACCCGCTATTTTTTGGCTCCAGGCCTAATACCGGATCAGCGGTTACTTTAATCCTGGTTTCCGGCACACGCAGTTCACGCAGTATTTGCAGTGACCTTTCTTCCCGCAAAGTGATCAAATCCATTTTGCCGATCCAGGCGCTCACCAAAGAGCGGGAAAGACTCCTGTGTAAAGGGCCTATACCCTGGGCATAGAGCATGACTTTTTTGCGGAACATTTTCTTGGCTATGATCCCCCAACCCAAGTAGTAAAGGACACTGCCCTGGCCGGTAGTATCTTGCAATAATCCGCCGCCGCCGCTGATAAATAACCGGCACTGCCGTAAAGCTTTAATAATGCCAAAGATGTTCCTTCGTGATATTGCCTCGATGGAAGGATGCAAGTTAACCGTGCGCCAAGGATTGCTGCTGATCACGGTAATATCCAAGGCCGGGTCAATAACACGGAGTTGTTCAATAATCGCCTTTAGAATAAGCTCATCACCGAGATTATCATACCCGTAATAACCGGAAATTAAAACTTTAGGCAAAGCTGTTCACCTTTTTTTTCAGTCTGCAAGTATTTTTGATAACACCAGATCAAGATCCACCCGATCGCGAGTCCCAGCCACCAACCATTGAATACCCGCCAGAAGGAAACCGTGAGCGGCGTATGGACATGACAAAACGTGTTAACCAGGGAAAGCTGCCCGATAAATCCGGCCAGTAAAGCCAAAAGATTACGGCGCTTTTTCAATCCCAGGTAAATGCCCAACATTAAGAAAGGATGCCCAAAAAATATCTCTTTGGTTCGGGGCCTGACTAAGAGGACCTGATCCAGCAGGCGACGCAGTTTTTCTTCCGCGACAGTGACAAAGAGCGCGCCGTTGTTGCCGCTGCGCCACAAGTAGATGATCATTCCGGCGGCGATCATGGCTACTAATAGTAGATGCTTATAAGTAATAGATTGTTCCCAGAATATTTTCCAGGGATAATCCCGCTCTTGAAGTAAATAATGCCACAGGATAGCCAGCAATGGTATGGTAAGCGCTAATTTTATGCCGGAGAAAGAGCCTATTTTTTGCCAAAAATAACTGCCAAATAAAAGAGCCGTGACCAAGACCGCGCCCCCGGAACTGATCAACGTAGCCGTGCTAAAGATCCTGGCGGTCTTGAAATAACCAGGCCCCAAGTCATGCTCCACTCTTCCTTGCAGCCAGAGATAAGCCCAAAACGGGAACAACATACTGGCGGCCAGGGCTAATACCTTGGCATACCACAGGACCGGTGTAAAAAATGTCAGCAGGCAATGTAAAATTATAAAACCAGGGAGAGTAAATTTATATCTGGCGATAATGAGCGCGGCCAGGGCCCATATTCCCAGGCCAACCAAACCGTTATTCATTCTATTGGTGGTCATATTGGTCAGTCCGGTTAATCCATTAAGCCGATAACCAGACTCTATTAAGCGGGTGGTTATCCGCTGGATATAAGAAAGGTTAAAATCAAATACCGTCTCACTGATACCATTAAAATTACGGGGAAACAACTGGATATAAAGCAGACGGACATTACGTTCTTTCACCGCCCGGGCCCACCGGTCAACCAAGCTTCCCAAGCTTATTTTGCGTTTTTCGTCTATAATATCCTGGATCTCTTTTTCACTCAGGCTATGTACCCGTACTACTTTTTGTTGGAGCCCAGGTATGCTGGTCAACTGATCCATGCCGGCTTGACTGGTAAATTCCACCTGGCCGATCCGGGAAGGTATATCAGCAAGAACAGCGATGGTTTGGGGAATATCCTGGGGATATCCGCTGACTTTCTTACCGGCAAAAACAATAGCCGTAATATTAGACCAATCTTTAACCTGGTTTAAGCTTGGGCATCCATAAGGCCGTAAAACAACGTTCAAGCCGTGCTGCTGCGCGATCTTTAAAAGCTCCGGGGAAAAACCCAGGCCAAAGGTTTCTTCCAACTCCTGGTCAATAACCGTTAGCCTGACGATCAAAAACCCTGATCCCGAAAACATCCTAACTTGATCCGCGCCCAGTAAGCGAGAAAATCTGGCAGCAATATCCCCAGCCAGATTTTTTTCAGGACAAACCACATAGGTGCAACGCGGACTGCTATAGATCTTATCATTCATATTGCCATGCTCGATCTTGATCAGGCCCCGTTTATGCAATGAAAAAAGAGTATCTTCCGTCACTCCCAGGGCAGTCGCACCCGCTGTTTTGACCGCAATGAGCGCCTGCTCTAAAGTTAACCCCTGGCTAAGGGCCATAGCGTACAGTCCTTCAGCGTCTATGGCTATCGCCACGCTTTTATTATTTTTTTCCCAGGAATAACGCCGGGCTACCAAGACTAAAGCCCAAAGCAGGCTAATAGTTATAAGAAGATGAAAGATATATTTCTTGGACAATTAGGAAATTTCCTTTTTTGCCGCTGCTTTTTTATACAGATCAATATATTCAGGGATAACTTTTTCCCAGGAAAAATCACCTTTCATCCCATTAGCGACCACCTTATTCCAATCAGCTTTTTTCTGGTAAAGGGCCAAAGCCCGTTTGACCGTCTGTACCAGGCTCACCGCATTATAATCCTTAAATGAAAAACCATTGCCTTTACCGGTGGAAGAACTGAATTCTTTAATAGTATCGGCTAATCCTCCGGTTTCATGGACGATCGGCACAGTCCCGTATTTAAGTGAAATAAGCTGGCCCAAACCGCACGGTTCGAAATAAGACGGCATCAGGAACATATCACAACCGGCGTAGATCTGGTGCGCCACCTTGTTGTCAAAACCGATATTGATGAAAGTCTTCTTGGGATATTTTTTTCCAATAGTGGCAAATAATTCCTGCAGATCAGCATCGCCTTTGCCCAACAGCACAAACTGGAGATCCATCTTCATCAGCTCTTCCATAGCTTCGCCGAGGATATCAAAGCCTTTCTGCGGATCCAATCTGGACACTATGCCAATTACCGGCGTCTTACTGTTATAGGGTAATTTACAATTTTCCAGGAATATTTTCTTTCCTTCTTCCTTCTTGGTAATAGTTTTCAGGTCATAATTAATGGGCACGTATTTATCAATCTTGGGATCCCATTCGTCATAGTCGATGCCATTGATAATGCCATACAGGTCTGTTTGCCGGCTTAAAAGCACTCCATCCAAGCCGCGGCCAAATTCCTCGGTCAGTATCTCTTTAGCGTATTTTTTGCTGACCGTGGTCACAATGTCACTGAATACGATGCCGCCTTTTAAGATGCATAAACTACCCCAGAATTCCAGTTTCTCCGGCGTAAATTCTTCAAAAGAAACACCGCTCAGGTACAAAGCTTCACGCGGATACGTGCCTTGGTAAGCCAGGTTGTGAATAGTGAAAACCGTCGCTGTTTTGGCAAAAAAAGCGTCATACTTGTAGCTGGTCTTCAAATAGGCCGGGACCATGCCGACTTGCCAGTCATGCGCGTGGATAATATCCGGCTGGAAATCAATCGCTTTCAGGCCTTCCAGTACGGCATGGGAGAAAAAGATGAATCTCTCGCCATTGTCTTCATAATCGCCGTTAGCGGTACGGTATAATTCATCACGATCAAAATAACCGGGATGATCAATGAAATAGAACGGGATGCCATCCACTTTGGTAGAAAGCTTGATATCCGCTGTTTCTATTTTAGCCCCTACCGGGACCTGCAGATTCTTAAAAACGGTTTTGAGGCCGTATGTTTTCGCGTCTACCTTTTTATAATTAGGCAAAAATACGACAACTTTATGTCCTTCTTTCTTTAAAATCTTGGCCAAAGCTCCGGCCACGTCAGCTAGCCCGCCGGTTTTGACAAAAGGCACGCATTCCGAAGCGGTAATAACGATCTTCATTATATTAGACCTCCTGGTATAATTTCCAATATTTTGTTTTATAGCTCTGCTTCTCTTAAGTACTTCGTTGCGTCTTCCGGCAAGGTCGGGTTAATATGAAAACCGGTCCCCCATTCAAAACCGGCGACCCGGGTCAATTTAGGAATAATCTCAATGTGCCAGTGATAATAAGGCAGGTTATTCATATTACAGGGAGAGTTATGCAAAATAAAGTTATACGCCGGATTGACCAGCACTTTATCCATCCGCAATAAGATATCTTTCAGGATCGAGGCTAAGGAAGAAACTTCCTTTTTTTGGATATCTTCAAAACAGCAGGAGTGTTTCTTGGGCATGATCCAGGTCTCAAAAGGGAACCGTGCCGCAAAAGGAGCGATGGCGATATGCGCGTCATTCTCACTGACCAAACGGACTTTAGAAGCTAGTTCTTGTTTGATGATATCACAATATACGCACCGTTCTTTATAATCATAATATTTTTTACTGCCGGCGACTTCCTCATTGACTCGCTTCGGGATAATAGGCGTAGCGATCAGCTGGGAATGGGAATGCAATAACGTAGCCCCGGCGGAAAAACCATGATTTTTAAAGATCAGGATATACTCAAAACGGGAATCTTTTTTCAGGTCCACGATCCGGTCACGATAAACCCACAGGATCTCCTCAATATGGTTATTTTCCAGTTGCGCCAGCGATTTAGTATGGTCCGGGGTCTCGATAATAACTTCATGAGCTCCCAACCCGTTCATTTTATCGTACATGCCTTCACCGGTCCGGTTCAGCGCTCCTTCTATTTGTAAAGCGGGATATTTATTGGGTACCACCCTGACCCACCAGCCAGACTCATTGGGTTTAGACCCGTTAGCCCGGTACGCCAATATTTCCGGCGGTGTTTTGCTTTCATTACCGGCGCAGAACGGGCAATGCTTATAATCAGCCTGTTCTTCCTGCTTTTCGAATTCCATCGGTCTTTTTGACCGCTCTGTAGCTATAATAACCCAGCGCCCAATAATCGGGTCTTTTCTTAATTCTGGCATTTTTGCTCCTATTTTTTATAGTAGGTTGAAGGTTATAAGTTTTAGAAGTAAGTTTGGTCTGAGGGCTATGGAAGTTGGGCTTAAAGCCCTAAGACCTACGTCCTACTTCCATACCTACTTCTACAACCTCTAACCTATTACCTGTTTAATAATAATATAGAAATCATGACGCTATTGTCAAGTGCTATTTAGAGTCTTGTTTAGTCAATTCGGCTAAAGTCGCTTTAACTGCTTCAGAATTAGGGTTCAAGACCAGCGCTTGACGGAACGATTTTTCTGCCTGCGCAGTATCACCGGTATCCAACAGTGACAATCCTAACATATAAAATATTTCGTCATACCCAAAATTAAGCTCGATCGCCCGGGTATAGGCAGTTATGGCTTTGCCTTTCTCTCCTTGGCGGTAGTATATGCCTCCCAGGTCATAGGCAGCCTCCACATTCCAGGGGAACAGGCGCATAGAACGCACCATTTCCTGTTCACCCAGCGACAGTAAAGCATATTTCTGCTGCCGTTCCGCGAGCGGTGTTCTTTCACTAAGCACAAAATAATTGATCCCGTTAAAGTGGCTTATCTCAGCCTGCAGCCGGAGCACATTCAAGGCTATAGCCATAATTACTAAAGGGATAAGCAATGCCGCACCCAGCCGCCAGAGGTTGGAGCCGGCAGGTTTGGCTGGGCTGACGGCCGGAGCCAACCCGGTGATAAGACCTACCAAACACCAAAAAACCATGGCGGTGGCAACAATATGAAAAGAAACATTAAAAAAACTGTCCACTATCATACCGGTAATACCGGAGAAAAGCCCCAGGACAATGAACTGTTGCTCACGGGTGATATCGCTTTTTAATAGCCTCTTTACTTGCTTGGTGAGTAAGGAGATAAAATAAAGTCCCAAAAGGACACCAACTACGCCTAATTCCGCGGCTATATGCAAAACCTCATTATGAGCGTGATTGGCATGGGTTTTATATGAAGCAAAAGCAGGATTTTGGAGATAAGAAGATTGGTAATATGGATAAAAAAGTTCAAATAACCCCCAACCCTGGCCAGTCAAAGGATGATGATAGAACATCTCCAGAGAACAACACCAAATAAGAAAACGCTGTTGCAGGGAAGCACCTAAAGACTGGGGTTTGACGACACTCTCCAGCCTGGTGCGCAAAAGATCGTTCTGCCCGGAAAAATAGACGACAGAACCGGCTACCAAGACCAGCGCCAAAACAACGACGCTGACTACTTTGATCTCCCGGCGATATCCTAATTTATATAAAAAGAGGATGAAAACAAGAAAAGCCGCGACCAGCCCGGCCAGAGCGCTCCTGGCAGAAGTAGCCAGCAACGCGGCAAACAATAATAAGAATACAAAGGGGAAGATGATCCGGAACAGCCTGGTTTTTGTATTCAACCAATAAGCCGCGACCAGAGGAATGACCAAGACTAAAAAAGTGGCCAGAAAAGCCGGATTGCCAAAGGTGGAAACGATCCGGCCCTCAAAATAACTCACCTGCTGGGACCACAGCGGTTCAATGCCAAAATACTGCATGATTCCATAACCGCTGGCTAACACCGCCACCGTCACCAATATGTATACCGTCGCACGTAAAAAATCTTTAAGCTGGGAAAGAATAAAGGCCAGGTAATAAACAGCCAGGCAGTTCAGTACAAGAAAAATAATATTTTCCAAACCCATGACCAGGACCGCTTTTCCGCCTCCCTGATTCTGGACCAAGATCAGCAGGATAGATATTCCGGCCAAAGCCAGCCAGCCGATCCAGAAACGATCAAGAGGAGAACGGGGAAAAACTACGCCTTTAAAGCAGAAACGCACCAGGACAATGAGCAGGATCAAGGCTATACCGCAATTCAGGAAAACACCTTGAACTAAAAAAGGATTCTTGGTCTTATTGAGCAAAAAAAGCAGCGGGGTGAAAAGCAGAATAGCTAAAAAGAGAACAGCGATAAAATGCTTAGTCTTCATGGGGTCAGGCTCTTGACCGCTTTATTGATCTCAGGGTCATTGGGCATAGCTTGTTGGAGTATCTTTAATTCCCGCAAAGCTTCAGTTTTATGGTTCTGCCGCAGCAAGACGATCGAAAGATTGCGATGAGCGTTTAAATTAGCCGGATCAAGCTTGAGAGCCTGGCGGTAGCTATTTTCCGCTTCAGAGAGCATGTTCTTCAGTATGTAGACATTGCCGATATTCACATAAATGTCAGAAGCTTCAGGATTAAGCCTGGCAGCTTCTTTAAAGTTTAACAAGGCTTTATCAGGATTGTTCAGCTCAATAAAGATCATCCCGATACGAAAATACGTCAAGGGATATACTGGATCCAGTTTTAAAGCCTCGCCAAACTCCCATAAGCTTTCCTGGAAGTTCCGTGTTTTCATTCGGACCACACCGCGCTGGTAATGCACCATGACATAATGCGGCGCCCGGTCTATTACCTCATCATAACATTTTAAAGCGCGCTGATCATCTCCCTGCTGCCAACGGTCATTATAGACATTCCCTAAAAAATAACGGCTCATAACGAAAAAGGGATTAAGTTCGATACTATCCTGGAATTCCTGGATCGCTTCATCCCAATAGCGCATTTTAGAATAAGCGATCCCTACATTATGGTGATAATCAGCCATCAGGAAACGACTATAAAGAATAATGGAGCAGACAGTAATGACAATGATAAAAACTTTTAAGGAAAGTTTTATTAATGAAAAAGAATCCTTTTCCGATCCATTCGGTTCGGTTTTTTTATCAGCCGGAACCGGGATATAGGCCCCGCCGATCAGTCCCAGGAACAACCAAAAATAAAAACCGCTGGATACAAACCGCAAGTTAACGCAGAACAGGTTATGCGATAATAATCCTAACAAGCCGGCCATATACCCGATCAAATAGTATACCTGCGGTTTGATCTGGTAGGTGATTTTATCTTTTTTCCTGGTAACAACAGTCTGGGATAGATATCCATTGACCCGTTTTAGGCCCTTGGAAAAAACAGCAATAAGCAACCAGAGATATAAGCCGATGCCTATTAGTCCCTGGTCATTCATTATCTCCAGATATTCATTTTCAGGATGTTGGGTTTCAGTTTGGTGCTTGCCTTCGATACGAAAGATCTCCCGCGGCCGATAAGCGGGATAGATCAAGCGGAAAGTGCCCAGCCCGTTACCCGTAAGAGGATGGAGTTCGATCATTTGAACGGTACTGCGCCAAGTCAGCAGTCGGAACAAGAGGGAATCCTGGCGTTTCAAGGAATACCGGTAGACGCCAAAAGCGCTGACCAGGATAGCGGCGAGAGTGAACGTGACCAGATAAATTCTCAACCGCCGGCTATGGACCACATATCTCACCATGAGCATGGAAAAAAAGAAAATAGAACCAGCTATGCCCAGCCAGCCGCCTTTACTGCCAGTAACAAAAAGGCTGACCGTATTAGCGGTAAAAAGCAAGCCATACATTATCCGCGCCGCTTTATTCTGGGTAGTAAACAAATAACTCAAGATCAACGGACCAGTTAATACCAGGAAGGCGGCGTAAAAGTTGGGATTGCCAAAAGTGGAGAACACCCGGACGTTGAAAGCCCCGCTCCAGCCAAACGGATCTATTTTAAAACACTGCATAAATCCATAAAGGATGGCACAGCTCACTGTCACCAGTAATAAATTTGCCGTTACCTTCATCTTCCGGTCCTGGCTGAAATAGTCACTGGCCGCCAGGTAAATCCCGGTATAATAAACCAGGCGAATCAATTCATCAACGACCGACATAGAGTTCTTATAAGGAGTTTTGAGAAAGACAATAATACCCCAAAGCAAATAAAGCAGTACCGGTAAGTCCCACAGCAAACGTTGCTTAGTGAACTTATTATCCTGCATTGCCCGGAATAACCAGGTGGCCAGGATAATAGAACCGCCGATCTGCAAAATGGTAATTTTGATCTGGCACGAATCGTAGGTCACCAGCAAAAAAGACAGCGCTATGGCTAAAACGCAGAAATACATGGTAAAATCCATGATCTTCGCGGCAAATGGAAACGTCGAGTCTTTGGCCACTCCCATATGAAATTACTCCTTAATCTAAAAAAGCCCACGGTCAGGATTGAACTGACGACCTAGCGCTTACGAAGCGCTTGCTCTACCAGCTGAGCTACGTGGGCATATAAACACCGCAAACACTACTCCAAGGGGCTCCCCGCCCCTCTTATGCAAACTTATAACCTTTTTCCCTAAATAACTTATTGCAAACATCAACAACCTGGCGGTCATAGAGTTGGCCTTTCTTCTGGTTAACCTCGGACAAAGCAATATCTATCCCCAGGGCGGGACGATATGGCCGGTCGGAAGCCATGGCTTCTATCACATCCGCCACGCTGATGATCTTAGATTCCAGTAAAATATCTCTGTCAGAGATCTTGGCCGGATATCCTGACCCGTTTATTCTTTCATGATGCTGCAGCACGATCTGGGCTATAGGCCAGGCAAATTCAATATTTTTTAAAATTTCATACCCAACCTGGCTGTGACCTTTGATCAGCGTAAACTCAGCTTCACTAAGTTGTCCCGGTTTATTTAAAATTTCCAAGGGGATGGAGATCTTACCGATATCGTGGATCAGGCCGGCTAACTTCAGGCCTTGCACCTGTTCTTCAGGCAAGCCCATTTCCCGGCCAATATGATAAGCCAGGTCAGCCACCCGCCTTTGATGGCCGGCAGTATACGGATCCCGGTTTTCCGTAGTAACCGCCAAGGCATTGATCATCCCTTCCAGTATTTTTTGCTGTTGCGCGCAACTAGCTTTTAATTTTTCCTCTATTTGTTTGTGTTCAGTAATATCAAATAATGTTCCCGCAAAGATCGTGGTGCCATCATCCTGGCAATTAATGATCCTGGATTGGCCCAATAATGTTTTAATCGTACCGTCCGGCATTTTAATCCTGAATTCATGGGTCCAACATTCTTTCTTCCGGGTGGCATCTAAGATAGATTGCCTCAACGACCCAATATCTTCAGGTACAACCATATTCCAAATTAATCTAAAATCTTTTTTAAGGTCATCCGAATCTATCTTGAACAAGTCTCTCGTATTGCCGCTGACGAACGGTAAGTCCATAACTTCGTCTTTAGTTATCCTGAATTCATATACCAAGCCGGGAATACCAGAAGTGACTTCAATTAGTTGTTTTTGGCTCCTCTGCAGTTTTTCTTCAGCCTGTTTACGCTCAGTGATATCCAGGACAAAGCCGATTACACCGATAACATTACCTTTTTCATCGCGATAAGGTATCTTATCGGTGCGCACTGTTCTCAGGCCATACTTGGTTTCCATGGGTTCGATTATATTAAGCATCGGGATGCCGGTGTTTATTACCTGCAGGTCATCGTGCCAATATTTTTCCGCGTTAACGGGAAAAAACTCCGCGGTGGGTCTGCCGTTAATTTTATCCGGAGTTAATTCAAGAGCTTCCGCGTACGCCTTGTTCACCCGCACCATGATATTATTCTTGTCTTTATAAAAGATCATCGCCGGTGATGAATCAAAGATGGTCTGCAATTCATCCTGGGCTTTACGCGATTTTTCATCCGCTATTTTGCTTTCAGTGATATCCGCGTTGGTGCCCAGGAATCCAGTGACCTTTCCCTGTTCATCATGCAGTGGGGTGACTATGCTATGCACCCAGGTAACCTTGGCAGACTGGTCGCGGAAGCGGAACTCGGCGATCCATTTTCCATCAGTCTGTATAAATTGGTTCCAAGCCGCACGGATCCGCTCGCGGTCATCCGGCGCCAACCCTTTAAGCCAGCCTTCTCCTGACGCTTCAAGCGGAGAAAGCCCGGAAATTTCGCACCAGCGCTTATTTACGTATTGATAATGGCCATTGGCATCAGTTAAAAAAATCCCCACGGGAGATAACAGGGCGAAATTACGGAACCTTTCTTCGCTTTCCCGCAGCTCGTTCTCCATTTTCTTTCTTTCGGTAATATCGTGGGCAAAGCCCATGATCAATTTCTCGTCATCTACTTCAATGATCGAAGAACGGATCTCCGTAATGAATTCGGATCCATCCCGCCGTTTTTGAGTTATCTCAAATTCGGCAAAACCCTTGGTTTTCAGTATCTCGATCTGTTGCCGGGCAAAATCTCTATAGCCAGAGGCAACTAAATCGGTCAGATGTAATTTAAAGAGTTCTTCGCGGGAATATCCGAGCATCCGGCACCCGGCATTGTTTATATAAATAGTTTCACCATCAAAATTATAAATTATTAGGGAATCCGCAGTGACATCAAGTAGTTTTACTCTAAATGCCAGGTCTTTTTCAAATCTTTCTCTTAGTTCCTGTAAAGCAGTTTGTCCATTCATCTTCCCCTCTTTTCCACTCAAAAGAAAGAGACTAGCAACCTTTTTGGGTGTAGCTAACTATTAAATCGGGGTGCTCGGATTCGAACCGAGGACCTCCTGCTCCCAAAGCAGGCGCGCTAGCCAGCTGCGCTACACCCCGATAGATTATCAATCAGCGATCTCCGCCAAAGGCGGATCAGCCTCTGGCTGAAACAATCATCTTTTTTATCACTTTCTTGATCTTTTCCAATGCCTTGCCACGGTGGCTGATCTGGTTCTTGGTTTTCAGCCCCAGCTGGGCAAAAGTCTTGCCATATTCCGGCACGACAAAGACCGGATCATAACCAAAACCATGCTGCCCTTTCATTTCAGTGCCAATATATCCATTGATCACGCCGGTCACAGAATGTACTTTTCCTCCAGGATCAGCTAAAGAAATGACGCATTCGAACTGGGCCCGGCGTTTACTTTTCGGTAAATCAGCCAACAGCCGCAATAACTTTTTATTATTATCAATATACTTGCATCCCGGGCCGGCAAAACGCGCGGAATAGACTCCCGGCGCGCCATCCAGGGCGGCAACTGCCAAACCTGTATCATCCGCCAGCGCCCATTTCCCGGTATACGCGGCAATGGTCACTGCTTTTTTAATAGCGTTATCACGCAATGTTTCGCCATCTTCGTGCACTTCCGGCAAATCAGGATAATCTTCGATACTCAATATTTTCACTTTCAGGCCGCGCAGTAAGTGCCTGATCTCTCTGATCTTATCCCGGTTCTTAGTAGCCAGCACCAG
>JAQTQE010000016.1:28785-38041 GCA_028712365.1 bacterium
TCATTCCCAGGTAATAGAATAGGAACATTGGGGACTACCGTCAGCCCGGCAAGCAGTTTCAGTTATCTTAACATTCTTCCCGCCGGCTAATTCCAGCATTTTTTCAAAATATCCCAGTAATTTCCAGCAATAAGCTTTATGCGTATCGGCAAAATCGATAATATTCACAGTCACGATATTCTTGGTTTCGTGCTGGGTAGTCAGGGACCCGGTATCATACATATGGGTCCAAAAATTAGGTAAACGATTGATCGCGAACATCGGATCAGCGGTAGTAACAAAAACGCGATATAATTTTGGGATACCTTCTTCTGCCACAAATTGACCTATTTTACGGCACAGTAGGTAGTTGCCTTTTCCCAAATGTTCATCAGCCACCCGGATAAGGTCAATATATGGTTTCAGCGGTACCATCTGGCCGTACATAATATTGCTCTCTATGACTTTTCGGGAAACAGCGCTCATTTTATGCAGTACTTCCGCGTAGTTTTCATCGCCAAAAAGGGTTTTGAGATATTTTATTGTCGAGATGACCATCTGCCCTTTAAGATTTCCCATAACACTCCTAAAATATCGCTTGCAGAGAATAATAATCCGCGCTATATTAATCGTAGGGGAAGTTGCAAGAGATGAAAGAGCTCTAATCGAGTTCTGTAAGTCTCGACCCCAGAATCAGGCGCAGTCGACGCTTATATACAAGCTCACTGGCAGCCACAAACTCTTGGGATCGCAATTTACCAGCAAGCATAAAAGAACCACAACCAAATAGCAAGGATTAAAATCCCTTGCACTTCCCTAATAAAAACAGCGCGATTTAAGCACTGTTTTTATTATTTTAGGGCTTCTTGCTGCGCTTGCAACAACTCGGTTATACCCTTTTTTGCCACCTGCAATAGTTTGTCCAATTCTTCTTTGGAAAAGGTGCTGTTTTCACCGGTCCCTTGCACTTCAATAAATCCACCATCTCCGGTAACTACTACATTCATATCTACATCCGCTTTAGAATCTTCTTCATAACAAAGGTCCAGTAATATTTCTTTATTGATCAGGCCCACACTGACAGCAGCCACCTGGTTCTTTACCGGGATGGTATTGATCATGCCTTTTTCTTTCATGGTACGCAAAGCCTTAACTAAAGCTACATAAGCGCCAGTAATTGAAGCCACCCGGGTCCCACCGTCAGCCTGGATCACATCGCAATCAATGATCACGGTTTTTTCGCCTAACTGCTTCATCTCTACGCAAGCCCGCATGGCTCGGCCGATCAAACGTTGTATTTCAAAGGTCCGGCCGGAGAGTTTGGTACGTTCACGCTGGTTGCGCGTATTCGTGGCTCTGGGCAGCATGGAATATTCAGCTGTCACCCAACCAGTCCCGGTATCTTTCAAGTGCGGCGGGACTTTTGAGTCCACACTGGCAGTACAGATCACCTTGGTCTGCCCCAACTCGATCAAACATGATCCTTCCGCGTGCTTAATATAATCGGTTGTGATCTTCACCGGCCGTATTTCTTCATTATCTCTGCCGTCGTTGCGAACCATGTAACCTCCAAATCAAATACAAACTCTACTATCTAAGCTCTAAATTCTAAACAATTTCTAAACCCTAAATCCAAATTCTTAAACGTTCTAACATTATAGTTTTGGTCATTTAATATTGTTTACCTGTCCCCGCGTCTTTAATCCCGATTTATCGGGATCAGCAAGGGAGAATTTCGATATTCGATATTAGGATTTTCTTCAACTTAGTGACTTCAGGTTGTCTTCCAGTTTCTGCTTATTCCCTTTAATTTCCACTGCTTTCCCTTTGACCCGGTCTATTTCCGCTAAGGGCGCCTTGTGCATGAATTCCTTGTTGTTGAGTTTCACTTCCACTTTTTTAAGTTCCTCTTCCAACTTGGCAATTTCTTTTTTCAACCGCTGCTGTTCTTTGCTGATATCAATAATACCAGCCAGCGGAATATATATTTCCATGCCCGCGACTACTGCCGTAGCTGCCCCTGACGGTTTGGCGGTACTTTCTCCCAAGGTTAAATCATCAAGACGGGCCAGGGTAGAAAGATAATTCGTATTGTCAGACAAGATCTGCTCCTGTTTTCCTGAGACCTTGATCAGGGCCTTGATCTTCTGGGCTGGGTTTATTCTCATTTCCCCACGTATATTACGGATAGCAGATACAACATCCATTACCAGGCTCATCCGGGCGGCAGCTGGCTCATCAATATACTTTTTGTCAATTTCCGGCCACTTTTGCACCATAATGCTTTTTTCTGCCATCTGCCATCTGCTATCTGTCATCTGTTTCATGTTCTGCCAGATCTCTTCGGTGATGAAAGGCATTAGCGGATGTAAAAGCTTCAGTATGCCATCCAAGACATAGATCAATACAGCCTGGGCAACCTTCTTTGTTTCCTGTTCTTCCTGTATATAGAGCCGGGATTTAGCTAATTCCAGGTACCAGTCACAGTACTTGCTCCAGGTAAATTCATATAACAAGCGAGAGGCCTGGCTAATATCATAATTCCCCAAAGCTTCGTTAACTGAACCGATCAAGGTTTGGAATTCACTCAAGATCCATTTATCCGACAGCTCCAAATTCGCGGCAGAGATCCTGTCCAAGCCGGCAAAAGACCCTTCTTGCAGGTTCATCAAAACAAAACGGGAAGCGTTCCAGAGTTTATTGCAAAAATACCGCGCTGCCTGGAAAGATTCATTGCCAAGCTGCAAATCCCGTCCCTTGATACCGTTATAAGCCAGGGTAAAGCGGACAGCATCCACGCCAAACTGCGCGCTCACGTCCAGCGGATCAATGACATTGCCCAGGGATTTGCTCATTTTCTTACCATGGCTGTCACGCACAATGCCATGGATAAAAATATCACTATACGGGGTTTGATCCATCAAGGTCAATCCCATCATGATCATGCGCGCTACCCAGAGATAAATGATCTCATGGCCAGTCACCAGGACAGCCGTCGGATAAAAATGATCCAGGTCGGGATTCTTCTTCGGCCAGCCCAAAGTCGAGAACGGCCAAAGAGCGCTGGAAAACCATGTATCCAGCACATCCGGGTCCTGGACTAATTCTGTACCGCCGCATACGGGACATTTCTCCGGCGGATTAATGCCCACATAGTCTGGTTTAATACCAGACCGTAAACTATAATTATTCTTGCTGTCATCTTTAAAGATAACCTTGTCTTTGTTGCATTTTAAACAATACCAGGCTGGGATGCGATGCCCCCACCAGATCTGCCGGGAAAGGCACCAGTCATGCAGGTTTTTCATCCAGAGAAGATATGGCTTCGCCCAATTATCCGGGACGAATTTGGTCTTTCCTTCGGCCACTACTTTCATACCGGCATCAGCCATTTCCCTGGTTTTCAAATACCATTGCTCGCTGACCAACGGTTCCGTAGCGCTGTTACAGCGATAACACCTGGTAATGGGTAAAGTGTAAGCTTCTTCCTTTTGCAGGAATCCTTTTTCCTTTAAGTCGGCAATGATCTTTTCCCGGGCTTTGTACCGGTCCAGGCCAATATATCCTTTGACTGCAGTTTGAGGAATAACACGCCCGCTGGTATCAATTTCTGCCTGAGGCGTAATTTTCCCTTCTTTATCGATCACCTGCAGTGAAGCTAGGTTATGCCGTTTGGATATTTCCCAGTCATTGGGATCATGAGCCGGGGTTACCTTGACCGCTCCGGTGCCAAAACTCATTTCTACTACATCATCAGCTACTACTGGTATTTCCCTGTTCACTAAGGGCAAAATAAGTAATTTACCGATAAAATCCTTATATCTTTCATCTTTAGGATTGACCGCGACCGCCGTGTCTCCCAGCATAGTTTCCGGCCTAGTGGTAGCAACAACCAAAAATCGTTGGTCGTTGGTCGTTGATCGCTGGTCGTCTTTCAAAAAATACTTAATATACCAGAGGTTGCCTTTTTCCTGCTCATGCTCAACTTCACTTTCATTGAGCGCCGTGCCGCACCGCGGGCACCAGTCCACAATGTGTTCACCGCGATAGATCCAGCCTTTGGCAAAAAGCTGGCTAAAAGCCGTCTTAACGGCCAGGGAACACTGCTCATCCATAGTAAAACGGGTGCGCTCCCAATCACAAGAACAACCGAGAGTCCGCAATTGCCTTAAAATATTATCCCCGGTTTCCTGGCGCCACTGCCACATTCTTTCTAAAAACTTTTCACGCCCCAGGTCAAAGCGTGTTTTGCCTTCCTGTTTAAGCAATTTTTCTACCACATTCTGGGTAGCTATGCCGCCATGATCGGTCCCCGGTATCCAACAAGCATTATATCCTTCCATGCGCCGCCAGCGGATCAGGATGTCCTGCAGAGTATTATTCAGGGCATGGCCCATATGCAGTGAGCCTGTGACATTAGGCGGTGGGATCACTATAGTAAAAGATTTCTTGGTCGGGTCGGACTGAGCATGGAAATATTTGCTCTGCAAACCATACCATTTTAGATCTGTTTCTTTAGAGTCATACTTTGAGGGAATTTCCATTAAAAACACTCCAACGAATTACTCGAATTAATAGACACTAATTACGCGAATGAAAAGAAGCTAATCACTCGAATAACAGCAATGAATTGTCCTAATATAAATCATTCGAGGTATTTGCTTCCTTTATTAGGCCTTTATTCGCGATCCTAACGAAATTTTATTATAGCATTTATTTATGTATAAGTAAAGCCCATAACGCAATAAGAGGGATACTGATCAATGTGCTCATAGCAACCACAGCTGAAGCAAATTCCGCATTAGCTTGATACCTTTTAGCTAGCACATAGCTATTAACCGCACTGGGCATACTGGCACTGACCAAGCAGACCATAGCCGGCACACCTTCCAGCCGTAGCCAATGCACCAGTAATAAGGCTGCCAAGGCTCCCCCGGCCAGACGCAATAATGAAGCAACCAGTACCCTGTTCAATAAAACTGCTTTAAAAGGTTTGAGTTCATATCCGATAATAATCAGAATCAAGGGAATAACCACGGTTTTGATCAAACCGGTCATCTTCAAAACCGGCAAAGGGACCGGTACCCCGCTGGTATTTAACCATAAACCAATAAGAGCGGCATAGGCTAAAGGCATTTTTAGCATCTCTTTAAGTTTATCCCCCTTAGCTACCAGGGCTACGCCAAAAGTGAACATGAGCACGGTCGGGACCAGGTCAAAGAGAATAGCATATTTCGTCGCTGCCGGGCCCAGGATATAAGTATTGACCGGAATACCAAGATACGCGGAATTGGCAAAAATAATGGGCAAGCTGCAATCGCGATAAGGAACATTATACATCCGGGCAAACAGCCAGGCAAGGATCGCACCGCCGGCCAGGATCCCTGCCGCCAGTAACCAGATCCGGGACAAATGGACAGGCTCCAATGGCTCTGACCACATGGTAACCAGTATAAAAACAGGGAAAAGGAGATAAAGACCGAGATTAATGATCCCGTGTACTTGCCGCTGGATATCGATCCGGAGATAACGACCCAGGAGGTATCCCAGCAGGATGAAAATAAAAACCTTATAAAATAGAAGGATTATTGTAGACATAGGAGTAATAATTATAACATGTTTACTCAATATTGCACATAAAAAAACTTGCTTTATTTTGCTGTTTAGGGTATATTTAGGAACTGTTTTTAAAATAGGGAGGAATCAAACCATGCTTAAAGCAATACGTAAAAATACCAAACCATTTCTTTGGTTCGCAGTCACTATTTTCATCCTGGCCACGTTCGTAGGCTTAGGTAGCTATTTTTTCACCAATACGGCTGATGTAGTAGCCAAGGTCAATGGGGAAAAGATCAAGTATGAAGCTTTTAACGCCATTTTTTTACAACGGCTGAATAATTACCGCAATATGTATAACATTGATATTAACGAGGAGATGGCAAATAACCTGAAAAAAATGCTGCTTAATGAAATAATCAGCAAAAAACTGATACTGCAACAAGCCAAGAAAATGAAGGTCAAGGTTTCCAATAAAGAGTTAAGTGACTTTATCCAAAAACTGCCCTACTTCCAGAAGGAAGGACGGTTTGACCAACAGCAATATCTGAATATTATTAAAACACAACTGCGCAGTACCCCGGCGGTATTTGAAAAAGACGTCAAGGAAAGCTTGATCATCCAGCAGATACAGGAAAAAGTGACCGCGGCAGCTACGGTAACCGATCAGGAATTGGCAGATGAAGTCGCTAAACGGTTAAAAGAGAAGAAACCAGCGCCCAAACCTGAGGACTTGCTCAAAGAAAAAGAAATGATCAAACAGAACCTCTTACAACAGAAAAAAGCGCAGGTTTTTGAGGATTGGTATAAAAAACTGGAAGCTACAGCCAAGATCGAAAATAATTTAGAAGCAATAGAGAAAAAGATGACAGGCGGCGAGCAAACAGAATAGACGGCGGTCCGCAGATGGCGGACGGCGGTAAGATCAAAAACAGTAAATAAAATATAAAAAGCAGTTAGCCGGAGTTCTGGTTAACTGCTTTATTTTTTACTGGCAACTGCTTTTAGTCTTGACTGCTTTTCTCTCTTACTGCTCCTCGCTTTGACTGGCAACTGTTTCTCGCTATTACTGCCTTTTGCTCTTACTATTAATCTTCTTAAGCATACCCTTAAGAAGATTAATAGGTAAGCCGACTACATTATAGTAGCAACCGTCTATTTTTTCGATAAAAGCGTCTTTTTCCTCTTGTACCGCGTAAGCGCCAGCTTTATCCAAATGACGCCCAGAGTGATAATTTATCTCCTCTGGACTGAGTTTTTTCATTTTAACCCTGGTTTTTTCGTAAGCTACGATCTCTTTACCAGCCAATATATCGATCACTGCCACACCGGTATAAACAAAGTGTATGCTGCCGCTTAATTTGTTCAAGATCTGCCGGGCATGCCTGGGATCACGCGGTTTACCCAGGATCTCACCTCTTCTCACCACAATAGTATCCGCTCCGATCACTATATATCCTTTACCTCTGAACCGCCGGGCCACAGCAGCGGCTTTCTGCCAGGCCAGTTCTTTGACCAGTTGCGCCGGAGTAAGAGCGGGATCTGCCTTTTCCCTGATCGAACTTGGAATGATCTTAAATTTTAATCCCATTTCTTCAAGTAATTGCCGGCGGCGGGGCGAAGCACTAGCCAGGATATAGCCAGGATCTTTTGTCCTGGTCATAGTACAGTCCGGTTCTTAATGCGATTTATTTTTTCCATGTATTTTTCGTAGAAAACCAGATTTTTGGTATCAGCCATCTGCCGGGCGACAATAACCAATCCCCGCGTATATTCAGCGGCTTGATCAAGCTCATTCTTAGCCAGCAATTCTTCTATTTTTAAATCTTTGCGTTCTTCCTCTTCCTGGATCTTCGGTTTACTTCCATTTAACATATCCACATGAATGATATCCTTGAATTCAGGTCTTCTAAATTCCCCGATACCAAAATATTCCCGCTGGAACACAAGATAGATGATGATAAAAAAAGTGATCACCCGGATAATGGGATCAGCCGTTATCAGCGTGATAAGATTCAGGACCAACGTTCCAAGAAAAGCCCATTTTTTCAGAAAATACAAACCAATTATAAACACACAATAGGTAACAGAAAAAATAAACAACCGTGTCTTATACAAAAAAACATAGGTGTTAGTGAGCGTAAACTTCAAAGGAACCAGATCAAATATTTTAGTATATCCCAAAACATCGCCTTTGTACACCAACCAAAGCGATAAAGTGAGATAAATAACTACCAGGATATCAATTGTCAGCGGCACAGTATTAAATTTATGGCGCATGGTTACTCATTGATCCCAAATTTCTTTTTATCCCGGCAACGTTCACGAACTGTTTCCTGGGTTATTTCCCGCCGGCGCAGCAATAGCTCGAGAGAAGAATCGATAGTATGCATTCCATGAGCGCCGCCGGTCTGGATAACCAGGGGAATCTGCTCTAAACGTTGTTCACGTATCAGGTTGCGCACAGCCGGGGTCACTACCAATACTTCCGTAGCTAACACCCGCTGCCAGGGTTTTTCCGAATGAGGCAGCAACATTTGGTAAATCATACCTTGCAGGGTCTCTGCTAATTGCATCCTGGCCTGACGCTGCTGTTCGACCGGGAACATATTAACGATCTGGCTGATAGCCTGGACAGAATCATAGGCCGGTAAAGTCGCGATGATCAAATGTCCTGTTTCAGCAGCCGATAGCGCCGTAGCCATGGTTTCAGGATCCCTAATTTCGCCGATCACGATCACATCCGGGTCCTGGCGCAAAGCATGTTTAAGAGCGATCGGGAAAGATTTAGTATCTAGGCCAACTTCTCTTTGTTTAACAATGCCTTTTTTAAAATCATGGACATATTCTATCGGGTCTTCCAGGGTAATGATCACGCAGGAACGCTCGCTATTGATCAGGTCTACCATACCAGACACAGTGGTCGTCTTACCGGCATTTGTAGCCCCGGTAACGATCACTAAACCGCTACGTTTACGAGCCAGGTCCCCGACCACCGGCGGCAAACCTAATTCATCCAAAGAACGGATGTGGGATTCAATTCTCCGGAAAGCTATTTCCACGTTCCCTCTCTGGACATGAATATTATAACGGAACCTGACGATTGGAGATAAGGCAAAGGAAGAATCCAGTTCAAGGCGCTTCTCAAATACAGCGGTCTGATCTTCTGATAAGATACTGTATACCATTTTCTTCAGCATAATACCGGTCAATACCTCATGACTGGACAGCGGCTTCAGGGTACCTCCCAGCCGAATATGCGGTTTATGACCGACCGACAGGTGTAAATCACTTGCCCCCTCTTCCAAGGTAGTCTCCAGCAGGCGAATAATATCGCTGCGCTCCAAAAAAGTCAAGATCTGCTTACGGCCCATCTCTTCCATCTGGTCAAATTCCAGGGCTGCTTGCTTATCATCATAATCCAACCTGGTCACGACACCCCAGCAACGGACAATATCCATTAATGTCGGCAGAGTTACCTCAAACCGGATACGGTCGCCAATGCTAATGCCTTCCGGGGAATCAAAAAGAACATTTTCCGAAGAAATTTCCAGTATTTTTCCTTCTTTAATAATCTCTTCCCGGCCGCTATGAACGAAATACTTAAAAGGAATATTTGTCCTTAATCGAGTGGTTTTACGTTTTTCATGTTTTTGCTTTTCCGAAGATTGGCTCATGAGCACATCCTTTTCTTAAATTGGGCAGTTTGCCAGTAAGAGCG
>JAQTQE010000052.1 GCA_028712365.1 bacterium
TTTAAATACCGGCCTGAGGCAATAGTGGTGGATATCCTGGACATGGTATCCAACCGGCGGGATTTTTTACGTGATTCCTCATAAAGCCGGGTTTTTTCAATGGCTGAGCCGACCTGGGTACCGATCACTGCTACCAGGTTCTTTTCCCGGTCTGAGTAGCGGTGCGCGCCGCGGTGGCGAATATTGACTACGCCAATGACTTCATTCTTGGCAATAATAGGCACGGCAAGAATAGCCTGGAACTTATCTTCAGGTAATCCCTGGAAAAATTTATAGCGCGGGTCTTTCATGGCTTCTTTATTAATGGCCACGATCTTTTTCTGCTTAGCTGCTGTACCAGCGATCCCTTCGCCAATGTTGAGCCGTACTAACCCCAGAGTCTTGGGATGCAGCGGTTTCGCGGCGCGTAAAACCAGGTGTTCCCTGGCTTCATCAAAAAGGAAAAGATGGCAGGCATCGCTTTTGGTGATCTCCGAAGCTACTTCCAAGATCTTACCTAATAATTCATCCAGGTTGGCAATAGTGGAAATGATATCGCTGATCCGGTACAAGACCGCGACTTCTTCTTTTTTCTCTTTGAGCTGTTTTTGCAGTTCTTTAGTATTAGTTTTAACCATATTAGTATTATATCACAACTATCACCCATAGTAAATGCCAAAATACTATTTAACCTATATTTAACATAATTGTAATTTACCCTTATTATACGCGCGGTACAATTAAAGTAACAAAAAAAGGAGAAAACTATGAAAAGCAAAGCAGACTTACACATTCATACTTACTACAGCGATGGGCTGGATAGCCCTGAACAGATAGTCAGGTCAGCGGCCATAAAAGACCTGGCGGTCATAGCGATCTGTGACCATAACCGTATCAAAGGCGCGCAAAAAGCGCAGGAATTCGCCCAGTCTCATACCTATATAGGAGTAGAAGTAATAGTCGGGGAAGAGATCACTACTCTCAATGGCCATATTCTCGGTTTATTCCTGAAGGAACGCATTAAACCCGGGTTGACCGCGGAAGAAACCATAGAAAAGATCCATGCCCAGGGTGGCCTGGCCATAGTACCCCATCCTTTCCACTTCTACATAGGTAAAAAACGGGGTAATGTCTCCGCTGGCAAACTCATGGATACGTTGAATATAGACGGAGTTGAAGTTATCTGTAATTCCAGTATTGCCAGTTGGTGGGCTAATATGAAAGCTGCCTTAAAGAATGCTTCCAGTATGCGTACTGCCATTGGTTCGAGCGACGCCCATGATGCCCATTTTATCGGTCATGGATATACTCTCTTTCCCGGGAAAACAGCAGCAGACTTGCGGACAGCCATATAAAACAGGACATCCACGGCCCATTATCATTTCTGGTCAACTAAAGACCTGTGGCGGTCAATGCACACTGGGTTGCAGAACCTGGCTAAGTACTATTTTGATGCCGGGATAGAAGCAGAATAAACATTGCAATTAACTCTTAGCTTTGATAAAATAATGCCGTATTCGAGCCGGATATCAAGAGGAACGCATGGCTAAAGAAAAAATACTGGTTGTAGAAGACGAAAAAGACATCGTAGAATTACTGCAATACAACCTGGAAAAAGAGAATTTCAAGATCCAGTCCGCTAATAATGGGCAACGGGCGCTTGACTTAGTGCGAAAAAACCATCCCGACCTGATCCTGCTGGACCTGATGCTGCCGGAAATAGACGGCCTGGAAGTCTGCCGCATCCTGAAAAAAGATACCAAGACCAGCCATATACCGATTATCATGCTGACCGCCAAGTCATCCGAAAGTGATAAGATCGTCGGCCTGGAACTCGGAGCTGATGATTATATTACCAAACCTTTCAGCATGAAAGAACTCATCGCCCGTATTAAAGCCCTGTTACGGCGGATGAATCCTGAAGCCAAGCAGGCAGAGATGATCAGGATCGGCGATGTGGCTATTGATTTTAGTAAGTACCTGGTCACCCAGAAAGGCAAACCGGTAGAACTCACCACCAAAGAATTTGAACTGCTTAAAGCCCTGATCAATGCCCACAGCCGGGTAATTTCACGCGATAAGCTGCTGGAAAATGTCTGGGGTTATGACTATTCCCTGGAAATCACTACCCGCACTGTTGACGTCCACATCCTTTACCTCCGCAAAAAATTAAAAAGCATTGCCGACCGCATTATCACTATCAAGAATGTCGGTTACCGCCTGGAGCTGGAAAGCTGACTATGAAAATAAATGTATCAACCAAGCTCATCATTAATTACCTTCTGCTGGTGGTATTGGTTTTTTCCTGCACCACCTTTATTCTCCTGTACAAGTTAAATTATGAATCAAAAGCCCAGCTTGAAAATGAGTTGGTGACCAAGGCGCAGTTGATCTCCGAATTTATTCCCGCGCCAGTCATTCACCAGGGAAACACAAACCAGATCCAGCCCTTGGTCCAGATAGCCAAACAAAAATCAAGAGCCCGGATCACCGTCATCGCGAAGGACGGGAAGGTCCTGGGTGACTCTGAATCCGATCCCGAGATCATGGAAAACCACCTCACCCGCCCGGAAGTAATAGACGCTTTGCAGGGGAAAACAGGAGCAAGCACCCGCTATAGCTATACTTTGCAAAAAAACATGCTCTATGTCGCCATACCGGCTAAAACCAACCAGAGAGAAATAAGCGGCATTATCAGGGTAGCGCTGCCTGTCACCACGGTCAATACCCTGACGGTTAATATCCTGAAAAATCTCTGGATCGGTATTATCGTGGCCTTGCTTCTGACTATTATCCTGGGATATGTCTCGGCTTATTTCATAACCAAGCCGATCCGCCAGATCAATGCCATGACCCAAGAGGCGATCAAGGGAAATTGGTCCCAGAAAATACCGGTCACGACGCAAGATGAGATAGGCAGCTTGGCCAAATCACTCAACCTGTTATTTCAGCAACAACAGGGAAATATCGAAGCTATTAAAAATGAACAAAACAAGATCACGGCTATTATCTCCAGTATGAGCGAAGGAGTGATCGCCTGTGATCTGGATAGCCGTATCTTGCTGATCAATAAGTCCATTGAGAAGATCTTTGCGGTAACCGCAGCTAATTGCCGAAATAAGATGCTGTTGGAAGCTGTCCGCAATAATGAATTGGATGAAATACTGAATCTGACTTTGCGCTCAGGACAACCGCAGCAAAGTGAATTATCCATTCTCGTGCCGGTGCAGAAGATCTTCCAAGTCTATGCCAGTCCGCTGACCAACGAAGACAAAACCGTAGGCGCAGTCCTGGTCCTGCATGATATTACCACCTTGAAACATCTGGAAAATGTGCGTAAAGAATTCATTTCCAATGTTTCCCATGAATTAAAAACTCCCTTGACCTCCATTAAGGGTTTTATCGAAACCTTACTGGCCGGAGCGCTGGAAGACAAAAACAATAATCGCCGCTTCCTTTCCATTATCCAGGAACACGCTGACCGGCTGGGAAAACTTATTAACGATATCCTGGAGCTGTCTAAACTGGAATCCAAGGAAATACAATTGGAATTTAAGCCGGTAGCCCTGCCGGAGATCATCCGCAAAACAGTGGAAACTTTTACTCCGCAGCTGGCCAAGAGCAAAATCACCTGCGCGGTAAATATTACCGGTTCCCTTCCTGCCGTCCGGGCAGACCAAGACAAAATCGCCCAAGTCATGATCAACTTGATCGACAATGCCATCAAGTTCAACAAGGAAAACGGCACCATCACCATAAGCGCCGACCTCCAGATTGATTTCCTGAAAATAAAGGTACAGGACACCGGCATCGGCCTTCCCTCTGCCGACCTGCCCCGCATTTTCGAGAGATTCTACCGCGTGGACAAAGCCCGCTCCCGCGACCTGGGCGGCACCGGTCTTGGTTTATCCATCGTCAAACATATCATTGAAGCCCACCACGGTCAAGTCGGCGTAGAAAGCATCCAGGAACAAGGATCCACCTTCTGGTTCACCCTCCCGCTGTAAAACAGACCCCAGACTCCAGATACAAGGCCCCAGATATTCGCCACGAACCTCCAACCAATAATCGCAACCGTATTAACTTTACCCACAATTTACACCGTTCTAATTCATTTCTTATTACCAGCTGTTAAACTTTCTCCAGAAAATAATAAGGAGAGAATTAACCATGGATAATAAGATCATTTTAATCGTTGAAGACGACCTGCATATTATTGAATTGCTCACCTACAACCTGGGCAAAGAAGGATTCAATGTCATTGCCCTGCCCAACGGGGAGACAGTGCTGGAGCTGGCCAGCAAGATCAAGCCAGACTTAATCCTGCTGGACCTGATGATGCCGGGCTTGAATGGCCATGAAATCCTGCACTTGCTTAAACGCAATATGCGGTTATACCGCATCCCGGTAATCATTATCAGCGCTTTGATCAACAAAGAAGTAATCAATAAATCTTTTGATTTAAAAGCAGCCGAATATATCGCTAAGCCTTTTAACGTCAAAGAATTGGTGAAAATAGTTCGACGGGTATTGTCCCGGGAAACAGTTTCGGTTTAACGTACATTTTACTTAGGGCTCATTTCACCCTAACATGGATTATTTATAATTAACTTATATAAAATATTAATATGCTCTCTAGAGCAACCTAGCAAAGGAGGTGTGACAGGCAAAAAAACAAAAATGTAACAAGACTAAAAATAAAAGGAGGAAGACATGTTGAAAGTCGTAAAAACAGCAGTTGTTTGTATGTTACTGTTAAACTTGAGTCAAATGGCCTTTGCCGCTGCCGGTGATTGGACCTTTAGTGGAACAAACTGGTTAAGGACAAGGATAATAAGCAAGGACCTGCAAGGTCCGTTGAAAGATACTGATAAGACTACTGATTCCGGATTCTCGGTAGACCGGGGTTATGTCCGGTACGCCTACCAGTTCACTGACACGATCAAGGGACAATGGACCGCGGATTTCTTTTCTGCCAAGACCAGTGATTTCAAAGATGGGGCTGGTATTAAGCTTAAAGAAAGCTATGTGGACCTGCCGATAGGGATCCCGGAAGGGAAATTAACCTTTGGTTTACAGAAGAACTATCTCGGATTGATCTATGATTATGATTACCGTATTATCGAGAAGGAATTTATAGACCGGAACGGTATTGATGCTTCAGCGGATAATGGCCTGGTCGTGAACGGTTATTTCCCCATGGGGTATGGTACTTATGCTGTCGGTATATATAATGGTGAAGGTTATAAAAAAGCCCTTAGCCCTGATGTTAACACGGAAGTGGCTGTGGTAGCTGATGCCCGGTTCATTATTATTCCTGGTTTGACCTTAGGCGCCAGTTACAAACGCGACCTGCAGGGGACAGTCGCTTCTACCGGGAATACTGCCTATAATACTAACAATTTAATGGTTGGTATGGTTCGCACCGCATTTGGACAATTTGATATGTGGGGAGAATACATTGACCAGAAGATCGATACTTACAGCACGACTACTAACACATTCACAGGTATTAAGAAGAAAGGGTTCTCACTGATGCCCTCGTACCAGTTGAATCCAGCCTGGACCGTACTGGCCAGGTATGATAGCTGGGATCCTAACACTGATACCACTAATGACAAAGTTAAAACCATAATAGCCGGTGTAAATTATGCTATTACCAAAGGTGTTTTACTGCAATTGAATTACCAAAAAGATGATCCGGAAAACAGCGCTACAGCCGCAACAACTCAGTACTTGGCGCAGTTAGCCTGGAGTTTTTCGAGAGTATTTGTTCAGTAGAAACAAGATTACCCCCTGCTGATCCCGATAAATCGGGATCAAAACCGCGGGGGCAGGCGCGGATTCGGAAACGGATTACGCGGATAATTTAAAAGGAGACAACTATGAAAAAAGTAGTAAAAATAATATGTCTGCTAAGCACCTTAAGTTTGATAGCCGGCAATGTACTGGCGGGGCAGAAATTGACCATGAGCGGATCCACTACCGTCCTGCCCATAGCCCAGAAAGCGGCAGAAGAATTCATGAATACCAATCCTGATGTGGATATCAGCGTCAGGGGCGGCGGTTCCGGGGTAGGAGTCGCGGCAATTATTGACGGCACTGTAGACATTGGCAATTCTTCCCGCGCCGCTAAAGCCAAGGAGATCGCCACTGCCCGGGGCAAAGGCGTCAGTATGGTCGGGACAGTAATCGCCAAAGACGGGATCTGTATCGTAGTTAATAAAGCCAATAGTATTAACAACATCTCACTCGAGACAGCAAAAAAGATCTATACCGGCGAAATCAGTAAATGGAGCGATGCTGGCGGCAGCGGGGGGACGATCGTGGTCATTTCCCGGGATACGGCTAGCGGCACTTTTGAGGTTTTTAATGAAAAAGTGCTCAAAGGGAGCAAAGTAAGAGAAGACGCAATGATGCTGGCTTCCAACCAGGCCATTTTAACTTCGGTGTCTACTACTCCCGGAGCTGTCGGATATATTGGCTTAGGTTATGTCACTAATGAAGTCAAATCCCTGGTAGTTAATGGCGTCACAGCAACAAAGGAAACCGTGATCAGCGGCAAATATCCGATCAGCCGCCCGTTATATATGTATACTAACGACGCGCCTAAAGGCCTGGCTAAGCAATTCCTGGATTATCTCTTAGGCCCAACAGGTCAGAAGTTAGTCGAAGAAGTAGGATTTATCGCAGTAAAGTAAGAGCGCCATCGTTCTTACACCCCGGCTAAAAGCATCTGCGGATTTTTAATCCCTGATGCTTTTAGCCAATCGTTTTTTATTAAAAGGATCAAATAATGACTAGTAACAAGAAAACTAAAGAATTAATGCTTGAATGGCTTTTTCTTTTCTTTGCTTTCCTATCCAATATTTTATTAGTCGGCATTATCATCATCCTTTTTAAGGAAAGCTTACCCCTGTTCAAGGAGATAAAAGTCCTGGATTTCTTACTGGGCCGGCACTGGTATCCCACTTATGACCCGCCAGAATTCGGCATCCTGCCGCTAATACTCGGATCATTATGGGTAACTATTGGTTCTTTACTGGTGGCAGTACCGCTGGGACTGGGCGCGGCTATTTATATCTCTGAGATCGCCTCAACTAACTTAAAAGAAATACTGAAACCAGCGGTAGAGGTCTTGGCTGGCATTCCCTCTGTCGTGCTGGGATTTTTCGGCATGGTCGTGATCGCTCCTCTCCTGCAAAATATTTTCAAACTGCCTACCGGGCTCAACGCCTTGAATGCCTCGATATTATTAGGAATTATGGCTATCCCCACTATAACCAGTATTTCCGAAGATTGTATTTCCGCGGTACCGCGCGGGTTCAAAGAAGCTTCATATGCCTTAGGCGCCAACCGCTGGGAAACCATGATTAAGGTAACTGTCCCGGCGGCTTTTTCCGGCATTAGTTCAGCGGTAATTTTGGGCATGGGCCGGGCTATAGGTGAAACCATGACTGTACTTATGGTCGGCGGCGGCGCGGCTGTAATTCCGCATTCATTCCTGCAGCCGGTGCGAACCATGACTGCCACTATCGCGGCGGAGATGGGTGAAACTGCTGTTGGCGGTGAACATTATTACGCTTTATTTGGCATCGCGGTAGTGCTTTTTATCCTGACCCTTATTTTCAATATCATTGCTGACCTGGTCGCCCAACGCTTTAGGAAAAGGATCGTATAATGATCAACGCAACGAATAACCGGAAATGGCGAGAACTTAAACAACAAATAGGCTTTATGACCGTGCGTTTAGCCGCGCTCATTATCTTTATTATTCTGGGTATTTTACTTTACTTCCTGTTTAGCCGCGGCATTACCGTGATCAGCTGGGATTTCCTAACCAAAATGCCGGAGAAAGGCATGACTGCCGGCGGTATCTTCCCCGCCATATTAGGTACTTTTTATCTTACTATCGGAGCTATACTGTTCGCCCTGCCGCTGGGTATATTGGCAGCGATTTATATGACTGAATATGCCACCCAGGGCAAGATCATCCGTATTATCCGTATTGGGATCAGCAACCTGGCTAGCGTGCCTTCAATTGTCTTTGGTTTATTCGGTTTGGCTCTTTTCGTCAATTACCTGAAGTTCGGAGTTTCTATACTCTCCGGGAGCCTGACTCTCGGGATAATGATACTGCCAGTAATAATCCGGGCCAGTGAGGAAGCTTTGCTGCTGGTACCGCACGGCTTCCGGGAAGCTTCACTGGCTCTGGGTGCTACCAAGTGGCAGACCATTTACAAGATCGTCTTGCCCAATGCTATTGGCGGTATCATCACCGGAGCTATACTTGGCGTCGGCCGGGTAGCCGGGGAAACAGCTCCTATCCTTTTCACGGCAGCGACCTTTTATATCCGTAAACTGCCAGATTCCATTTACAGCGAAGTCATGGCCCTACCGTATCATATATATGCCTTAATGACTGAAGGCAGCCACCCTAAAGAACAAAAAGCGATCGCGTATGGCGCGTCCTTAGTGCTTATTATCATGGTCCTGGGAATAAA
>JAQTQE010000017.1 GCA_028712365.1 bacterium
TTACTCAATGCCTATCTTCAGAACCAGCTCTATCTGGTGAATAACTCCCAAGTCACCGTGAGGAACATAGGCATAGTTGATGGCTAGCTCTGAGAGCGGAACAAAGGCAAATTCAAAGTCCTGCAAACTTAAACCGATACCAGTGGAGAGCCCGTTGCCGATATCATGCTTGGTATCATACCCCAAGCGCAAGGCCAGGACATTGGTGAGCCAGAATTCACTGCCAAAATTCCAATGATAGTAATCATTGACCGGCTTGTTCAGGTCAGCGGCTAGGGTTAGGCGGTTCGCAAAAAGGTTAAGAGCAGTTCCAACTACATAATTTGTAGGTAACGGCGCTGCTTCCTTGTCAAAGGTGATCTTATCTCCTAAATTTTGGGCAGCGATGCCGATATTAAAGGTATCCATAATATTGGTGAAAAGCACCCCGGCATCAAAGCTGTATCCATGAGCTTTGGTCGCGGCTATCTCTTCAACAATTTGCCGGCCGGCTATACCGATGGAGAAATTAGTAGTGAAGGCCTTGCCATAGGCCAGAGAGATAACTCTGTCCCTGGCGCCGAATTCGCCGCTGTCGTTGCCTGAATTATCCCTGCCAGCTATTGTGCCATAGTCAACAAAGTTGACGTTGCCGGCCAGGGTGCCCATATCAAAAACATTCCGGGCATGCATTTCGTCCAATGGATAGACCCAGCCGATATAGTTGGAAGTGACTTCAGAGAAATATTTGTTTTGGTTGAACTGGAGCTCTGTTTTGGTCAAATAGGCCAAACCGGCGGGATTGTAGGTGACAGCGTTGGAATCATCAACAATCGCGGCAAAAGCTCCACCCATGGCGGCCGGACGAGTGCCGGGTTTTTGCTCAAGGACTTGGGCACTGGTGGTGCCGGAGTTGGAGTGTGAAGCAGCAAAAACCGTTCGTGGTTCGTGGTTCGTCGTTAGTAGTATTAAGACGAATACCAAAACAAGCTTAAACCGTAAATTCATAAAATCTCCTTTATTTCTTGATAGAATTGATAAGTCCGTTTAACATTTTGTTTATACGATCAGCTTTTATGAGCAACCCATCGTATTCTTTCTTGCTTATATATTCTAAATTTAAAGATACGTCTAAAAGAGCAACTACTTCGTATGAAGAGCCTCTAGCTATTCGTAAAAACTGAGTGAAATCTTTAGAGTGATATCTTCCGCAACCTTCGGCTATATTTGCTGTTATTGAAACCGCAGCCCTTCTTACTTGGTCAATCAATCCGAATTTTTCATCGCTTGGATATTTTTTGGTTACTTGATATATTTCTTTAATATACTCTTGGCTTATTTTATAAACATCAAGTTGTTGAAAATTCGGCAAAATCATCTCCTCTTTTTTTACGATGAACTACGAACGACCAACCATGAACGGTTCTTTTATCTGATTATCGCGAGTTTGCCTTTGAGTTTGTCGCCGGCTTCATTGGTGATGAGATAAAGATACATACCGCTGGCGATCTTTTTGCCGTTATCATTGGTCAGGTCCCAAGTGACAGTACCATTGGTGTCAGTGGCATTGATCTCCCTGACTATATCACCGTTGGTCTTGAATATCCTGATGATCACATTGTTGGTCAGGTTTTCAAAAGTAACCTTATCATGTCCCAGGGAGGTGCGGACAGGATTGGGATAGAGGTAGGATTCGCTGAGATTGTCTTTTAGAGCAGCGAATCCTGTTGATGGTTGATAGTTGATAGCTGATAGAACAAGCGCCATAAACAGTGTTAATTGCAGAGTGTTAAGTTTAAAGTTACGGTTCTTTTTCATTTTAGGCTCCTTTTTATACGTACTTGTAATAGTAGCTGGGGATGTAGTATTCGACATTGGTCAGGATGAAGCCTAGGAGATTGCATCCTGCCTGTTGTAAGAGATTTTCTGCCTGCGTGACCACTTCTTTTTTGGTCCGGTTGGTCTGCACGACCATCACTACCCCATCCACATTGACACCCAGGGCAGCGGCATCAGTGAGCGGAATGATCGGTGGCGTATCGACAATAATAAAGTCATATTGCAATTTCATGGATAATAAGAAATCTTTCATTTTCTGTGATTCCAATAATTCACTGGGATCCGCAGGCACTGCTCCGGCAGTAATGATATCCAAGCCAGGGATCTGGGTGTGTTGTATGACTTCTTCCACGGTAGCCTGGGAATTAAGCAATTCGGAAAGGCCTTTGGTATTTTTCATGCCTAAAAGCAGATGGACTTTGCTTTTGCGCAGATCGCCATCGATCAGCAAAACCTTGCGGTCTTTTTCATAAGACATAGCCACTGCCAGATTAACTGAAGTAGTGGATTTTCCTTCATTATGCACTGAGCTGGTCAGAACAACGGTCTTGATCGGATCATCTTTGTTGATCCGCTTGAGATTGGTGCGCAGGGTGCGATACTGTTCGGCAATAGCGCCTTTGGGCTGGTAATAGGTCAGGATACTCTTGTCTATGCCGGAAGAAATGCTGGGAACAATGACTTTTTCGTCCACAGTCGCGGTCCTGGATTTGCCTAAGTGAATTTTGTCGTTTTCCATTTTGGGGCTCCTTTTTCAAAGTCGCTAGTCAGTACGAGATACAGTCAGAACGAAGAACAGTTGCCAGTCAATACAAATACAGTAAGAACTAAAGACGGGTGCCAGTCAATGCGAGAAACAGTTAATACGAAGTGCAGTAACTGCTAAATACAGTATTCTTATTAAACTGCTCTTTGTTCTTACTGGCAACTGCCTTTCGTCTTGACTGCCTTTCGTATTTACTTACTTAAGAACGGATGATACGGTTGACATTCTTGGTGGCGTCTTCTTCCAAAGATATCCTAGAAATAGCGCCAAGTATCGGTTTGGCAAGAAAGCCTTTAGCGTCTTCTATATTTCTTAAAGAATGGTCCAGATATTCCAATAAGTAAATGCCGGCAAAGCCCAAACCCAAACCAAGGATGATACTCATCAAGATCGATTTAAAGATGTCTGGCTTGGATGGTTTTAACGGCATACGAGCCGGGTCGATCACTTTAAACCTGGTGCCTTTATCCAGGTTTTCCATTTGCTGGGAAATACGCGCGCTTTCCATTTTGGACAAGAGCGAAGTATAGAGTTGTTCATTTACCTGGGCATCGCGGTCCATGGCAGTGAGTTCCGCGTCGCTAACGTTTGCCAGTTTATACTTGCCGCGCTTGGCTTTGATCTCTGCCTGCTTTTGCAGCAGTTCCTCACGTTTCAATTCTAAGCCCTTCAATTTTTGGTCCAATTCAGCGTAGATCGGATTGGTAGCTGATTTTTCTTCCACGCTGATTGACTTGGTTTTTTCCATCTCCTGGGAGAGTTTTTCCCTGGTTTTGGTGATCTCTTTACGCAGTTCCTGGACCCTGGGATGCTGTTCGGTAGAGTCGATCAGCAGGCGGCTTAGTTCTTTCTCTAAGTTCGCTATATGCTCATTTAACTGTTTAATGACCGGATTCTGTTCCTTTTTCACTTCAGAGACCACTACTTTATCCTGCCGTGAGAGCTGGTCTTTGATCAGCCCTTTTTGTTTATCAATGCTTTCGATCTCAGCCTTGACTTTCAATTCGCCCAGGTCTTTTTCTGATGCTTCCAGGCGGTCACGGTACACATTTAGCTGTTCTCTTATAAAATCAATAGCTTTGACTGCTTCTTCGCTTTTGAGCTGGATGGTTTCATCGATAAAATTATTCGTGAGATATTCCACTACCTGCTTGGCTAAATACGGGTCTTTATCTTCAAATGAAATGCGCACCAGGTCCTGGTTGAACATTTCAATATTGATCCTCTTTCTGAGATCTATGATATATTTTTCGAAATCAAGCGGTGTCTTTATGGTCCCAGTCATTCTGACCGCCTCTGTCATACTAACCAACCGGGGCCAGCTCAGGATGCGCTCCCGCATGGTCTTGATCGTCTCGTTGTACTGGCTGGTAACTGCCATTTTATCCATCAAGGGATTCAGGATATCAGCTTTTTGGATATAGACAATAGACGCGGAATTATATACCTTGGGAGCGGAAAGGACATAGATCATCCCTCCTATGAGACACACAGACAAGGTAATAATAAATATCCATTTGCGGCGGAAAAAGATCATCAAGTAGTCGCGGATGGTGAATTGAATCGATTCCATTTTAGTTTAAGCTCCTTTTAAATTAAGTTGTTAGGTGTAAGTTTTGGAAGTAAGTATAGAAGTAGGTCTTAGGGTACTGGGCTCTTACTTACTAACTTTCCTTCCTTTTAAACGTTGTCCAAGCTAGCGAAAGCTTATATAACTGTTTCCCGGTGATATCGTACAAACTTATAAGCTCTTTACACAAATTAGTATCAATTTTATCGGGGTAAATATCTCTACAGTGACTTAAACTTACAATAGTTTCATTGTTTTCTGCCATAGCATCATCTAGATATTTTTGAAATCCCATTTTTTGATGCTTTTTAGCATACCCTTCTGCTATCAATCTTGGTATTGCCTTGCAAGATCTGGATAACTGATCTTTCAGATCAAATTTCTCACTTTCCGGCAGTGTTGCAACTATCTTTGTCATTACTTGTATACTTGCATTATATGTTCTTTGATACACATCTAAATCGTAAAAGCTCTTGATGATTTTCTTAGTTTCCATTTTTTACCTTTCGCAGTATAATCAAACCAATAACTTTAGACCTACTTCCATACCTACTTCCATAACCTTCACCCTACTTCTACTTAGTAATCGTAGTTTGGGTTTCGTCAACTAAAGGTTTCGGCGTTGATAATGGCGTTGCCAGGTTCCTGGTCTTATAGAACGGATCAAGCAAGTAGCTCAGGCTGTTTGACAGTTTGCCCAACATGGTGGATGGCACATAAACGATGTCTCCCGGAGTGAGCGTTACATTGTTTTTCATCTTGCCGCGATATAGTATTTTGTACAAATTCACGATCTTGTAGCTGGGACGGACTGTCCTGGGTTTGATAATATAGACTCTCCAGGTGGCAGCTAATCCTGTCGGGAAGCCCGCTGAAGCGATAGCATCGCGCAAAGCGATGGAATCGCCTTCCACCGGGTATTTACCAGGAGAGCGTACTTCACCCAGGATATAGACTACTTTGCTGCGGTATTGCATAATGGAAACCATGACGTTAGGATCTTGTACGTATTTACCGATCTCTTCTTTCAAGACTTCGACAAATTCTTCGCGGGTCAGGTCCTCGGCCTTGATCTCGCCGATCATCGGGATCAAGATCTTGCCATAAGGGTCAATAGTGAATTTGCCGCTGAATTCATCATGATTGCGGGTAATGATCTGCAGGACGTCATCAGGCCCCAAACGGTATGGGGAGACTTCTTCTTCCGGTGTTTCCACTGCTTCTGTTTTCTTGGATAACAAGCGGTTGATCTTGATCGACACCATATGCTGACGGTCACGCAGGTCTTTGCCATAACCATAAATGAACGAGTAATCAAAGTTAAAAGCAAATTTTTTAGTTTGCATGGTGCCCAGACCTAGCCCGGCAGACGCTTCAGTAGAATTGACGCCGCCGCGCAGGGTAAAGAGTTTATTAAAAAAGGGTATTTCAGCGCCGGCATTTGATTGCCACTTGCCCTGGCTGCGTATAGCGTCAACATTAGCAGTGATCTGCTGTTCTATCCCGATGAAACTCAAAACTGGCAAAACTGGCAGTTTATAGGATAACCCTACCCTGGTCTGAATTGGCAGGCGCTGGGAATCATCTATAATATGAACCGCTGGTTCGTTCACGTTAAGAGCGGCAATACCGAGCTTAAGCGATTTATTGATCTTGTAGTGCAAGCCGGCATCAACGCCAAAAGCGCTTCTTGATCCTTCGCCACCGGACATGGTATCAAAAATATCCTGCCCGGTTTTATTGGGCGCGTAAAATAGGCCCTTCAGGTTCAGGCCGAGAGCTATCTCATTCATCTCCCAGGGAAGAAAAGGATTCAAATTCTGGGAGAAGTTCAGTAATATTGTGTTTTCCTGGTAAATCTGTTTGACGCGGTAATTATTCCAGGCAAATCCCCAGGCACTATATTTATAAGGGACTACCATGCCAAAAGAATGGGACATATAATAGGGCACATTTACCCGGGTGATATAAGGGGTACTGTTGGTATAGAGACACTGGATATGGGTGAGCTGGCTGGTACCCGCTGGATTGAACCAGAGGGATGCGACATCATCAGACTGGCCGGTAAAAGCAGTGCCCATCCCGGCAGTGCGAGCGCTGGAATGCAGGTCGCTGAAGTTTTCGGCGCAAAAACCGTTCGTGGTTAATAGTTGGTAGATAGTAGTTAAAACAAAAACAGAGATAAGAGCTTTTCTTTTCATCGGGTGTCCTTTTTGGGAAAATTATTTTTCCTGAGTAATATAGGATTCGATCCTCTTGATGTCGTCCTCGGTGTAAATGCGATAGTTCCGGTAGTCCCGCTTTACCTTCAGGCTCAACCGCTTTTCCCATCTCTTGAGAGTATTGGGATGGCAATGTAGTCTTTGGCATACTTGGCAGACTGTCAGATGACCATTCATACTAAAGTAACCTCCGTTTATTAAATACGATTAGACTGATAGAAACTGTTATTGGGTGTTGGTTTTGGAAGTAGGTTTGGTTTGAGGTCTTGGGAAGTTGGGTTTAAAGTCTTAAAACTAACTTCCTACTTCCATACCTACTTCTACAACTTTCAACTTATTACATTTCTTTCTTATACAACGCGATTGATATCTTTGTTGCTGATGCTCATCTGCCGCAGGAAATCTTTAATTTTTTCCACATCAGTGTTGTTTTTTACCTGTTCCACAGCCTTGAGCGCTTCGTCCCGGTCCATTTTGCCGCTGCGAACCATATTACTGAATCCGATCTCCAACTTACTGACCCCGCAGGCTTTTTCTGTTAAGTAATTAACCACAGGCACTATCGAGCAATCTGTCCTCCAGGTCGTAGCTGAATCTTTGGGCACAGACCAGCCCATTTTGTTCTGGATGACGTCAACGATCACCCTCTGGTCCCAGAGAATGTAGTCAAATAAATGTATCTCTTTCAGCCCGGCTGGGGAACAGGGCCCATATTCTTGTTTCATTTGGTTGTAGTATTTTTTATATTTGAATAAGCTGAGGGCATTAGGCGAGAACAGTCTTTTCCATTTGGAAGGGAGATAATGCTTGTAGAGCGAGTGATAAGGCGTAGTAGATTCATCTACAGAATCACCCCAGAAGATGACTTTGATGCCTTTTTTCCTGGCAGTATTGTAGGAGGCAGATTCAAAGCCATATTTGCAGGCTTCGCAGGTTTGCTCTACTACCAGTCCGGGACCAAAAGGAGCATTCATTTTGAATTTTTCCGCAACAATGGTCTTGGTTATATGATTAGCTGACTGGATCCGCAGCAAAGGGATGTTTAGAGTCTTGGTTATTACATTCAGGTTATTAGTAGCGACTTCTGTTTCAAAATCATTGTCATTATGAACAGCTAATGGCTTCAGGCCTAATACTTCTTTGACATAATAGAGGGCATAGGAACTGTCCCGGCCGCCGCTAACTGGTACAATGCAATTATACTCTGCTTTAGGATCAATAAAATCCTTTATATCTGCGCGGAGCTTCTGCTCCCCTTTTGGGACATATGGTTTAAAATCACGGCAAAGCTGGCACAGTCCTTTTTCATCTAACTTAATTCCCTTGGCTGTGTCTGGCATGATGCATTTTACGCAGCGTTTCATTTTTTCCCCTTTATCGATTTTATACGATTTAGTTATACCAGGTTATACCACTGGTTTTGAAAATAAAAAGCTACACAAGTGTAGCTATACACTTTTGTAGCCTGTAGGATCTCTACTGAACTACATTTAAATACAGTAAATGCGAAAAGCAGTCAAAGCGAGGAACAGTTGCCAGTACATTAGTAAAAGATAGAATAAATATAACAGAGAAAACAGCTTTTGTCAAGCCGTTCTTTACAATTTCACTACATTATTCCGTTGGCCAAGGGCTTTGGTGGCATTACGGGTATCAATGACCAATTTGGCTTTGGAAACCAGCCATTTGTAGTCAATGGCTTTATGCTTAGTGATGATGACAACGGCATCTACAGACTTGACCACGCTTTCAGTCAGAGGCACAGACTTCAAAGCGATACCCTCATGTCCCAGGTTTGGGATGAATGGGTCATGATAGTTGGTTTTAGCGCCTTTTTTCAGCAGGAGTTTAATGAAATCAATGGCCGGCGACTCGCGGACATCATCAATATCATTTTTGTAAGCCACTCCCAGGACCAGGATCTTGGATTTTTTAACTGACTTGCCTTTGTCATTCAGGGCATCGTTTAGCTTGTTAATGACATATTCCGGCATGGAGCGGTTGATCTGTCCTGCCAGCTCGATGAACCTGGCTTCATATCCTTCCAAACGCACCCGCCATGATAGGTAATGCGGGTCGAGCGGAATGCAATGACCGCCAATACCGGGGCCAGGATAAAATGGCATAAAACCGAATGGCTTGGTAGCCGCGGCATCGATCACTTCCCAGACGTCGATACCGAGCTTGTTGCAGATGATGGCCATTTCATTGACCATACCGATATTGATCGAACGAAAAGTATTTTCCAAGAGTTTGACTGTCTCGGCTACCCGGGTAGAGCTGACCGGTAAAACCTTATCAATGGCCTGGCTATATAAGGCCACTGCCAGCGCAGTGCATCTGGGAGTGTAGCCGCCCACTACTTTGGTAATATTTTTGGTTTTGAACTGGGGATTGCCCGGATCAACGCGTTCCGGTGAAAAAGCCAGGTGGAAATCACGGCCGGCTTTAAGTCCCTTTTCTTCCAGCATGGGTTGCATCACTTCTTCAGTGGTGCCGGGATAAGTAGTGCTTTCCAGGATAATGAGTTGACCTTTATGCAGGTATTTGGCTATTTCTGTGGTAGCAGACAATATATAGGAGATATCCGGATCTTTGGATTTACGCAAAGGGGTCGGAACGCAAATATTGATAGTATCGATATGTTTGAGTACGCTAAAATCAGTAGTAGCACGGAGTTTGCCGGCTTTGACCAGCTCCTTGAGTTCCTTAGTTGGTACATCCTGAATATAGGAAATACCTTTATTGATAGCATCTGTCTTGCGCTGGTCCACATCTATGCCAGTCACATCAAAGCCGACTTTGGCTAATTCCACAGCCAGGGGCAAGCCGACATAGCCGAGACCGATAATACCGCATCTGGCTTTTTTCTCAAGGATCTTTTTTAGTCTTTCATCTTGCATCTTATTTCCCTCCAGTAATGAACCAGTGAATAGTGCGGCGCAGGCCTTCGTTAAAATCCACTTTCACGGTATATTTTAATATTCTTTTAGCTTTGCGGATATCAGCCAGCGAATGTTTCACATCTCCCGGGCGAGCCGGGCCGAATTCCAGTTCCAGGGTCATACGCAGGATCCGGGCAATTTTTTCCGCCAATTCAACGACAGTGTAACGTTTGCCGCAGGCAATATTGAATACTTCACCGGAGGCGTTGGGAGCGGTACAGGCCAGGATATTGGCTGATACTACATTCTCAATATAGGTAAAGTCACGGCTTTGCCTGCCGTCACCGTTGATATGCGGGGATTCGCCCCTGAGCATGGAGCTGATAAACTTGGGAATGACCGCGCTGTAGAAACTAGCCGGGTCCTGCTTGGGGCCAAAGACATTAAAATAGCGCAGGCAGACTGTTTCCACACCGAATATTTTAGAGAAATTGCGGCAATACAGCTCTCCGGCCAGTTTAGTCGTGGCATAGGGTGACTGGGGATTGGAGGGCATGGTTTCTACCTTGGGTAATATCGGCGTATCGCCATAAGCAGAACTTGACGCGGCATAGACCAGGCGCTTGATCTTATGATCGCGGGCGGCGATCAGGACATTCAAGGTCCCTTCGATATTGACCTTGTTACTGGTAGCCGGATCAGCAACTGAACGGGCCACTGAAGGCAAGGCTGCCTGGTGCAGGACATAGTCCACACCTTTGACCGCCCTATTGACTGTCTTGACATCGCGGATATCGCCTTTGATGATCTCGATCTTAGAGCGAAAACCGGCAATATTGGACATCTTCCCTGTGGAAAAGTTGTCCAGAATGCGGACTTTATGCTTTTTCTTGAGCAAGGCTTCGGTGATATTGGAGCCGATAAAACCAGCCCCGCCAGTAATTAAGAACTTTGCCATATAAATTATCCTTTTAAATAAAAACTGTCAGTGGGTGTAAGTTTTGGAAGTAAGTTTGGTCTGAGGTCTGTAGTCTTATGGCTCTTACCTAAATACTTACTTCTATACCTACTTCTACAACCTTCACCATACTACTGCTTTTGTTGTTGCTATCTGTTAAATATAGCAGATATTTCTATTTTGTCAAGGGAATCAACCCATTCGACGCACCTCGAACTCATGGTTCGTCCGAGGTTTGCTCAGGGTTTGACCTTCGGCTGAGCTCAGTCGAAGCCATACTGAGCGGCGCTTTTGAACCTCGCCCTGAAAGGCAAGGTTTGGCGCCATCTAACGTATCAAAATTTCACACTGATGCCCATGCGATGGGAAACACCCAGGTCTTTTTGTCCGGCTATGGCGTCATGATAGGCAAAAGCATAATCCAGAGTATATTTCTGCCAGGTGAATCCAAGTCCCGCAGTCAGCTCTGTCTCATCTATTCCTGCCCGGATCGCCATCATCTGAGCGAGAGAATATTCAGCGCCAAAATGAACCTTAAAAGCCCGGTCTACCATCTTATTTACGTCCACGGCCAGCAAAAGACTATCGCTAAATAGCCGGTAGCCGGCTCCCAGAGTCGCTGCAACAGGGTATTGATTCGTGTTTTCCAGCAAGGTTAGCTGGGGAGCAACAACATTCTGGACCGCTAAGCCAACAGACCACGGATAAAAAGTGGCCAATATTCCCAGGTCCAAACCATAATCAGTGTCACTCCTGGCATCAACATTCTGGCTGACTAACTTGCCATTCATTCCAAAAGCGAGCTGCCAACTGCCATCGGGTACTTGTATTTGTTTACCATAAGATATTATCGCGGCTGATTCGGTCACACCCCCTTCTCCCAGGTCATAGTTATTCTCATCCCGTAATTGGAATCCCCTGGAAGTGAGATTAACTATAGACACGCCAATGGTGCCAAAATCGCTAACGACTGAAGACTGAAGGCTAGATGTTCTTAAAGGATGGACATAGCTGGCGAAACTAAGATCAGTACGCTCATATAAAGAGGCAAAGAGGGTGTTAATCTCTTTTTGGGTTAATAAACCGAGGCCAGCCGGATTCCAATAGGTAGCGCTGGCATCATCGGCCACTCCGACGAACGTTTTGCCCATAGCCAATGAACGAGCACCCGCGCCATAGCTGAGGAATGCACCCGGCCTCCCACCGTCTTCTTTAGCAAAACCGAGATCGAGGGCAAATAGCATGCTGGATGCTAAAAGCTGGATGCTGAAGGTTAAGAGAATTAATAAATATCTTATCTTATTCATTACTATTACCTTCGTTCAATTTATTCATTAATCCACTTATCATTTTTGTAATTATTACTAACTCTGAATAAAATTTATTATATTTTTGTTTTTCAACATATTTTTGATTTAGAGAAATTTGAAGTAAAGCAATACATTCATAAGCAGATGACCTAGCCATCCTAAGAAATTGTACGTAATCCTTGCGGTGATATCGCCCGCTTCCTTCTGCAATATTGGCGGCAATAGAAACAGAAGCTCTCCTCAATTGATCAGTAAGTCCATATTTCTCATCTTTTGGAAAAGACTTTGTTATTTCATAAATACTTTGAATATAAAGTAGCGCTTTTTGATAAACATCCAGATTTTCAAACTTAAGCATCTCTTTTCTCCCATTTCTTAAACATTCAGCATTCAGCTTCCAGCATTTAGCAGCTTTTTACTCAATAACCAGGATCTTAAACTTCTTAGTGGCGTTATCCGCGTGGAGAAGGACAATATAGCCGCCATTGGCAATCACGCGCCCGGAACCGCTACGGCCATCCCAGGGCAATTGGTTCAAGCCTCTACGGGCATACTGGGCGCCGCTGTTGATCTCCCAGGTCTTGACCAGATTGCCCAGCAGGTCATAGACAGCGATATCCACTTCCGCGTCCTTATCCAGATAATACTGGATGGTAATGTTCTGTTGGTAAGGATTGAACGGACTGGGATAGCAGGAAAATGATTCGCTGGGGTCCATAGGCAGATCCATATAAAGGATACTGGAACCGATATTGAATGTTTCCATTTTGGAACCAGTAATAATGTTCCTGGAAGAAGTAAAAGAATTCCTGGTAGCAGGATAACTATAATTAGGCAGTTGTACCGTGAGATAATAGTCGCCGGTATTGGCTACAAAACCGTATGAGCCGTCACTCCCGGCTGTTTGCGGATTGGTATCAGTAGAAGCAAGCTCCACTCCCGGCTGGGCCAGGGCCCCATCAGACCTATAGAGAGATACCTGGGCATTGGCGAGCGGTTGATTTTTCACCGCGTCAAAAATTATTCCTATCGGGGTGGCAACATTCACAGCCAGGATACTGGAACGCGCGCCATTGGCAGTGACTATGAACCTGTTAACGCCGGGAGTCAAATAGTCTTTATAATCATCCGCGGTAAAAGAAAAATTGCCATTGGTATCAGCCGTAGTAGTCGTTATCAGCTCGTATCTATATGTGCTGTCACTGAAGACTGCTACAGAGGGTAGAATAGCTAAAACTGACAATTTTAGAAGATTTACCGAGGCACCGGGAGTGCTTTTGCCGGAGATGGTTGGCACTATACCTATAATAGTTTCACCGGTGGCCAAGGAAAGGATCTCCGGGGTTTGCCCACCGGTTAGAGACGTAGTGACGGTAAGATCAATGGACTGGCCCTGGATAGTCTCTATGTAGGCAGTCAAAGAGTTGGCACCGGCAGCTATGGGAGTAGACACCAAAGCAAAATAATTACCAGAGCTGTCAGCCGAGGTAGTAGCCACACTAAGGCCATCTTTGTCTTTTAAAGTAACAGGATCGTGAGCGCCGGCTTTGCCGAAAATGACCGGAGTGGTATTGACCGTAGTGCCGGAGACAGGATCGTCAATGGTCAGGGAAACAAATTTCCATTCGCCGGCATTGTTGCCGGAATCGACCGAATGATAACAATTAATGATATTGGCAGGAGCACTGCTGTCTTTGACATCAATATAATCGACATGCTGGGCGCTATTTTTCATATTAAAACCCCAGCGAGTGCCGGTCGTCAGGGCGCGTAAAAGTATTTTATTTGCCGCGGTACCGGTTAAAGTAAGCGCACCTGTGACTGTCTGCTCTTTCCCAGATTCAAAACTGAACTGCTTACCCGCGGTTGTGCACGTGAGGTCATAAAAAGTATTAGTACCGGTGATCGTAGAAATTTCAGTGCCGGTAAAAGTGACCTTAGTTGTGAGCGGAACATAGGTCCCGGAATTGAGCCAACTGCCATTCAGGGATATGCCGGCAGATCCGGCTGAGGTATCCAATGTCGCGGTGTTGGCAATGGTCAAAGTACCGTTAATGACTATTTCTTCACCTGAGGCCAGGACTGCTGTTTCCCCCGCGTCAATGGTCACGCTGGCGGAGACAGTTGATAGTTGACTGTTGATAGTTGATAGTAAAAACAGGATCAAAATCAGTTTTGACTTATGGAGCTTCATTCAGGACTCCGGTTACTTTTTTGACAATTCTGCTACTTGTTTCTTCAGTTCTTCGATCTGCGTTTGTTGTTCCTGTAGGGCTTTTACAAGAACAGGTATCAGCTTATTGTAGTCCATAGCCCATAACGCATTGTTTTCATCAACCGGCTTAGAGACTGCTTCGGGGATAATCTGGTAAACTTCCTGGGCGATCAAACCAATAGTTTCTTTTCCTTCTCCCAATACCAGTTTATTATTTACAAATTTTGATGAACAATGCAGATATTTCTTCGGCTGCAATTTCATGACAGCCGTGATGCCGTAGGTTGAAACTTCTTGCCCTGTTTTTACCCGTGAATCAGAATACGTATCCCAGGCTTGAGCCTTCGCTTTTTGCGTAGCACTATTCGGCAATTCTAAAACATAATCAGTTTCGATCGTCGCTCCGGCAATACCAACTTTCCCGGCATAGAGCGCCGCCGCGCCATCTGTATAAATATCGCCCCATTGGTTAATATAGGTGGTACGGGTATTGGCAGAGTTAGTGAAATTCACTATATTACGGGCGCTGGCTTCAGTAATAGTGAAAGCCGCGTCTATGGAGCGCAAACCATTTGTATAAAGGGAGCCAGCCGCGTCAATATACAGGTCACCCCATTGATTGACATATGAGGTACGGTTATTGGTGGTATTGTTAAAGTTGATATTGCCGGTCCCGGAAGGCCTGAGGTTCACATCCTGGTTGGTCCCGCCGGCAGTAAAGGTCAGGGCCGTGGTGCCGGTGATCGAGCCATTGCTGGTGCCGGTGCCGCCGTCGGCAACAGCGACATCAGTCCCGCTGGGGCCGTAATAATCCGTACCCAGGGCAGCAATACTCAAGACTCCGGTCACGTCTGTTGTAGTATTCTTCAATATCCCGGTTGCCAAGGTACCCAAAGACTGTTCAGCGCTTAGTGTACCATCAACTGTTTGGGTAATATATTTGGCACTAGTGGGAGCGCCGCTGGTCTGATCCACCCAACTCAGCACACCGCTGCCGTCTGATCTCAGCACCTGGCCGACGGTTCCGTCATCCACAGGCAAGGTATAAGTAACATCCGCAGTTTGGTCCCCACCCTGGAAAATAGTGTATCTAACAGGCGTGACACCACCTTCCAAGATCCGCAATATGGGAGTATAAACAGCCGCGGCATTATCAATATACAGGTCACCCCATTGGTTGACATATGAGGTGCGGCTATTGGTGGTATTGTTAAAGTTGATATTGCCGGTCCCAGAAGGCCTGAGGTTCACATCCTGGTTGGTCCCGCCGGCAGTAAAGGTCAGGGCCGTGGTGCCGGTGATCGAGCCATTGCTGGTGCCGGTGCCGCCGTCGGCAACAGCGACATCAGTCCCGCCTGGATTATAGTAATCAGTCCCGGCAGTGGCAATACTCAAGATACCGGTGGTCGTGGTATTCTTCAATATCCCGGAAGCTAAAGTGCCCAAAGCTTGTTCCCCGCTCAGGCTGCTGTTTGCTGTCTGGGTAATATAGGTCGCGTCCGTAGGCGCGCCGCTGCCGCTGCCCCCAGCCAAGCTATCCAAGGTCGTCCAGGTAGATTCATCTTCATCGCGATATTCCAGCTCGCCTGAACTATTGATACGGATCGCCGGATCATTGGTATAATGTCCTTTCCAATAGATCCCGGTCAAGTTACTCGCTGTAGACAAGGAAAGATAATGGACCGTATCAGTTGAAGGCTTGATATTGATCGCTCCTTCACTGTTGGTAATATCTCCTTCCCCGGTATCAAACTTTTGCAGGGTCAAGGTTTTCTCATCCTGGTCGCGCAAAATGATCTGCGGTGAATCACTAGTATCGTCATCAACAATGATATCCTTGTTAGAAGTCAAGGCCCATAGTCCGGGCGGCAAAAACAATATACCGGAAAAAATAAATAAAGCCAAAATAATTAGCTTTTTCTTCATAAAATTCCTCCTCAAATTCTAAATAATTCGCGTAATTGTATTTCTTAGAAGTACATTTTTAATGTCGCCAGGGTCCGGTTGTCATCATATGGAGTGCCAGTGGGCTCGTCAGCCGGATGCGAGTATTGAGTGTGCGTATATTCCATGGTCAAGACGATATTTTTCAGGAAATAATGTTCACCGCGCATAGACAGCGAATGATTACTGATAGATTCCTCAAGACCGCGGTCCCAGCCTCTCCATTGGCTGTATTTGGTATAGATATTTGTTTTATTGGTGAGGTGGCTGGCCAGATAGAGATTGGTGATCGCTACCTTAAAATTGCGATAGGTGCTGAAACCATACCGGTTATCAGTATGGTAGTTATAGTCATTTAAGTACTCCCGGCCGAAATATATCTCCATCCCGTTGTATCCCCTATGACCGATCTCCCAGCGGCTGGAGTAGCGGTAATAATCGGGATTAGCTGCGCGTTGCAGGTCCACATACCCGCCGGAGAGGATGAAGCCAAACAATTCCTGGCTGGCATTGACGTTGTAGCTCTTTTGGTTACCATTATCGTTATCAAAATTTTTGCGGTCAAAACGCCACCGCGGCAGGAATTGTTCATCTATATTGCGATACTCAAAATTGATATAAGCACCTTCCCAGAGACTGTTGATATCCAATCCACCGGTCCAGAAATTGCCCTGTTCTGAGACCGGGGAATCTTTCTCCCTGAGATAAATAGGGTTGTAAGGATCAGTCCGGTCTACTTCAGCGAGAGCTTTGTACAGGTCCGCGCCTACCCGGCCGCGCAGGATAAATTTTTTCTTTAATTCCCGCGATACTTCATAGGTCACTATCGTATCCTGGCTGATCTTCTCAGCCTGCAGGTCAGTGGGACTGGAATCAATGATCGTGCCGGATACGTCGGTATTTCTTTTGGCTGAATCATAACTGTGCACGACTATGCCCCGGTTCCTGAAGCCCCAGATATCATAGTCGATCCGGGTACCAGAGGTATAAGAACCATACCTGTGCTTCAGGTAAAAGACGTTATAGCCATAACCTTTGCCAGTACTGTCGGCAGAGATACCTTTATATCCCCATTCCGGTGAATACGTATATTTGCTGTAATCGAGCCATTGGTTGCCTATCTGGATCGAGTCCAGGAAGCCCACGTTCCTGGCGACCATCTGGAAATTCGGGATCTCCACTCTCATGAATTGGGATGAGGTGCCGCCGGTCGGGGTCCAGGTACCGCTGCGGTTATCCAGGCGGTCATCCGCGGCAGCTTCACCAAATTCCTGGAACACGGGACTGATCTCAGCCAAAGCGCTGAAATCACCGATATTGCCATTGATCTTGAAATTAAAACTATGGTACATTTCTTCCCCATTTTCCGGGGTGCGGCGCCAATCAGACTCGGCAGTGAATCCATAGGTCATTTCCACCTTGGGCACTTCCGGCCTTTTCCGGGTAGGCTGGATAGACGGCCCGGCACCGGCAAATTCATCAAGATAAACCAGGCCGCGGGATGAATCCGGGGTCCGGCCGATGATCCCAAAACCGTAGTTCTTGATCTCCCCTTTTTCTATTTCGCGGTTATTATCTTCACCGGAACTGGTTAAAATAAAGTCACTGAAGTCCACTTTTAATAATTGCCATTTCTGGCTCAAGAGCACATCGCGGTTCTGGTATTCCCAGACTTCATCGCTGGCATCAGTAAAGAAGATACTGAAAATATTGCCGCTGCCATCACCCTTGATCCAGATCCATAGCTGGTCATAATTGGTCCAATCATTCAGCTCCGGTTCACAGCGCGCCAGGACAGACGAACCAGCGGCACGGCTGGTCTTTAAGCTATATTCCAATTGCAGGGCATTGGTGCCTTCTTTGGCCCGCTGGGAGGAGCTGAGGGACAGTGTGGATTCATCTTGTGTTTCCACGCGGTATACCGTAGCCTGGTTGGGCCGCTCAAAGTTATCTATCGTCTTGGGATTAAGTTCAGCCAGCGACAAACCCGGTAATAGCAGCATTGCCAGTGTGAAGTAGATCAGTTTAGTGTGTTTGATCATTTTCCCATCCTTTAAGTATAGTCTAAAAGCAGTTATCAGGTGTAGGTTTTAGAAGTAAGTTTGGTCTTAAGTCTATGGGTGACTTTCACCTTAGAATACAAATCCCAGAGACATAAAATGTGTATCTTCCAGGTCAAAATGCCTTTGATAGGCATAATCAAGTTTGATCGCCCGGTAAACAATGCCTATTCCGCCGGAATAGGTCCAATTGCCCTGGTATTGGTTGATGCCTCCCGCTCTCACCGCGAAGTACTTGCCCAGCCAATATTCAGCGCCGACATGCAATTTCGTATCTTCATTGATATTATCCATATCCAGGGCGATCACCAGATCCCGCAGGGGAGCCACAGCCATTCCGGCTTTCAGGTTTAACGGCACTTTATCCGAGGCGCCGCTCTGGAATTGCACTGTTGGTTCATTAATATCCTGGGCGCTAACGCCAATGGATATGATATTGTCGTAATTGAACAGGACCCCGGCGTCGATACCCGCGCCAGTGCCGCTGGTTTCAAAATCCGCCAGGTAATATTTCAAATTTACTCCTATGGAAGTATATCTCAGCGGGCTTATAGCATACGAAAAAAGAAAAGTGTTTTCCTGGAAATCGAGAAAATCCACTTTGTTCGAGGTAGCCAGCCTGGTATATCCAAAACCAATCGCGCCGCCGCCGATACCAGGATGGGCAAAGCAAGCGCCTTGATAGGAAATAAGCCCCATGTTGTAAAGATCGCTGTACATAGTGATAATTTCATCTTTGTCCAGTTGGGTCAAACCAGCCGGATTCCAGTAAATACAAGAAGCATCATTGGCCAGCGCGACAAAAGATTTACCCATAGCCAGCGGCCGCGCGCCCAGGCCTAAAGGCTCGAACATGCCGGCAGAAGCAGTTGATAGATGATAGTTGATAGTTGATAGAATAAGCACAAATAAAATTAATAATTTTTTCTTCATTCTTTGCTCCTTATTTACTTATTCCAATAATATGTTTGAAGGTTTCTTCTTTGCCACTGGCATTGCCGATCGCTTTAAGCTGGTAGATATAAAGACCGCTGCGCTGTATTTCACCATCACTGTTCTTGCCGTCCCAGGTAAGCTGTTGGCTGCCGGTTAAATAATCCTGTTCTTTCTCGTAGAGCACATCACCAGCCAGATTATAGACGCGCAAGCGGATAGTCGCGGCTTCTGTAAGCGTGATATTGATCTTGACGGTATTCTTACCGCCTTCGCCATTAGGCGAGAATGGGTTGTCGGTTACGATCACCTGCTGTAAAACCTTGTCCGCTCCCAGATTCTGGTTGAGAGCCTGCGCTTGTTCATACCGGAAATCATCCACCAGGACAGCGCCGGTGGTCCCGTCTTTTTTGGAAACCGTGAAATAGACATAGGTGATATCGCTGAAGTCCAGGTTTTCATCGGTACCGCTTTCAAACCAGGTAAAATTCTTATATGGGATGACGATCTCCATCCACTCATTAACATTATCATAGGTGCGTTTATGATAAAAAACAGTACCGTCAGAGTCTTTCAGTTTTACTTCAATATAATTTTTATCGCCGGTTTGCTTGAGCCAGAATTTTATCTGGTTGCCATCTTGCAGGCTTAAGGAGAATTTCCTGGACATCAGCACCCAGGCGCCTTTATTCAGGTTGTAATCAAGCTGGAGAGCATTGCCTGTTTGCCCGGCGACCGTGTGCAAAACCGTTTTAGTACTGCTATCGCCGCTGCCTGACCAAGCCGACTCGTCTGCGGTGACTTCCATTTCGTCAATATAACCATCTGAAAGATAACTGTAAAATTCCTCGCCCGTTCTGCCTTCTACTCCTACATTATCAAAATAGTATGTCCCGGTATTATATTCATACAATTGGATATTTTTGATCTTGGTCAAATCTACCGTGCTGGCAAAATCACTCAGGTTCCAACTGATGAACGTCCATTCATTCTGATTGGCCGGGGCACTGGACCAGAGAGCTTTAGTCCCGCCGTTGATATCAGTCAGTCTTAATTCCACGCTATTGTTCCCGGCTGTATCATAGACAAAGACATACAGATACTTGCGGGCGGAAATATCTATCCCGGCGCTGGTATAATTGGCTATATTGATACCGACCGTACCACCGCCTGTGGCTTTGAGCGCGCGCAGGCCGCTATCAATAATACTGGTTTCAAAGGAAGGCGTGGACAGATAAACGCTCCAGGCATAATCAGTGATATCTTCTTTCTGTTCCTGGCGGTAAAAGCCTATATCATCAAAGTAGTAGATCCCGTTATTAGCTTCATAAAACTGGACATTACTGATATTGCCCAGGTCCACCCCGGTGAAACTACTGGCCGGCCAGGTCAATTCAGTCCATACGTTTTGCACCGCGGCATTAGTCGACCAGACTGTTTTAGTGCCGCCATTACTATCTGTAAGCCGCATTTCGCAGGTATTGGCCCCCTGGGTATCATAAACCCAGGCGGAAAATGTATCCGCGTTAGTAGCATTGACTGAAGAGGTGATCGGCAGTATCCCTACTGTCCCATTAGCATTCATAGTCACCGCCCTGGCACCGTAGTGGACAGTACCGGCGCTGAAGGTAGGCGTTGAATTCCAAACACTCCAGAAATAGCTGCCTGCAGTACCATTGCCGGCTTCGAAATCCTGGATAGAATTAAAAACCGTCTTGGTAGCGATAACTGTCCCGTTATCGGTTTCAAAATTCTGCAGGTTGCCTAAAGGCAGCGCTAAAATGGGAGCAGAACCTTGTTTCATTTTTTCGAGCTGGTCAATTTCCATGGTACCGCTGCCACCAGTAGCGCCGGTATCGTTAATGACGAATTCCATAGACTTCACCTGGCTCCAATCCATGGTTTGGTTGCCGGTGGAATGAGCAGTCTCACAGGTAAAATCAGCTAACTTGATCGTGGCTGTCGTCCAGTCCGCGACATCGGTCACGTTCCCTAATGAATACTGGAACGTATCGCTGTCAGCATCCTTGACTTTAATGACTAATTCTTCAGTGGTGCCGGTGCCGCGATAACGGAAGCGGATAGCGTATTCACCGGATAGATCAAAATACTGGTAATTTTTATAGGCCTGCACCCAGGCGCTTGATCCCAACGAATAATCCAGCTGCAAGGCCATATTTGAATGGCCGGTCGTCGTGCTCACCGTGACGGTACTGCCATCCCCGGCCTGGCTGTTCCAGTTGGCCACGGCGTCCAGGCTGTCAATGACCGTCGCGGAGGCCGGCCAGGGTAATAAAGTAATAACAAAAAAGAGTAGCATCAATAACTGTATTCTAAATTTCATTAGTTCCTCCGCATCTTAGGCGCGTTTCTTCAAGATAATGAAATAACGCTTGAAATTTTCATTGATGTCTTCAGCGATAAAGGTAATATGTTCTTCATGAGCCACGAACAGCACTGGGTCCCTCACTCCGTTATTATCCAGGGCAAAAACATTCTTTATATTATTGACCGTGATAGGCACGGTCACTTCAGTACAATCACTATTAATAATATTGGTAACGCTCACTTCTAGGTAATCACCGTGATCGACAAAAACCAAGTCACAATTACGGTCAGCGCCTAAAGCCAGTTTTTGGACAGACAGGAAAGGCTTGGCACTGGTCTTCTCCTGGTCATTGGTGCATTTGAGCAAGGCTGAAGTGATGCGTCCCTTTTTCAGGGCCACCGCGGCCACTGAATTACTGCACATATTAATTTCAAAATAGCGGAGTTGCCGGCGTTCATTGGTATAACGGATAGTCTGCAGTTTGCCGGTTTTAGCGCGATTGATAATGAACAGGATCTGTTTTTCTTCTGCGGCGTGGTCGTACTGGAGCACTTCGACCCGCGGCTGGTAACTGCAGTTCACTGCCCGGCTGACTGGTTTGATATTGAGCCGGTCCAGAAGATATTCGACCAGGCCTTCATTGGTCCAGATATTATCATTGGCTAACCAGGGAATATAACCAAGATAGAGGCCTTGGCCTTTACCATTTTTCAGGATGTAACCGCAATTTATTTTCCTGTTACGATAGATCGCTTGCGCCAGTAATTCGCAATTGTCCTTAACAAAAACATGGACCAATGACTTATGCGCCCGGCAGGTAAATTTATTTTTATCCAGCATGACCCGCGCTGATTCAGCCAGAGCGATCTTTTCCGTGCGAGGTGAACCAAAAGCTTGCCTTAATACTGCATATGGTTCCATATTTTCATCCAGGACAGGGAGCGTCCCGGTTAACGCCAGGATACCGCCTTTTTTAATATATTTAGCCAAGGTGCGCTGGGTAGCGCGGTCCATCCATTCATAACCATTGGTAAAAATAACTTTATACTTTAACAAAGAATCAAGATCGTCTTCCTTGAGATACACCAATCCGCTCTCGGTATTATTCCGGGCCAAGAGGCGTAAAAATGAATCCCAGCCATAATGGACCGAGCTCACTCCCCCGTGCCATGAACCTTCCTGGCAATACGGGGTATAGAGGCCCCAGGCAATAGACGGCGGCTCTTGCTCCCTGACCAAGGACGGTCCTTCCTGGTTAAAGAAAGAAGCCATCTGGTACAGGGTCCAGTATTTCTGGCGGAACAAGCCGGATTGTTTGATCGGCGGGTGATTTGGATAAGGCGGAAAATGGTTGGCATCCAGTTCTTTGGTCCAATGGTCAGTAGCAGCGGCAGTATAAATATTCAAACCAGTCGCGCCAAAAGCAATATAAGCCATAGACTGGAAATAGCTGGGTTGGCAGTATTCATAGGCCGGGTCATAGATCTTGCTGAACCCCCAGTTTTCTTCCAGGCAAATGCCGCGCGCTTTTTTAGCCATCAGGCGGTAGCGGCAATAGTCTTCATGATTTTTGTATATCACTCCGAGCCAATTGGTAAAACCATACTCTGCCAATGGAGCCAGTGTCCTTGGGTTATTCCTGGCAAAATAGGCTTCTTTCAGAGTCGCGGTCGGGCCAGGAGGATTGTAGTTGGTCAGGAATGGGACTTTCATCCCCTTCATATATTTCTTGTATTCCTTGATGATCAAGGGTATGTAGAGGCCGGAAAATTCCGCCCAGTCCCGGTACCAGATCAGCTCTTTGGTCCGCTTTACTCCTGCCCACTGGCGAGGCGGATCAACACGCTCCCAGGATTTATAGGCCATGCCATATATCTTGTTGAGCCGGGTAAGCGTCTTATATTTTACTTTCAGGAATTGCTGATATCGCTCGATCGCGATACCGGAATAATCATAGCCATCAATTGAATGTCCGGCATCCGAGTAAATCCCTTCATTCAATATTTGTACCGCGACGATCGGGCCGCGCGGATATTGCCAGGGTACCAGGATCTCCCTGGTTACAGTTTCCAGCCAGTATTTCACATAACGCAGGAACTTACGGTCCAAAGGGGCAGGCAGGGCATTTTCCTGCAAACCGCTCCAGGTACGCGCTTTGCCGTCAGCTTTGAGCATAGGTTCGATGCCAGTCTCTTTACCGGCCCGTACATATTCAGGCAAACCGCCGAAATTAAGTTCCGCGTGCACGAAAGGCCCTGGCTTAGCAATGACCAGCAGTTCCAGTTTCTGGCAAAGGTACAAGAGATATCTAACGTCCGCGCTGCCCTGGTCTTCCCCGGTAAAATCAGGTCTTGTTTTTTCCGCGAACGGGTCCCGCGGCAGGTGGTGGCGCCAAGGGATATAAAAAGATACATATTTTATCCCCATCTTTTTGATGCCGCTTAATTGCACCGCCCAATCCGCCCGGTGATCACGGTAATATGGATAATCGGCGCTGAAACAAAAATCCGGTTGGCCATTGATATATAAAACGCCCTTATTGATAACGCTCTTTTTGTCCCGTATGTTCATCCTTTAACTGCCCCCATAGTGATCCCCTTTATAATATATTTTTGCATAACCAGGAAAATAATGACCATGGGAACGATCGTGATCGTCGCCCCGGCCAGCAGGAGATGATACTTGCTGCCGGATTGGGTCATCAAAGCGCCCAGGCCCAGGGGCAGGGTAAAATTGTTGCGGCTGATGATCAGCACCAGGGGCCAGGTAAAGTTGTTCCAGTTGAACATGAAAGTGAAAATTCCCACTACTGCCAATACCGGTTTGGACAGCGGCAGGATAATGCTCCAGAAGATACGGAAACGCGAACAGCCATCCAGGGTCGCGGCTTCTTCCAATTCTATCGGTATACCGATAATGAATTGCCGGATCAGGAATACATTGTACACTGACATGCTGACCGGAATGATCAAGCCCCATAATGAATCATACATCCCCAGGTTCTTGGTAATAAACACCAGCGGGATCATGACCACATAGAACGGGATCATTAATGAGGCCAACATAAAGCTGAAGATCTTCTCTTTGAACGGGAAATTTATCCTGGCAAAAGCATACGCGGCCAAAGCATTAAAGAAAAGATTAAAGACCGTGGCTACGACTGCCACAAAAAGGCTGTTCAGGAACATCCGGCCAAACGGCAGCTGGGTCATTACCTCACGGTAGTTATTTAAAGTAGCGCTTATTTTACCAGTTGCCTGGTCAACTGGCAAGAGTTTTACGCCGCTGGTATAAAGATCCTGCGGCTGGCGCAATGAAGCGCTGAGCATCCAGATGAACGGCAGGACCATTATTGCCGCGAACGCAATTAGTACCAGGTAGATAAATAGTTTGGAGATTTTATCCATAATTATCCTGAATTAGTCCCGAGTCCCGGGTATATTTAAAACTGTTATTAGGTGTAAGTTTTGGAAGTAAGTTTAGTCTAAAGTCCTACTTCTATACCTACTTCCACAACCTTCACCCTTTTACTTTCAATCAGCATTTTGTGGTACATACTTAAACTGTACCCAGGTAATGGCCAAAATGATCACGAACAAAATATAACTCATAGCGCAGGCTAATCCCATCCGGTAATAGCGGAACGCCTGATTATACAAATTCAGGATATAGACAAACGTGGAATGCTCCGGGCCACCCAAACCGCTGGTCAGGACATAGATCTGGTCAAACACCTGGAACGAACCAATGATCGTAGTGATCAAAAGGAAAAAAGTGACCGGCCGGAGCAGTGGCAAGGTTATATTCCAAAATTGCTGCCAGGCATTGGCACCGTCTATTTTGGCTGCTTCGTACAATTCTTCAGGTATGCCTTTCAAGCCAGCCAGGAAAATTATCATACCATACCCGGCTCCCTGCCAAACGCCCATCACCGCGATAGACGGCAACGCGGTACTTACATCATTGAGCCAATTTTTAGGCGGTAATGAAAAACCCGCCAGGAACTGGTTGATAAACCCAATGATCGGATCATAGAGCCACTTCCATAACACAGCCACGGCGATAGCTGAAGTGATCATGGGGATGAAATAGCACAGCTTAAAGAAATTCTCCCCTTTGATGCGGCTGTTCAGGAACATGGCTAATATTAACGACAGAGCCAGCCCGGCTGGCACACGCAGGACAATATATTTCACGGTTACCAGCAATGAGGGCCAGAAGTATGGCTGCTTTTGCGCGTTAAACAGCAGTTCCGCGTAATTTTTCAGTCCGGTCCAATGCGGAGCTGACCGCATATTCCAATCAGTAAAGCTGTAGTAGAAGGATATCAAGATCGGAATTAGCACAAAAATAGTGAAATAGACCAGCAAGGGCATAATGAAGAGATAACCAGTCAGGCCATCCTTGAATTTCTTACTTTGTAAAAAGTTAGTTGTTGGCATATTTTCCTTCTTCACCCTACTACTACTTAGCGAAATATACCGGGACAAAGGATTCTGTAATAACCGCGAAACCGGCCACGTCCCCTGCTTGTCCATTCTCGTTATAGCTGGCCAATTCTTTTTCCTGGATTTCCTGACTGGGACTGGCTAAATCAAAAACATCAGGATCAACACCGTCTTCGTTCTCTTTACCCTCACCACCGCCGCCATGCCACTCATTACCTTCCCCGTAGACTTCCCGTAAATGGCTGTTTTCTTCCTGGCCGACACCGATAATGATCTTCCAGGTTTGTCCGGCCGGATTGCCGATAATGGAAATTGGGATCGCTACTTCCACGGCGCTCCATTTATCATCATCAACCATAAATCCTTTAGTATCGCTGTTTTCACCAAGTTTCCTGGCTACCATCTTCCCGTTCTCATCCCAAATGAATCCTTTAAAGGTACCTAAAATAGCAATAGTATAATGGAGACTTAGCTCACTGGCTACGCGTAATTCGCTGAAAGCCCCGGTAGTAGGATCCAATGTATCGCTGTCGCCTTGCGGGAAAAATGACAGGCCGCCTTTTTGCCCTTCTTTATGGATACCGATCAGTTTGAATGGCGTCCACCAATTACCCGGACGAGTGGTTTTTATGAGAAAATAAACATTTTTAGAATCATAGGTGACCCGGAATTCCAGCAGGTCTGCGCCCCGGGCCAGTTCCTGGTTGGCCGGATAATAGTACTTGCCATTCCCGGTATCATCTCCTTTAACATCCTTCCAGATAAACTCGCCGCTGGAAACGCAGGAGGTATTTTCCTGCTCAGGAGGAACGCCAGTCCAATCGCTGATGTTCTTGTCCACCTTGATCGTTTTTGGTTTGACCAGGTCAAAACCAAAAACAGTACCGGCTACGAACACAGATAACATCACGATAATAAACAACTTTAACTTGCTTTTCATGTTAACCTCCTTGAAATGACTGTTAATACTACTTCCACACCTTTCACCTTTAACTATTGCTTCTCTTCGTCTAAAATAGAGTCACACTCTTTAGCCGCTTTATTAAAAGCCTCAGCTATGCCCAGCCGCTGGTTCAAAGCCTCGTCAATAGCTTTGGCAATAATTTCATCGTTTATTTTTGTCCAGGACTCAACGGTCGGCTTACTCACCGCGTATTGGATCTGTTCCATGAATATTTTTTTATCCGGGTCATCCTTGAATACCGGATGGTTAATGAGTGTTTTCTTCACGGGGAAATTTCCGCTCACTTCACTCATCACTACCTGGTTTTCATCCAGCATGAGATAACGGATAAAATCCCAGGCCGCCGGAGGATCCTGCGTATTCTGGTAGATGACCAGGCTTTCACCGCCGATATTCGTGGCATATTGCACTTTCTTAGGGATTAACGCGATACCGTATTTTAATTTGGGGAAATTAGTCTTAATGCCTTCAATAGCCCAAGGCCCGTTCAGGGTCATAGCTACCCGGCCTAATTCAAAAGCATTGGCACTATCAGTGATCAACCGGGGAGAATATTGCAGCAGTTGGACCCAGAGGTTGATCGCTGCCAATCCCGCCGGCTGGTTAAAGGTGGCTTTAGTTTCAGTATCATTGAGCATGGTTCCGCCGGCGCTGGCTACAAATGCCGGGAACATCCAGCCGCCATACCCGTCTCCCTTAGGCACAGCAAAAGCCGCCACTTTACCCGGTACATAGACTTCCTTGGCAGTTTGCAGTAGTTCGTCCCAGGTAGCCGGCGCTTTTTTAACCAGCTCCTGGTTGTAAAAAAGAGCGACGCAGGTCTGGTTTAACGGGATCCCGTAATATTTCTGGTCATACTTGACCATTTTCATGGCGCCGGGATAAAAATCTTTCAAGTCAATATCGCCGGCGTTGACAAAATCATCCAGGCAGAACAGGATATTATCTTTGGCAAAACGGGATACCAGTCCACTGTCCAGGTAGGAACAATCCGGATTGGCGCCTACGGCAATGGAAGTGTTGATCTTAGTGTTAAAATCATCCTTCGGCACAAAAAATATTTTTACGCGGGTGCCAGGATGTTCCTGATTATATTTATCCACCAGCGATTCCACCTGCTGTGTCCTGGCCTGGTCGCCGGGAGCATAAGCCCAGAAAGTGATCTCCCGTTCTGAGGGCTGTTTGCTCCCGCATCCTGTGATTAATAGTAGTCCCACAGTAATCACTATTAATATTCGTTTCACATTTAACCTCTTTTTTATCAGTAACAGTTATTAGGTGTAAGTTTTGGGAGTAAGTTTAGTCTAAAGTCTATGGTCTTAAGTGTAAACCTAAGACTTACAACCTACTTCCATACCTACTTCTACAACCTACAACTTATTACTATTTTGCGAACGTTACCGTCACAAAAGAATCTTTAATGGTGCAAAATCCATCCGGATCTCCGGCATGGGCTGAAGATTTATAGCTACCTAATTCTTTTTCCTGTATTTCCATTCCCGGGCTAGCCAGGTCATAAATATCCGGATCAGAACCGCTTTCATCCTCATCACCTTCACCGCCGCCGCCATGCCATTCAGTGGCGTCTTCATATACTTCGCGGAAATGGTCAGCATCCTGCAAACCAGTACCAACTACGATCTTCCAGGTTTGCCCGGCAGGATTACCGATCAATTCTACGGGCACGGCTATTTCCACCGCGTTCCAGTTATCATCTGCCACTAAGAAACCAGGGGTATCGGTGCTCTTTTCACCGGTAGCCCGGCCTATGGTTTTGCCCTTGGCATCCCACATCCACATTTTATACGTACTGGCAATACCGATGACATATTGGCAAGCCAATGACGGGTCAACTTTGATCTCCCCGAAGCAGCCGCCTTCAGGATCCATCTCATCCGGATCTCCCTGTCCTAATACAGTCGTGCCGCCTTCAACTCCTTCTTTATGGATACCGATAATGCGATACGGCGCCCACCAGTTGCCGGGGCGGGATGTCTTGATCAGGAAATATACATTATATTTATCCCAAGTGACCCGGAATTCTCTCAGGTCAGCGCCCTTAGCAATATCTTTACTGGTTGGATACGTATATTTACCAGAGCCGGTATCATCACCCTTGGCATCCAGCCAAATAAATTCCCCGCTGGAAACAATGGCTGAATTTTCCTGCTCAGCCGGAGTCCCTATCCAGTCATTGTCATTCTTATCAACCTTGATAGAATGCCCTTTCAATCCTTCAGCTGCCAAAACTGCGCTGCTGATCGCCAGTAGTACGGCCAGTGTAACAAAAAACATTTTCCACTTCATAACCACTTACCTCCCCTTTATTAAGTGCGCTTATCCCCTGCTGATCCCGATAAACCAGGATCAAAACGCGGGAACAGGCACAGATTATTTAACAGTGTAATCATTCTATTCAAAGATAACGTTGACAAAAGATCGTTCGATCACCGCTTTCTCTAATTCTTTTTCCTGGATCTCTTTAGATGGGCTGGCCAGGTCATATACATCCGCATCCGGGCCAGTATCACCTTCGCTGCCTTCTCCACCGCCACCGTGCCATTCAGAAGCGATCTCATTCACTTCGCGGAAATGGTCATTATCCTGTTGCCCGACACAGACCACAAACCGCCAGATCTTTCCAGAGGGTTTGCCGCCTAACATGCTCCAGGGAATAGCTACTTCCACACTGTTCCAGTTATAATCATCGATCAAGAACCCGGCAGTATCATTGTCTTTACCATCTTTTTTGGCCAGGATCTTGCCACTGCTATCCCAAACAAATCCCTTATAGGTACTGGAGATACCCACAGCATATTCACAGGCCAGGCTGGGGCTGACCTTGATCTCTCCAAGGCCAGGCAGGGTGATCATACCTTGCGTTTCCAGGCCGCCTTCTATGCCATTCGTATCAATGCCGATCAATCTCATCGGCGCCCACCAGTCGCCCGGGCGGGAACACTTGACCAGGAAATAAAGGTTATCATTATCATAGGTGACCCGGAACTCTCTCAGGTCAGAGGATTTAGTAAACACTTTGCCAGTCGGATATTGATAGGTCCCCGGCCCGGCATCGTCATTTTTCGCGTCTGTCCAGATATATTCATCGGCACTAATGGCCCAATTATTTTCACCGGGAGCTTCTCCCGTCCAGTCTTTAATATTCTTATCAACCCTAATGGAATGCCCGCGTACAGGTATGCCAGCAATGACTTGGATAGAGCTTGATTCTTTTTTCCCTTTTTGCTCTACTCCGGTCACAGTAATAGTATGTTCAGATCCTGGTTTGAATTTCTCCGGCACCTGCCACACTGCTTCGTAAAAACCAGTGGCAGTGACAGCCAGTGGCACTTCTTTCATTTTATCGATCTTATACCACATTTTTTCGATCTGGCTGTGGGCTTTTGGAACTACTATGATCTTGCAGGTTTTATAAACCAGGCTATCGGCTAAAGGCCCGATAATACTGGTCTTATTAAAAACATAAAGCTTACTTTCCAAGGCGCCAACCTGGTCATATTTATCAACAGCCCGGATGGATAAAGTATAAGGCCCATCAGCGAGGTCAAGCGTATTCATGGTAGCGCTATAAATGTCACTGCCTTCAGATCCCATATCCAACCACGTTTCTTTATCCAGGGAATATTCAACTTTGATAATAGCTTCACCTTTAACATTAATCATGATCTTTTCTTTACCGCCGCAAACCGCCCCCGCCGCCGGGCTTTGCATGGTTATTTCCGGGACACCAAAGTCGATCTTTTCACCATCCAGGGAAATGGCGAAAATATGTACCCTGGGCTCATTAGGCGTACCCAGTTTGAATAAGATCTTCTTGGGATCTACAGCAATGGTCTGGGAAAAGATCGCTACTCCGGGCTGGCGGATCCCGGCTTTTTCATGGTGATAGGAAGTGACTATCGCCGGTTCATCGTCAAAAACAGGCTTCCCACCCCACCAATCGGAAAAGGCTACTTTTTTTGTCTCAGAAGTGCCGTCCGTATATTTCAAAACAAACTCCACCTTACTACTGCCATTATGCATCGTAGCCAGGATATGAACCTTGGTATAGCGGCCATTGGGCAGGACAATGTCCTTGCCAATACACTCCAGGTTATTATTCTGCCCATCTTCTTTCGGGCCGAATTTATATTTAATTTTTTCTTTGCCCATGAAAATGAAATCACGGTTGGAATCAGGCAGTTCTTCTGCCGGGAAATCCCAGCCAGAGCCGTCTTCCAGGTTTTTATCGGAAGAGATGAAATCAGTATCAAAGGGTATTTCCGCGTAAATACCTGGCACATTATCAACAATAACTTTAGCTATTTTTTCTACTACGTTTTTCCCGGTATCCTCGACCCGGAATTTAATACCATGCACGGAACCGCCGCTAATAGCAGAAGCATCCCATTGGGCCTGGTATAATCCTTTCCCTTTGTCCGTCATATCCACGAACGGGGCTTCGTCAATAGCATATTTAACTGAAAGCAGGCCGCGGTCATCTTCAGTTTTTACGCTCAATAATACATTATTCATCACATATGAGCCATCCTTGGGGCTGATTTGCACTTGCGGCGGCTCATCAATATTGTCCACCGTAACGTTGAAAGATTCCGATACCGCGGTACCGGATGAGCTCCAGGTCTTAAAAACAAGGGAATGCATTCCTTCACTCATTTTCTTGGTATCCAGTTGATAATTATAATAACTATTGCCCAGCGCTTTCATGGCAAATTTAGTTTCATTGTCAATGACCACTTCTTTCACCGGCCAATCCTTACCCACCATAAAGGCAGCTTTTAACTCCACTTTGCCGGCCAGTTTGACCTCCTGCTTGGGATTGACCACCTGGATATTGCCGGTAGTCTGTCCATATTCTTTCTGCAGTGTGGAAAATATTTTTTTATACAATTTACGATCCATGGTCATGATCCCCATCGTGCCCGGGTCATTGATCATAGTGTGCCAGTCAAACGCGGTCCACCAAACCGTGCCGGCGACAGCCGGGACTTTATTGAACGCGCTCATGGTTTCCTTGAATAATTGTACTTGCTTCAATTGCATGCTTTCTTCTTTATAGGGAGCCCATACTCCGAATTCAGTGGCAATAATCGGTTTATCCGGATAAGTTTTGTGCATAGTCGTTAAAGCATCCAGTGTATCCTCATAATAATCAGCGCCATAGAACACGCCGTAATACATGGTATACCCGAGTACATCCATCTCTTTCTGGCTGGGATCTTTGTCATCACTGCCAGAGGCGGATTGGGCCACGAACCTGGTCCCATCGAGCTGGTAGGCTAGATCGCGCAGATCCTTGACGAATAAAGCTCTTTCCGTTTGCCAACTGCACTCATTACAAGTGCCCCAGATAGCTACCGAGGCACGATTATAATCCTGGTAGATCATCTCTTGCCACATCTGCCTGGCGATCCCGCGCTCTTTGCGCTGGATATCAAATTCCGGCCCGCCAAACCAGTAAACCGGTATTTCCTCCCAGACAACTAAGCCCAGCCGATCGGCCATGATCTGGGTAAAAGGATGATTGGGATAATGAGCGGTACGGATAAAATTGCAGTTCGCTTCTTTGACCAGTTTAAAATCATTATAGATGATCTGCTGGGTTGTTTTTTTACCGGGAACTTCATGGCTGCCGGGGTAAACTTCATGCCGGGCCAAACCGCGCAACTTTATCTGCTGCCCATTAAGCAGGATAGCTGCTTTGCTTTTATCAATAGTAAATTCCCTGAATCCAAACTGGGTATAATACTTGTCGACCAATTGCTTATTCTTAAGATCATAGATCTTGATCTGTAATACATATAAATTCGGTTGTACCGGGGTCCAGGTAGTCACGGAATCAGCAGTCACCGTGAAATTATAAGCGCCGGTATCCTTGCCCAGGACAGTCAGCTCCGTGGCTTTCTCTCCCTGCAGAGCCACGGGCTGGGACAGGTCAATTATATCTTTGGCATTTTCGGCTAAGATATTTTTTTCAGTCAGCTTCGCTTTATAAATGAACATTTCCACTTTTAACGTAGTGTCAGTTTCGCTCCGGTTATCGATCACCACACTAGCCGAGAGCTGCGCTTTGCCCGGGCCAACCGGCTTAGTCTTTATATCAGTACGCGCAATGTTAACCGCCGGACACACTTCAATATAGACATCCCTTTTGATGCCGCTATAATTCCACCAGTCGCCGATATAACAGGGCACGGTCAGGTTTTCCTGGTCACGGTTGCCGGAAGGCACCCAGGGGATATTGTCCACCCGGACAGCCAGGGAATTTTTCTCGCCGTATTTCACATAGGGCGTAAGATCCAGGGCAAAAGGCGTATAGCCGCCCTCATGACAGCCGATCCAAGTGCCATTAACCCACACATCAGTGAAATAATTAGCCGCCAGGAAAACCAGTTTCAGGTATTTACCCTGGGTTTCAGTACTGATGTCAAAAGTCCGCCTGTACCATACTCCGCTTTCGTACCGGTCAGGAGAAGGATTCTCCACTCCGGGAATCTCCTTTTTTTCCCAGGCGCTATCATCATAGGCAGGCAAATGCCGTCCATTGCTTTCTTTCTCTAAAGCAGCAATAGCTTCCGCGGTCCTTTTTTGCAGGGTTAATGCCTGGTTCATTACCAGTCGTTCCTTTTTCCAGGTGCCAGCCAGGTTAAGCTGTGCCCGGTCCTGCTGGTCAAATCCAGGTAAAGGCAAATTATTCTGGAATGGTACAGTAACATTATTTATCGTTTTGAGTTCAAGGGAAGGCGGCTGCAACTCCAGCGCTGAAAGACTTGGTACCCAAACTGCCGCTGCCAAAAATACTCCTAGCCATTTTTTAGTCATCTGCTTCTCCTTGAGCCCAACCGGCTCTACCATGAAGTATAATACTCTCCCTTTGTGTCAACTCCGTTTACATTACAATAAATTCTACCTGTGTTAACAGCTCCAGTTCCACTCACCGTATCTGTAGAACGATAATACCACCATCCCACATCATTAACGCCGGGGGTGGGTGGATTAGTGGAAGCGAAACCCTGGTGCCAAATATCACTTCTAGTCGCCTGTAAGCCGCTCGGGCTAGGCCCGATCGTACATGAGGGAATTTCGTCCAGATATGTCTTGAAATCATCCTGCATCACCCAGCCCCAACCGTCATTAAATTTTAAGCGATCCGGCCACATAGGATCGTAAGAGATGAGTCTCGGGAAATAAAATTCAGTATCGGCATAATAAATATTCAACGCCGAGCGTAACGAACCCAGATTACCTTTGGTCGCCCCTTCCCTGGAACGCCGCAAAAAATCCATGTACCGGGGGACCGCCACACCAGCCAGGATGCCGATAATGGCGACGACCATCATTAGTTCCACTAAAGTAAAACCGGCCTTATTTTCTATTTTTGAAAATGCCATATACGTGAACTCGACTCTCTGATAATTAGTTCCGTGGGCAAGATCAAATGAAGAGGCTTATCTACTTCCGGGGTATATTCGATCAGGAAACCGGCAGCTTCCGTCCCCAGCCTGAACATGGGCTGTTTCACTGTGGTTAAAGAAGGAATAAGCTGTGAAGCGACATCAATATCATCAAAACCTATGATCGAAATATCTTTAGGGATCTGGAGACCGCTTTCCTTGATCGCCATCATCGCTCCTTTGGCCATGAGGTCATTGGCGGCAAATACCGCGGTTGGCCTCGTTGGCTGGATCAGCAGCTGGAGCATGGCCTGATACCCGAGATCTTCTTTAAAATGTCCGCAAACAACCAGGTTCTCTGACACCGGCACCCCTTTGTCAGCCAGGGCCTTGCGAAACCCGGCTTCGCGTTCATGGGCATCACCGCGTTCCGGCGGGCCGGCGATGAAACCGATCTGGGAGTGTCCCAGGCTGATCAAATATTTAGCAGCTTTATAAGCGCCGGTATAATTTTCCACGTCTACGAAATTACTGCCCCTGAATCCACCGCTGGCGCCGATCAATACAAAAGGGATATCCGCTTCCCGCATCTTTTTGACCAGGATCGAATCTTGTGCCGGGACCATTACCAGGAAACCTTTGACAAATTTGCCAAAATACCAATTAGTGACCCTTTCAACTTCTTCTTCCTGACGGGAAGTGACATTAAGGATGATCAGGTTATAGGAATAATCGTCTACTATTTTTTCGATACCCTGGAGCACCTCGGTAAAGTAATAGTTAGTGAACAGATGCTCATACTGGATGACCAAAGCGATGGTTTGGGGAGTCTTACGGGAAAGATTGACAGCGGTAATATTAGGATGGAACTTTAGCTTTTTGATCAGGTTAAGGATCTTGGAACGGGTTTTTGATTTTACATAGGGATGATTATTGAGGACACGGGAAACCGTCATTTTGGAAGTGCCGGCTTTTTCCGCGATCGTATTAATGGTAATATTTTCTGGCTTGTTCATACGCCACCTTTTCTGATACCGGTAACATATTACTAATATAAATATACCACAACTGCTTTTTTTGTCAAGGATTATTACGGAAGGAGGAACGATTTTATCATATCACAATAAGTAGCCAAATCAAAGTAAAAAGTGAGCGGATTTAAAGACTGGCAACAAAAAGCTAATGATTTTTAGTCATTAGCTTTCAAATAAAGATTAAAATAATTTTCCCTATTTCTCATGTCTTAAATTCTCATAATGATAATTAATCCCAGCGGATATCTTAGTATCACCTCCTTCTATGAGCACTCCTTTAGGGACAGAGTAAAATGTTTTTAAAACATCGAAATCTATGCTCCAACTATTGCTTATCTTTCTATCAAAACCAACTCCAAATGCCGATCCAGACAGTCCATCACTAACTTTATTCGCGATAACTCCGATATTGCCATAGTATACCGAAATTCTTGGTCTGAAATAGTGGCCACCAGAAAACATATATACTTTAACGCCACCAATAAGGCTAAGATAGTTCTTCATAGACCCAATACCCGTGGTTAGAGCAAAATAGTCATTCAGCTTTATTTCAAGGTTGACCCCGATTCCGCCATATGGGATTCCTACCCCAACGCCAGCTCTACCCTTATCTTTAGCTGGCCCTCTTTGATTCAAACCGTTTTCCATATCCGTATCTTCTGGATACTCATTATCAGTCTTTGCATCCTGCGACCAAACCAAAACTGGGAAAACTAATATCAGAAAACATATAAACCAAATACTTCTTTTCAAGAGGCACCTCAATGAGACTACTATTTTTGCAATTGACCGATTTTTTGCCAGGATTGTCAGTACATCAGGGACGTAGTTGCATTATATCCTTTAGCTTATAATTCTTCGCTATCTTTTCTCCCTGCCTGATACCCTTGCTCACCGGTCCGTTTGATATTCCCATATATTTTGCTATCTCTTGACCAGATACTCCCAATTCCTTGCTTGCCCAATACGAAAAGAGCGCCCGGCCGCGGGAGATATTGTTTAACCGGCTGCGCCTTAGCAATTCATCCTTCTTTATACTCATTAATTCACATACTCTTTCTGCCAGCTTATCCAAGGTCCACCCCTCCCGCCTGAGTTTCTCTTTTCTCTCAAGTTCTTCTTCAGATATCTTCAATATTTGACTCACAAAATCACCATCTCCCAATATCCGCTCATCTCCCTGCCACCGCTCCTTGGCCTTCTTTAGGAGAAGTACCCCTTCCCAGCCTCCGGCGCTGCGTATTAGTCCACCGCCGGTCAAATCATCACGTTTTCCCATCGCCAGGCCATCTTTGACGAATTCCAGATACCTAGCTACTGCTTCACACTTCTTTTGGCCGAACATGCTTAATAATTCTCCAGTTTCCTGCCAGGGTAGCTTATGATGGCCCATGATCACACTGTGCCCGCTCCAAGGATATTTATTGAGCTCTATTAAGTCTTTTACCAGCCTACCTCTCATTGGATTCAGGTGAATATATCTTACCAGTTCCAGCAAGTAGGCGTCTTCTTGACAGAGTATGGATTTATATCTACCCTGGTAAAGATACCCACTGCGCCTATGCCGACGGTTGAAATACAGAGCATAGCCGGTTAATAGCCCTCTCATCAATTCGTTTAGTGGCTTTGTTCCACTTCTGATCAATAAATGAAAATGGTTGGGCATTAACACCCAACCATAGCATTGGTCTCCGGTTTCCCGCAGGCCTTTTTCCAACCGCCTTAAGAACTCTTTCCGGTCAGTAGCATCCTTATATATTTCCCGACGCTCCAGACCGCGTACGATCACATGATAGACCGCTCCGGGTAGTTCCAGTCTTTTATCTCTTGGCATATCTTCTTATACCAGATA
>JAQTQE010000018.1 GCA_028712365.1 bacterium
ATACCCCTCTAAGTGAGGAATTATCTTTCTCAAGCTCATCCATTGCATCATCAATCAGCTTACCGATGTTTGACTGTTTAGCACTCTTTTGTAGATACCCCCATCTTGCTCTTTCCGGTACAAAGAATACATTCTCAGCCCGATATTCATCAGGATCGTCTATCATATCGTCTTTACGACCTTTATCCGCCGTATATGAATGACCTTTTAAGTGTGAAGCTTCTTCAATTAGTGCATTTCGCTTTTCCTCAAACGCATCCGAAATATACTTTAGAAAGATAAGGCCCAATACTACATGCTTGTACTCAGCAGCGTCCATGTTGTTACGCATCTTATCCGCTGCTTTCCAAAGCTTCTCCTCAAATCCCAAATTAGCACCGTTAGAACCATTCTTAACCATTGTTTCCCCTTAACATAACTTAAAACAAATTATTATATTTTATTCTTCCAAGAAAAAGCCTGCAGGCTTTTTTAATACTTTAGAGATGTTTACTAATGTTTCAATTGATGGCACGGAAATACCTGTTTCATAGCGGGAGATACTTTTTTGTTTAGCCTTGATTTTTTGAGCAAGCTGCGTTTGGGTTAGATCAAGCTCTACCCGAGCCAGTTTAATCTTTTTACCTAGTTTTTTGGCGTCCATAAGTCCTCTTTTTCCAATCAGATTGAAAATAATCCTTGACAACAATATACCCTAAAAGGTATATTATAGTCATCTGAGGGATATACACTTCTGCTAATATACCTTCAAGGCAATAATATATGCCTATTTTGCAATAAATGCAAGGATTTTTTAATGGGCCTTTTGGCGGTTAAGGAAAATATAAAACCAGACATTAGCAAGAGCGGCTTAGACTGGAGGGAAAATATTGCCGTTCAAAAACTGCTGGATGTTGTTGTTTCAATTATTGCAGAGGAATATATCCAGATAGCAAAGAAGAATCCAGAGGTATTTACAAATAATCAAGGGGGTGTGAAATGCGAGTAGCCATTTATGCAAGGTATTCATCGGAGAATCAGAGCGAAAAAAGCATTGATGATCAAATAAGGGTATGCAAAAACTATATCCTGGCCAATGGGATGAGCTTTGAGGAGAAGCATATCTACACTGATGCCGCTATTTCCGGCTCTATTGTGAACCGGCCAGGGCTTCAAGCTATGGAGAAGGCTGCTGAAAACAAGGAGTTTGAGGCTGTAGCCGTAGATGATCTATCAAGATTATCCAGAAGTAATCACCAAATGCTGACCTTAGTCCTTAATTTTAACTACCATCAGATCAAGCTTATCTCTGTATCTGATGGGATCATTGCCGATGATGACAACTCCAAATTAGGCATTCACATCCGGGGCCTTATGAATGAGCTTTATCTTGATGACCTTAAGAAAAAGACTATGCGGGGGCTGGAAGGACAGAAAATAAGAGGCTTTAGCGCAGGGGAAAAGGTCTATGGGTACTATACTGAGCCAGTTGGGGAATTAAAGCTGGATAAAAGAGGCCAGCCAAAATATGAAGGGAGAGTGCATAAGATAAACATTGAACAGGCAGATATAGTCAAGAGGGTCTATAAGGAATTTGTTGAAGGGAAAAGCCTCTATGCCATAGTAAATGGCCTTAATAGTGATAAAACCCCTACTAAGAGAGGCTATCCTGGGGGCTGGAATATATCCAGCCTAAGCCGAATATTGAAGAATGCCAAATATACCGGCCTTTGGGTATGGCGAAAATGGAAAAATGTCAGGGATCCTATGACCGGAAAGACAAGAAAGGTAGATAGATCAAAAGAAGAGCAAATATCCAGATTTAATGAGCATTTGGCTATAATTGATAAAGAAACCTGGGAAAAAGCTCAGGCAAGATGGGGTATTCTCCAGGGAGCCTGGCCGGTGAGAAAGAGCTCTCTTAATAAAGGAATAGTCCAAAAAAGCTATGTTCACGCTACCCCTTCTCACTTATTATCGGGGATTATGAAATGTCATGCCTGCGGGGGCGCTATTGTGCTTATTAGCGGTAAAGGCAGCGGGTACTATGGCTGCTATAATGCTAAAAGGAAAACCTGTAATAATACCCTGCTGGTGCCGCGAATACGCATTGAGCAAGCTATAATAACAGATCTAAAAGCAAAGATATTGACCGCGGAAAATGTGGCTTATATATATAAGAATGTGGAAAAAGTCGCTGCCAAAGGCCTAAACGAGGTTCCTGAGCTAATTAAGAAAAAGAAGGCTCAATCTGACAAATTGCTATTGGAAATACAGCATTATCTTAATTATATTAAATCGGGTAATTTATCCAAAGCAGTATCAGAAGCCCTTAATGAAGCAGAAAAAAGAGGCGGGAGCTTAACGCAGGAGATATCTTCCTTGGAATTCCAGCAGGGTAATGCTTTTAAGCCACCGGCTGAGGAATGGATATGCCATAGATTAGAGCAATTGCACGAGACCTTGAGCGGGAATACTGTTTCTTCCTGTTTGGCCCTTAAAGAGCTCCTTGGCCCTGTTCAGCTTGAGCCGATATCCAGTAAAGAAGCAGATCCTAATTGTATTATTAATGCAGAAGCAGTAGGATTTGCGCCTTATTATCTGATACATACAAAAATTCAAACCCTTGCGTTATTGGATGCCAGTCACAAGGGTTCGAATTGGTATCAAATGCGGAGGCGGAAGGATTCGAACCTTCGGTCCAGTTACCCGGACTCCGGTTTTCAAGACCGGTGCACTCAACCGCTATGCGACGCCTCCATTAAGAGAATTATTTACTCTGATTCTTTAACTTTACGTCCCCAGTTGCCGCCAATTTTTTGCCAATTACTAAAAGAATATTTAACATCTTTTACCCCGTTAATTGTTTTGATCATGCGGTCAACGTTTTTCAGCGCATTAATCACTTCGGCGTCATTGCCGGGGTCAACTTTGCCACCAGTAAAATCTACTTTTCCTGAAACATGCACGATGCCGGCGGTGGTGCCAATTTTAATCAACTGCGTGTCAAAAGATTTTTTTACGAACTCGGCATTAGCTTTAGTATTAAGCTCCCAATCCTTAATTTTAGCCATTGCCATAAGCTACCCCCTATAAATCAGGATATCAGCGTTATATTTTACTTATTACTTTCGTTCCGTTGGTATATTTTTGCAAAACCTCCGGAACAAGAACGCTGCCATCTTTTTGCTGGAAATTTTCTAGGATTGCGGCAAAAGCCCTGCCGATCGCCACTCCAGATCCATTTAGAGTATGCACAAATTGTAGAGATTTATTATCATCACGATATTTTATATTCATCCGCCTGGCCTGATAATCAGTAAAATTGCTACACGAAGATATTTCCCGGTAATGGCCTTCTCCAGGCATCCATACTTCTAAATCATATGTTTTGGCGCTGGAAAAACCCAAATCCCCTGAACATAATGCCACTACCCGGTAGGGAATATTTAGCAGCTGCAGTACTTCTTCCGCGTCATGCGTTAAATCTTCCAATTCTTGGAACGATTTTTCCGGTTTAACGAATTTCACTAATTCAACTTTATTAAATTGATGGTTCCGGATCAAACCCCTGGTATCCTTACCATAAGAACCGGCTTCGCGGCGAAAACAGGCTGTATAGCAAACATATTTCTTAGTCAAAAGCCCTGGGTCCAGGATTTCATCACGGTGCATGTTTGTTACCGGGACTTCTGCGGTTGGGATAAGATACAATTCGTCATCCCGGCATTTAAATAACTCGGATTCAAATTTAGGCAGCTGGCCAGTTCCCTGCATGCTCTGCGGATTTACTAAAAACGGTACCCACACTTCCTGGTAGCCGTGTTTTTGGATATGCGTATCCAAGAAGAAAGAAATGATCGCCCGCTCCAGCATTGCTCCTGCACCTTTCAGAATGGCGAATCTGGCGCCGCTTATCTTAGCCGCTGTTTTAAAATCCAGGATATCCAGTGTTTCTCCGATATCAGTATGATCTCTGGGTGCAAAATCAAAATTGGGCTTCTGGCCCCATTCACGCACTGTTTTATTGTCTTTTTCATCTTTTCCGACCGGCACACTGTTGTCCGGCAGGTTCGGGATAGTAAGTAATTCCTGTTCTATTTCTTCTTCCAAAGCCTTGATTTCCGGATCCAGCGCTTTAATCTCCGCTGAAACAGCTTGCATTTCCTGGATCAATCCGCTGGCATCTTGTTTTGTTTTTTTCAGCCCTGCGATTTCTTCGCTGGCTTTGTTGCGTTTGGCTTTTAATTCTTCGGCTTTTAGCAAAAGCGCTTTTCTTTTCTTATCCTTTTCCAACAATTCATGCAAGCTGTATTTAGGACCGCGCTTAGATAAGGCTGCTTGTATATCTTCTGCGTTTTCCCTGATTTTTTTAATATCCAGCATAACTATTACCCTTTTTATTAAATGATAAATATTAGCTCTGTATGCCACACTAATGGCCCGTTTACTTCTGGTGCCACTTTCTTTATTTCCACGTTTTGAAAAGCTACCCGCTTAATATTGCCTTTTTTAGGATGCCGATGCCGGTTATAATTCTCTCCAGATAATACCGCTTTTAGATGCAGCGGGTCAAAGGAAATAATCTGTACCGCGGCAATAACTTTTTCCTGCTCATTGATCTGCTTTAATATTTCATTCAGAAAGTTAATCAGCAGCTCTTCCTTGGAGGCTCCTTGCACGCTGATCTTTATCTTTTCGAGCTCCCTGATCTCGGCGACATTGAACATCATCTTCAACATCCCCTGGGCGGCATATTCAAATATCTGTTGCAGCTCATCAGCGTTTACTTTCAGCCCGATATTAGCAAATTCTTTATAAGCATCAAATGGTTCAAACTTTTTTATCATCAGGGCTATCCTGGTCATTCTTGGTTTCTTCGTTTTCATGAATGAGACGAGCGATAGAAACCAGCTTGTCTCCTTCTTGCAGCCGGATCAAGCGAACCCCCTGAGTGTTCCTGCCCATCGTGCCAATAGTTTTTACCGGTTGGCGGTTAACCACGCCTTTCTGAGTGATCAGCATAATATCATCATTATCCGTAACCCGCTTGATCGCGATCACTTGTCCGTTGCGCTGGTTAGCTTTAATATTGATGACTCCTTTGCCGCCGCGGCTTTGGGTCCGATATTCTTTAACCTTGGTTTTTTTGCCATAGCCATTTTCTGTCGCAACCAAGATGATCTCTTCTTTTTTAACAACTTCCATACCGATCACCTGGTCTTCCGAGCGCAATTCGATACCACGCACTCCTTTACCAACCCGGCCGATCGGCCGTACTCCTTTTTCCTCGAAATGGATAGCCAGGCCGTTCCTGGTGCCAATTATTATCTCCTGGGACCCGTCAGTCATTTTGACACCCATTAATTCATCGTTTTCTTCCAGGTTAATAGCAATGATCCCGCCGGCCCGAGGATTACTATATTCACTCAAAGGTGTCTTTTTAACTACCCCTCTTTTTGTGATCATAATAAGATGCAGGTTTTCTTTGTTAAAATCATGGATCGTAATAGCCGCGGTTACCATTTCATCCGGTTTGTATAGCTTAACCAAATTGACAATGGCTTTTCCTTTAGCCACTCTTCCACCCTCTGGTATTTCATATACTTTGATCCAATATACCCGCCCGATATTACTAAACAGCAGCATATAATCATGAGTTGAAGTAACAAAGACATCTTCAATAAAGTCGTCCTCCCGGGTAGTGACTCCGGTCACTCCTTTGCCGCCGCGGTTTTGGGCATGATAGGTAGAAGCGGGGATCCTTTTTACATAGCCAGCATTGGAAATGGTTACGACTACGGATTCCTCTTCGATCAAATCTTCCATCGACAGGTCTTCAGCTTCCTGGCTGATGATCTTGGTGCGGCGTTTATCATCATATTTTTCTTTGATCTGCAGCAATTCTTCTTTAATTAAGGCTAAAACCTTCTTCGGGTCAGCCAAGATCGCTTTTAGCCGCTCGATCGTCTTGAGTAATTCCATGTATTCTCGTTCTAGCTTTTCCAGTTCCAACCCGGTTAATTGTTGCAATCTCATATCTAAAATAGCTTGCGCCTGAATCTTGGATAAGCCAAAATTTTCCATTAAGTTTAAACGCGCTGTGTCTACGTCTTTTGACTCTTTAATAGTTTTAACAACTTTATTAATATTGTCAACAGCGATCTTCAATCCTTCCAGGATGTGCGCCCTGGCTTCGGCTTTGGCCAAGTCAAATTTGGTGCGCCGAATAGTAACTTCTTGCCTGTGTTTCAGGTAAAGCGACAACATTTCCCTTAAGTTAAGCACCCGCGGACGGTTATTGACCAATGCCAGCATAATAATACCAAATGAGGTTTGCATTTGGGTGTGTTTCATGAGTTGGTTGATCACTAATTCCGTGTTTGTATCACGTTTAAGCTCGATCACGACCCGGATACCTTCGCGGTCAGATTCGTCACGCAGATCGGTGATGCCTTCTATTCTTTTCTCTTTTACCAATTCGGCGATGCTTTCTAAGAGGCTGGCTTTATTTACCTGGTATGGCAGCTCCCGGATAATGATCGCTTCCTTGCCGCTGCCGATAGCTTCGGTTTCCACTACAGACTGCAACATGATGGATCCGCGTCCAGTCATATAGGCATCGCGAATACCGCTCTTCCCGCGAATAGTAGCTGCGGTCGGAAAATCCGGGCCTTTGATAAATTTCATTAAATCCTTAATGTCTGCTTCGGGATTTTCTATTAAATAGACCAGCCCGTCAATTACTTCTCCCAGATTATGCGGCGGGATATTCGTTGCCATACCAACAGCGATACCACTGGAGCCATTGACCAGGAGATTAGGGAAAGCCGCCGGCAAAACTAGCGGTTCTTCCCGGTAATTATCAAAAGTCGGCGTAAAATCAACCGTGTTTTTATCAATATCTCTTAACAGCTCTTCGGCCAGAGCAGCCATACGCACTTCCGTATAGCGATAAGCCGCGGCGGGATCACCATCGATAGAACCAAAGTTGCCTTGACCGTCTATTAAGGGATATCGTAAGGAAAATTCCTGCACCATACGCACAATGCTGTCATATACTGACGCGTCACCATGCGGATGATATTTACCAAGCACATCACCGACCACGGTCGCGCTTTTACGATAGGCTTTATTATGTACTAATCCTAATTCCTTCATGGCATACAAAATACGACGGTGTACCGGCTTCAAGCCGTCACGGACATCCGGTAAAGCGCGTCCAACAATCACGCTCATTGCGTAATCTATATACGAGGTTTTCATTTCCTCTTCAATATTGCGGGGTACTATGTTTTCTTTGATAACATCAGCCATTATCCTAAGCTCCTAAGATAAAAATTAATTTTTATATGTCTAAATTCCTTACTTCCAAGGCATGACTTTCAATAAAAGCTTTCCTGGGCTCAACCTTGTCTCCCATGAGAGTAGTAAAGATCATGTCTGCCTCCACTATATCTTCCAAGGTGATCTTGATCAGTCGGCGATTTTCCGGATTCATCGTGGTTTCCCAGAGCTGCTCAGGGTTCATTTCGCCCAAACCTTTATAGCGCTGTACTGTGGTCCCCTGGGTGCCGATCTTATTGATCACGGAGATCATTTCTTCAAAGTCATAAATATCGAAGGTATCCCCATCCTGTTTTAAACGGAACAGTATCTGTTTCTTCTCTGCTTCCTGATCCGCTTGGTAGCTGCTCAGGTCTACCTCTGTTTTCTCTAAATCTGTCACAATACCATGTAATTTGGGGATCTCCCATAGGTCCTTCACTTCAAGGCCCATTTCTTCCGGTGTCATTTCTATCGCCAGTTCCGGATTGATATCTTTCTTTTCTTTAAGATAATTATTTTTAAAGCTCTTAAACTCTTTTTCAGAATATATGAACTTATCTTCCTTTTCGGTTTTGATCTTATAGAGCGGCATTTTATCTTTTTTCCGCATGGCCATAAATTCATTCCAATCAATACCTTTGCGCTGCAGCTTGCGCAGTAAGGTATCTATATCTTTCAGGCTCTTACAAATTTGCCAAATTTGATCTTCTTTATACTCCAGGATTTCTTTGGCCCCCTTCATTTTAAACAATTTTACCCCGGTTAATCCCTGCTCCAGTATAAACTTATATAATTGATCTTCTGTATCCAGGTACATTTCTTTCTTGCCTTTCTTTACCTTATATAATGGCGGCTGGGCAATATACACATTCCCTTTTTCCACTAATTGCGGCATTTGCCGATACAAGAAAGTTAACAGCAAGGTACGAATATGCGCGCCATCAACGTCTGCGTCAGTCATAATAATGATCTTATGGTAACGCAGGTTTTCCAATTTAAATTCTTCCTGCCCGATCCCGGTGCCTAGCGCCGTGATCATGGTCCTGATCTCGTCATTACCCAGGATCTTATGCAGCCGGGCTTTTTCAACATTCAGGATCTTGCCTTTTAGCGGCAAAATAGCTTGGAAAGACCGGTCCCGGCCCTGTTTGGCCGACCCGCCGGCAGAATCACCCTCTACGATATATAGTTCGCATTTGCTGGGATCCCGCTCTGAGCAATCAGCCAATTTTCCAGGGAGGCTGGCTGCGTCTAAAGCTCCTTTTCTCCTGGTCAGCTCCCTGGCTTTACGAGCTGCTTCCCGTGCTAAAGCCGCGGTAACTGTTTTTTCTATTACTTTAGAAGAGATCGACGGGTTTTCTTCCAAATATGAAGCTAGTTTTTCGCCGACTATGGTTTCGACAATACCTTTGATCTCTGAATTGCCAAGCTTAGTCTTTGTTTGTCCTTCAAATTGCGGATTCGATAATTTAACACTGATCACCGCGGCAAGACCTTCACGCGCGTCTTCTCCTGACAAAGTGATGTTCTTATCTTTTAGGCTTTCGTTTTTCTTGATATAATCATTAATAACCCTGGTCAGGGCTGATTTAAAACCGACCAGATGGGTGCCGCCTTCGATCGTGTTGATATTATTGACAAAGGAAAAAATATTTTCCGAGTAGCTATCATTGTATTGCAGCGCGATCTCCAGTATCAATTTGCCAACTTCGTGCGTTTCCGGATTAATTTCAATTTCTTTTTCCTTGGTGAAGTAGATCGGCTCCTGGTGCAGCGGATTTTTATTGGCATTCAGGTATTTAACAAAAGAGATGATCCCGCCATCATAGCAAAAGGTATGTTGCTTGTCTGTGCGCTCATCGGTCAGGTTGATCCTGGTCCCGGCATTCAAGAAAGCCAGCTCTCGCATGCGATTCGCCAACACATCAAAGCTAAAAGTTGTTTCTTCAAAAATAGTATCATCCGGCAAAAAGGTAATTTTTGTGCCCTGGTCATCAGTTGCGCCTAAGGCTTTTAAAGGACTGGTCGGGACACCGCGCTCATATGTTTGCCGGTAGGCTTTTCCTTCCCGGTACACTTCTACGGTCAATTGCGAAGATAAGGCATTAACACATGAGACGCCTACCCCGTGCAACCCTCCGGATACCTGATAAGATTTATTGTCAAATTTTCCGCCAGCGTGTAATTTGGTCAAGACTATTTCCAAAGCGCTTTTATCTTTAAACTGCGGGTGTTTGTCTATAGGGATACCGCGTCCGTCGTCTTCTATCGTAATTTTGCCGTCATTATGGATCACAACGTCTATGTTCTTGCAAAATCCAGCCAAAACCTCGTCAATGCTGTTGTCCACCACCTCTTCGACCAAATGGTGCAATCCCATGGACCCGGTTGAGCCGATATACATAGCCGGCCGTTTACGTACCGGGTCTAGCCCTTCCAGTACTTTTATTGAACTGGCATCATAAGTATCTTTGGTGTTTACTGTTTTTTGTTTAGCCGCTGCCACAGGTACTTCCTCCTTAAGAGATGTCCCCTATTTTTGCGATAACTTCCTTGATCAGGTTCTTTTTAATCTTCTTGTTCAGTTCTTCCTTGATTTCCGGCTTAAGCAAGCTGACCTGTTGCAGCCAGGCTGAAGAGTCTACTTTTATTTCCAGGCGACCGTTGGTCAGTTTATCCAGACGGGCGTGTTTGGCCGCTTGGCTGAATTTCTTCTCCCAATAAGCGGCTAAAAGCTGGCGTTCTTCTAAGCCATGAATAAAAAAGATATCTTTTATGGCTTCTGTCAGCGGCTTGAAATTCTTCGAGCTTTTTTTACTCATTCTATCCTGGAACACAGGTTATTATTCACTTGATACACGGTCTTCGGATCAATAATATCTTTGATCCTTTCCTGGTCAGTAGCGGTTAAAAAAACCTGCTCCTGGCGACGAAAATATTGGACCATTTGCTCCTGTGTCTGAGCATCTATCTCGGCGAAGATATCGTCAGCCAGGATAAGCGGGTGCTGTTGCTGCTCTTGTTCGATGATTTCTGCCTGGCTTAAACGTAAAATATACGCGGTTAGCGTTTGTTCTCCTTGTGACCCGAAGATACGCAGGTTCTTGGCTCCGTTCCCTTTATCTATTATTACTTCCAGATCGTCCCGTTGCGGCCCGATCAGCGTCCGAGCTTGCTTGATCTCTTCCTGCTGTATCATCAACCATACCTTGGGCCAATTTTGTTCTTCTGAGGGACAGTTTGTCTTATACTCCAGGCTGATCACCCGTTTTGGATCAGGCTTTAAAGACTGTAATACCTGATTCGCTGTTTTTTGCAGTACGGCAATAATATTACGTCGTTTAGTGGTGATATAATTCGCCTCAGCCTGCAATTGCTGGTTCCAGATTTCCAGGGCATCCGCTTTCTGTCGTTCATCCCTTATCTGCTTCAATATTTCATTTCTGGAAAGTATTATTTTTTTTAGCTTCAGAAGCCGATAGCTGTATTCTGGCTCTATTTGCACTAACAGTTGGTTAAGAAAGCTTCTTCTTATGACCGGTTCTCCGCTAATCAACTCTCCGTCTTTACTGGAAAGCATTACTGCCGGCGCTATTGTTCTGAGCCCGCCAGGGGAAGAAATATATTTTTTATTAACCTGTATTTTTTTGTCTTGCTCTTTCGCTAATCCGATACCTATCGCCTGTATGCCTGTGGTGTTGACTATTTCCGCGGTAATATATCCTTCTGGCTGACCCCAGCGTATCATTTCCTGCTCGTCCAATACTCGTAAAGAACGTCCCAGATGCAGAAAAAATATCGCTTCCAGCAAATTGCTCTTGCCGGCGGCATTGGACCCGATAATTATATTAAGTCCGGGCTGAAAACAAATTTTTAAATCCGCGTAATTACGTATATCATGTAAAACCAGGTTTTTTAGATACATAGCCCTACAGCCGCATTGGCATGATCACATACAAATATTCTTCATTGTTTTGCGGCTTGATCACCCCTGGACTCATTGGGTTGCTTAACTCCAAGATAATATTTTGCGTGGAAAGGTTCTTTAGCACTTCCACTAAATATTTGGGGTTATAAGCCACCTCAAATTTATTGCCTTTATACTCTATTTCCAGTTCTTCTTGCGCTTCTCCCAGGCCTTGTGACATACTGGAGATAATCGCTTTATTATTTATTAGTTCAAGCTTGATGGATTCTGCTTTCTCTGGGGCGATCAACGACATTCTTTTTATAGCACTTAAGAATTTAGCTGTGTCTAAAAGCACCTCCTGCGAATGTTCTTTGGGTATCACTTGCTTATAATTGGGGAATTTTCCCTCGATCAATCGCGAAACCAGGATGGTCGCGCCGACTTTATAGGATATTTGGTTTTCAGTAAGTTCTATTTTTACTGTTTTGCTTTCATCTTCTATCTCCCCTATCAAGCGGTTGATCTCACGTAATGCTTTAGAAGGAATGATCACGTCTAATTTGTTTTTTAAGCCTTTATTAAGCTTTCCTCCATTAACATAAGCTAGCCTCCGGCCATCAGTAGCCACCATTTCCAGGTTATTATTAGATGTCTGTAATAATACTCCGGTTAATACATACCTGGTTTCATCATTGGAAATAGCGAAAATAGTTTTTTGGATCATCTTTTTAAGCGTGACCATAGAAACATCAAAAGCATTTTCCTCTTTAAAATCAGGAATGATCGGAAATTCATCCTTTGGTAATCCCATGATCTTAAATACTATCTTACCACAAGATAAAATAACCTTATATTCTGGGGTTACTTCTATCTGAATATCCTGGCTTGGTAATTCACGGACAATATCAAAGAGCATTTTAGCCGGAAGAGTGATCGATCCTTCTTTGAGTATTTCCGTAGGTATTTCTGTTTTTATTCCCACTTCCAGGTCTGTTGCCGCTAATTTTAATTTGTCTTTTTGGGTTTCTAATAAAATATTGGCTAATACTGGTAAGCTGACCCGATTAGAAATAATAGATTGGACGCTTTGTACTCCTTTTAATAATTCAGCTTGGGAACAAACTATCTTCATCCGTTCCTCCTTTAAGATAATATATTAGTAGTAAGTTATATAATATTTAGATCAACAGCAATAATAATAATAAGGCAAAGAATATGTGTATAATAGCATAAAACGTTGATAATAAACAAAAATAGAGAACTAATAAGGTGTGTATAAAAAAGAACATTATAAACAGAACTAACAAAAAGTTTAAAGAAAAAAACTTATACACAAAAACAAAAGGTTACTCAGAGCTTATTCTTAAGTTCCATGATGATTTTGTTAATTAAGGCGGCAAAAAATGGATCCACGTTCATTTTCTTGCCTATTTTTTCACAAGCATACATCACCGTCGTATGGTCTCGCCCGCCAAACGCGGCACCAATTTCAGGTAGAGAATATTCAGTCAAAGACCGGGAGAGATACATAGCTATTTGGCGCGGAAAAGCGATCGCGTCTGTTCTTTTTTTGCTCTGCATATCCTTGAAATCTATATGAAAATGCTTTGCCACTGCTTCTTGAATCTGCCGCATGGTAATATTAGGCTCAACGTCTTTAGTTGGTAACAGGTCTTTCAGGATTTCTTCTGCCAATTCCAAAGTAACCCGTTTTCCGGTCAAGGAGGAAAAAGCCACCACCCGGATCAAGGCTCCCTCTAATTCCCGGATATTAGCTTTAATCTTATTAGCGATAAAAAGCATGACTTCTTCCGGCGCATTTATTTTTTCCAGCTCAGCTTTTCGCCTTAAAATAGCTATTCTGGTCTCCAAATCCGGCGGCTGAATATCTGTTACCAAACCCCATTCAAAACGAGTAGTTAAACGCTCCTCCAACGCAGGAATTTCCTTAGGTGGCCGGTCACTGGAAAAGATCAATTGTTTATGATTGTCATATAAAGCGTTAAAAGTATGGAAAAAGCCTTCCTGTGAGCTGCCTTTGCCACCGAAAAATTGCACATCGTCCACCAGGAGAACGTCAACATTGCGGTATTTACTACGAAATTCTCCTGGTTTGGAAAAACGGATAGAATCAATAAACTCATTAACAAAACGCTCGCTAGTAACATATAATAAGCGTACATGCGGGTAGGCAGCTTTTATATAATGACCAATGGCATGCAAAAGGTGTGTTTTCCCAAGCCCGACGCCGCCATAAATAAAAAAAGGATTATACGCTTTGCCAGGTTCCTTAGCCACAGCCTGAGCAGCTGCCTGGGCAAAACGATTGCTTGGCCCAATAACAAAGCTGTCAAAAGTATATTTCGGATTAAACAAGACATCGGCAAAGGTAGATTCTGGAGTAGTGATGGGAATTGGTTCGATTTCTTCTTTGGTGATCTGCGTAGCAGGCTCTTTATAGGCCGGAGACAATAAAAAATTTAGAGAGATCTGTAACTCACCATTATCATGATGTTTGACAAAAAAGTCGATCACCGGTCGCGATAGATGTTCGATCCACCACTCTTGGAAAAAACGATTTGGCACTTCAAGCGTTAAAATATTAGTGTCAAACCCGATAAATTTAACCGGTTTTACCCACAGGTCAAAAGTTTCTTCTTCAAGAGTTGTTTTGATCTGATTAAGGGTTAATTCCCAGGATTCTAAAGGATTTTTCAGCATGAATAAGGTCTCTATAAAAAATGTTATCCACATAATTATTCACAATTGTGGATAAGTAGTATTTCCTATTAATAATATTCAAAAATACAGCATTAAAAGGATACTTCTACCCTGATCTGGTGCTTTATTTTTAGGATAAGCGTATTTTACTAAAAAAAGCAAAATAAGTCAAGTGAAAAATGTAGGAAATATTAAGCTATTTTAGTCTTGACAACAAGGCTCAGAATATAGTATAATCAGAACCTAATATGATTATTAAAACTTCGAGGAGGAACAATGTTACCAACATATCGACCCAATAAGCGTAAAAGAAAAAAAACCCATGGTTTTAGGATAAGGATGAAAACCCGGGGTGGCCGCAAGGTTTTAAAAGCGCGTAAAGCTAAAGGACGCAAAAGAATAGCCGTATAAAATGACAGTCAGATTAAAATTGGGCAGGCAAAAAAAGGTAAAAAAAAAGCAGGATTTTAAAGTTGTTTTCGACGCTGGTAGACGATATAGTAATGCATTTATCAGCCTTGTTTTTACGAGCCAACAGATAACGGAGAACAAAGATCCTGTTAGACGCATAGGTATTATCGCCTCACGCAAAGTAGGCAATGCTGTCCAGCGAAACCGGTTAAAGAGGCTGGTTCGCGAGGTTTTTAGGATAAACCAGCATAGTTTTAGAAGCCCTCTAGATCTTATAGTGATTCTTAAACCGTTGGCCAGAGAGGCGACCGGAGAAAGCTTGCAAAACGGTTTTTTAGAACTATGCAAAAAAGCACACCTAATATAATGATACTAAATAAATTGGTTGTTGGCATAATAAAAACCTATCAACTAGGTTCAAAGCACTTTCCTCGAGTATGCCGTTTCACCCCCTCCTGTTCCCAATATTGTCTGGAGGCGGTGGAAAAGTACGGACTGGCTCGAGGTCTTTTTTTAGGCATTAAAAGAATTTTGAAATGTCACCCGTTTCACCCTGGCGGGCACGATCCCATCCCATGAATAGAGGCACAATAAAATGGAAAAAAGAGTATTAATAGCGACATTTTTATCAATGATGATCATTTTTTTATTCTGGCAATCATTCCAAAAGCCATCTGTTCCGGCTAACCAGCCAGCCGGCACACCAGTAACCAAGACCGTACAGGCTACCATACCTGAGACTGTAATTGGCTCTACGCCAGCAAAAACTGCTCCGTTAGAAACTTCTCTTCAAGCAGAACAGCTGGTAACCGTTAATACCAGTACATCTAAGATCAGCATCGGAACCAAGGGCGGAGGTATTGCCATATGGCAGATCAAGGATAAAAACGGGCAATGGGTGAATATGACCCCCTCCTCACCGGAAAAACAGCAGATGCTAAGAATTGATACAAAACAGGCTCCTTATTTATCAGCAGTTATTTTTCATTCCGATCAAACAGAATTGCTTTTACATGATTCTGAAGAAGGAACCATAACTCTCACCGGGAAAACCCCCGAGGGATTAGAGATCACACGGAAATACTTGTTTACAAGCGATGGTTATGTGGTTAACGCCGGCATCGTTATTAAAAATACCGGATCTATGCCGGTACAGGTACCTGCTTATAACTTGTGGTGGGGACCAGGGTTAAATCCTTTGAATAATAAAGGAGAACAAAACACTGCCAATGCCTGGTTAAATGGTAAGGTTGCCAGGAAAATTAAGCCAGAGCTTCAACCTGGGGATGTACGGTGGGCAGCGTTAGACAGCCAATACTTTATAGTGGCTCTTATTCCGAACCAAACCCCTTTCTCCGGCGTCAATAGTGAGAGAAATACTGAAAAAAAGGTTTTAGTCGGTTTAACCCAAAAAGAAATTCTTTTATCTCCTGGCGAAACCAGCCAATGCCAACTCGATATTTACGCCGGCCCGAAAGAATACTATACGCTTAAAGCCCTGGGCCCAAAGCTGGAAGAAATGGTCGGCTTTGGTTATTTAGGGAAATTTGTCTACGTGATATTGGAATATATTAATAAATGGGTCCATAATTATGGCTGGGCGATCATTATTCTTACCCTGCTAATGCAGGCGATCCTGCTTCCCTTGACATTAAAAAGCTACAAATCAATGAAAGAAATGCAAGACCTGCAACCCTTAATGAAACAATTGCAGGAAAAATATAAGGATGAACCGCAGCGTCTTAATGTAGAAGTTATGAACTTATATAAAACCCACAAAGTCAACCCTTTTGGCGGCTGCCTCCCTATGCTGTTGCAATTGCCTATATTTTTTGCGCTTTTTAACACCATTAAAAATGCCGTAGAACTAAGAAACGCGCACTTTATTTTCTGGATCAAGGATCTTTCTTTGCCAGATACTATTTTTACTCTCGCTGGTATTAATATGAATGTTTTGCCATTACTCATGGGTATAGGGATGTTTATCCAGCAAAAAATGACGGCGACTGATCCGCAACAAGCGAAAATGATGATGTTCATGCCCGTAATATTTACGGTGATGTTCTGGGGCTTTCCCAGCGGGCTTGTTTTGTACTGGTTTGTCAATAGCCTGGTTTCCATGGTCGGTCAATATGTTATTATGAGCAAAAAACCGCCAAAAGTAGAAATCGTTAGTTAATTAAATTAAAGCAAGAGCCTAAGGAGCAGCTGTTTATGAAAGAAATTGAAGTAGAAGGAAAAACCGTAGAAGAAGCTATAAACAAAGCCTTATCTGAATTAAAAGTGGATATTGAACGTGTGGATATTAAAATCATTAATGAAGGTAAAGCGGGATTATTTGGTTTAATGGGTGCGACCCCTGCTCTTGTAAAAGTTGGCCTGAAAGAACCAGCAATAACACAAAAAGATCTTAGTGCCAGGGCCAAAACGATTGTGGATACAGTTTTAGCTAAGATTAAAGTCGATGGTGAAACAAAGATCGCCAACGAAGGCAATAAAATATTAATTGATATCAATAGCACTGATAGCGCGTTATTGATCGGCAAGAAAGGCCAAACCTTGGAAGCTTTCCAATATATTGTGAACCTGATGATCAACAAAGAGATCAAGAACGGACTATACCCGGGTATTACGCTGGAAGACAAGTATAAAATAATTATTGATACGGAAGGATATCTTATTCGTCGGGAAGAAACATTGATAAAAATGGCAAAAAATTTAGCGGATAAAGTGAAAGAGTCTGGGAAAAAAGCTGTTTTAGAGCCTATGTCTGCTCATGACCGCCGGTCGATTCACATGGCCTTACAAGACACGCCAGGCATTAAAACAGAAAGTGAAGGAGAAGGATCATTTAGACGAATAGTGATCTACCCGGCTGAATCATAAAAGGTTAAAACAATTATCTCCACTACCCCTGCTTTTTAAATAATGGCAGGGGTTTTTTATTCCTGATCTGGGATTATGATTGCTTTTGACCAGAGTTTGGTATAAAATAACATTATTATGAAAGCGACAACTGTGCTGTCAGACACGATTACCGCTATAGCTACTCCTCCGGGAGAAGGCGGGTTGGCAGTCATCCGGATAAGCGGCGGACAAGCGATAAGTATATTAGATAAAATATTTATATCACAGCACGAGAAGTGTGTGGCCAAAATGACCACACACAAACTATATCACGGCGCTATGAAAGAAGGAGTGGTTAGCGGGGAAGAAGTATTGGCCGCGATCATGCGTGCACCGCATTCTTATACTGGGGAAGACGTGGTGGAAATATTTGCCCATGGAGGCGTACTGGTCAGCAAAGGGATAGTCCAAAGCATTGTCAGGCAAGGCGCCCGCCTGGCAGAGCCAGGAGAGTTTACCAAAAGGGCTTTTTTGAATGGCAGGATAGATTTAAGCCAGGCAGAAGCAGTCGCTGATGTAATATCCGCTAAAACAGAGAGAGCTCTTAAAATAGGACTTAATCAACTCGACGGCAGTCTTGCTAAAAAAATAAAAAGCATTCAAAATAGAATAATGGATATTATCGCGCAATTAGAGGCGAATATAGATTATGCAGAAGAAGAAATAGAAAACATAAGCACAAAGCAGTTAAGAAAGAGAATAGAAGAAAATGCAAATAATATAGAAGATCTTATTAGAACATATGAACAGGGGAGAGTAATTAAGAACGGAGCAATAGTCGCCATTGTCGGCAGGCCCAATGTCGGCAAATCAAGCCTGTTAAACTGTTTATTAAAAGAGGAAAAAGCAATTGTGACAGCAATTCCCGGTACGACAAGAGATGTGATAGAAGAGGTAATAAATATACAAGGAATCCCGGTAAGATTGATGGATACTGCCGGAGTAAGAAATTCAACGGGCATTATTGAAACAATAGGGTTAAAAAGAACGACCCAGGCAATCAAAAAAGCAGATGTATTGCTTTGGGTGATCGATGGTAGCAAAGATTTTGATAAAAAGACCCGGGATATGTTGAGAAAGACAAAAGGAAAGACTGTAATCGCAGTTATTAATAAGAGAGATCTGCCCCAGCGCGTAAGGAAAGAGGATTTGAATATACTAGCCAAGTATCCAATAGTGCATATAAGCGCAAGAACAGGCAGGGGATTAAAAGAATTGGAAGAAGTAATTGCCAAGCAAGCATTACATAATAGCGCCGGCCAGTCAGAAATGCTTATTATCACCAGCCAACGACAGTTTGAATGTTTAAGAAAAGCTAAAACAAGCTTAGCAAAAGCGCTAAAATCGCTAGATAACGATTTAAGCCCAGAGTTTATAGCTTTAGATTTAAGAAAAAGCTTATCATTTATAGGAGAATTAGTAGGAGAGGCGATTAATGAAGATATCCTACATATAATCTTTTCAAAATTCTGCGTCGGTAAATGAAGCTCACAAACAGGAGGAAGGGATGGCTAAAGTGAAAGTAGGCATAGCTTTAGGTGGTGGTGGCGCAAGGGGATTGGCGCATTTAGGCGTATTACAAATAATGGAAGAAGAACATATACCTATTGATATTGTTTCAGGCACAAGCATGGGGGCCATAATAGGGGCTTTATACGCATATGATCCTGATATTAAGGCATTGATAGCAAAAGTTAGGAAATGTGTGGAAACAGGGGCTTTTAGGGCTCTTATGAATGACTTGAATAAGGAAAAAGACAGAGAAGGGCTGTTATATAAATTTAGCGGTTTTATTAAACGAGCCTATTTAAGCACTATTATTAAGACCAGATTAAGCGTAATACCAAAGGAAAGAATAGAGAATGTAATTGTTGAGCTACTGCCGGATGTTAATATTGAGGACCTGAAAGTACCTTTTTGCGCCACAGCTACAAATTTATTTAAAGGCGAGGAGATTGTTATTACTAAAGGACCACTGCGCAAGGCTGTGCTGGCCAGTGCAAGTATCCCGGGTATCCTTCCTCCAGTTGACTGGAATGGTGATTTGTTAGCAGATGGGGGCTCAGTAAGCGAATGTCCTATTAATGGTTGTAAGCAGCTAGGGGCAGATGTTGTTATAGCAATAAATGTGAAGAGTAGAAAAAGATATTTAGAGCGTCTTGATAATGGGTTAGAGGTAATTTCGCGGGCTAACTATATTACTGGAACAAAATTAAACGACCTGAACCTACTTAAAGCTGATATTGTAATAAATCCGGCAGTTGGGAATATACATTGGGCGCATTTTAAAAGGATAGACCATTGTCTTAAACGTGGCGAAAGGGCAGTATGGTCAAAATTAGAGATAATTAAAGAAACTATCCAAAAGGCAAAAATCAAGAGGTTTATAGGACAAATCTTTCATTAATCTTGAAAAATGTTTCACGTGAAACATTTTAAGGGGCTTTTTAGTGGAAAACATCAATAAAATGCTATTAGAAGCATCCAAATCAATAGGGATATCCCTGTCTAAAGAGCAAGAGAACTCATTCTTATTATATCTAAAACTATTACAAAATAAGAATAAAACAACTAATATTGTAGCTAATAGCGAAGATAAAGAGATAATTCATAAGCATTTTATTGATTCTATAGCGATACCGCCGGTTCTTCATACCTTATTTTCAGAAGATAAACAAAATAGTCTGTTAGATATAGGAACCGGAGGCGGATTTCCAGGGATTCCTCTTAAGATCGCATACCCATCATTGCGATTGATCCTTATGGAGGCGACAAATAAAAAAGTTGAGTTTGTAAAAGAAGTAGTTCGGCAGCTATCATTAGATAATATAAGTATAACATGGGGCCGGGCTGAAGAATTTGGCCAACAAGTTCAATATAGAGAAAAATATGATATGGTAGTGGCTAGAGCCTTAGCTGAGCTTAGTGTATTAGTTGAATTAGCCATACCTTTTCTTAAAAAGCAAGGTTTATTTATTGCATATAAGGGGCCAAATATTGATGAAGAGTTGGCTATGGCAGGAAAAGCCATAATTACATTGGGAGGGGAAGTACAAGACATAATAGAATCAAATATTACTGGAATAAGAAGGACTTTTGTAATAATCAAGAAAGTTGCTGAAACCCCAGTAAAATATCCAAGAAGGCCTGGAATACCGCAAAAAAGGCCAATTTTAGAGCAAAAAGAATAAAAAAATGTTTCACGTGAAACATTTTTTATAAAAAATAACCTTTTTTGTCAATGTGCCACGTGAAACATTTGCTTGTTTCACGTGAAACAAGCGCGATCACTATAATATATTAAGGGAGTTCTTAATTGATGAATTTGAAGAAAGAAAGGGTGCAAATACTCGCATTAATTATATTAAGCTCTATACTACTAACTTATATAGGGTATATTATATTTTTAAATACGCGTATTAAGGTTTTACAAACACAAAACCAAGAAGTAATGGACCATATGCGATTATTATATGAACTGCAGAAACATGTTGAGTTCTTTAATGAAGATTCTAATCAGGGAGTTCTGGATCAAGATACTAATGGCGATTCTTATTGCTCTGCGGAAACAGAGAACTTTAAAATATATGCGCACACTGAAGAAGTGTGTGCTAGTATTGCCGAGGGTATAGAATCGACATACCAGAAAATCATTGAAGATCTGCGATATGAAATAAAACCAGCAAAAAAAATAAAAATATATATTTTTAAAGACAAGGAAGAATATCAAAATAAGATCAGGCAGCCAATGTGGTCAGTAGGTAGGGTTATTTACAATAAAAACAGCTTCTATTCCTACGAAGGCGTGAATTTGGCCGGACTTATACCACACGAAATTACTCACCTGTTGCTTTATAATTTTATGGATCGGCAGTATGAGCCTGTAAGCATGCGCTGGTTATCAGAGGGATTGGCTATGTATGAAGAAAGCAAGATAGTGCAGAGCTCATTAGTTAGTATCTTGCGGGGAAAGCTCGAGTTGCTGAAAAAAGGAAGACAATTTAGTATGCAAGACTTGCTTCTGGCAGAGGTGTTAAAAACACGGCAGGCTGATCTAATTAACCTATGGTACGCCCAATCTTTCAGCATGGTAGAATTTATGATAACCCAATTGGGGAAAGATAATTTCAATAGATTTTGTTTAAGCCTAAGAGAATCTAATGATGTAGAAAAAGCACTTAAAAATACATATGGCGATAAGTTTAATACGTTAGATGATTTTCAAAAACAATGGGAAAAATATATACAAAAATAACAAAATCGTGCAGATTTTCCTTGCATTAATATTAAGGTTTTGTTAGAATGAATCCATGAGCAAAATCATTGCTGTAGCCAATCAAAAAGGCGGAGTCGGTAAAACAACAACCGCGATAAACCTTTCTGCCTATCTTGCCCAGCAAGGCCAGGAAACACTACTTATTGATATGGACCCCCAGGGGAATACAACTGCTGGGGTTGGTATAGGGAAGAATGAACTAAAAAACACTATATATAATGTATTGATGGAAGAAGCAAATATAGAAGATGCAATAATGTCTACAGATGTAGACTGGCTAGATATAGTACCCGCCAATATCCATTTGATTGGCGCGGAAATAGAGCTAGTTAATGTATTTGCCCGCGAGACCCGCCTTCAGAAAGCCCTAGAGAAACTTACCAGTGTTTACAAATACGTTGTGATTGATTGCCCTCCCTCCCTGGGATTACTCACGGTAAATAGTCTTACCGCTGCTGATTCTGTTATTATTCCTATGCAATGCGAGTATTATGCCTTGGAAGGATTGGGGCAATTGTTGAACACTGTTGAGCTGATACGTAAAAACCTTAATCCTGAGTTACGCGTGGAAGGAGTATTGTTAACTATGTTTGATGCTAGGGTTAACTTATCAGGGCAAGTCGTAGATGAGGTTCGTAAGCATCTCCGGAATAAAGTATATACGACGGTGATTCCAAGGACAGTTCGCCTCTCAGAAGCACCCAGTCATGGCAAACCGATACTTCTTTATGATCCGCATTCTAAAGGAGCAATCGCCTACGCTGAACTGGCCAAAGAAGTTATCAACCAGACACAAAAAGAGGAAACGCATATAGAATCACAGGCAGAACCACAAGAAAGCATCGTAAGTAATTCTTAATCGTGGAGGAAAAAATGCACAAAGCATTAGGTAAAGGACTGGAAGCATTAATCCCTGGCGTGACGCTCAATGATGGCGATGTTTCCCTGAGTGAATCCATTACCCATGTGAAATTGGATAATATTGTGCCTAATAAATACCAGGCCCGGCATTATTTTAATGAACAGAAGATTAGAGAACTGGCTGCTTCTATCCAGACTAATGGCCTGGTACATCCTTTATTGGTACGCCGGTTGGATGACGGATATGAATTAATAGCTGGAGAGCGTCGTTGGCGGGCAGCCAAAGAAGCTGGACTGGCAGATGTCCCGGCAATTGTAAAAGAAGTTAATGACGCGGAAATGTTTGAGTTGTCATTAATAGAAAATATACAACGCGAAGATCTTAATCCTTTAGAAGAGGCAGAAGCATACCGCCAATTAATGGATAATTTTAACCTTAGCCAGGAAAAATTATCGCAAAGGATCGGCAAAGACCGTTCTTCTGTGGCTAATATGCTGCGTTTGCTTAAGTTACCCGATGAAGTGAAAACAGAAATATTAAACGGTAATATCTCTGCCGGGCATGCCCGGGCTATTATGGGTCTTGAAAGTCTGGAAGACCAGGAATCATTAGCGCAAAGAATTTCCGGTGAAAAGTTAAGCGTTCGGGAAGCGGAAGAAGTAGTTAAAAAACTCAGGAAAATATCGATTACCACCACCAAACAAAAGAATGTGCATATTATAGAAGCTGAAGAAGAGTTACAGCGGGCTCTTGGCGCGCATGTTAATATCAAATACCGCAAAGGAAAGGGCAAGATCGAGGTTAAGTTCTATTCAGACACTGAACTTGAAAGAATAATGAATGTCATGAAAGGCATCCGCTAAAACTCGTTCGTGGTTAATGGTTCGTAGGGCATCGTAAAAATATAAAGGCGCTTAATCGATTAGATTAAACGCCTTTTTTATTTCTTTAGTTACGACTAGCGACGAACGATCAACGACGAACGGCTCTTAAGGTATTACCGTCATTATTTTCTTAGCCTGCTCCGGGTGTTTAGCTATAAAGATCAGTTCATCATTGGTTAAAGGTTTTTGGGTATGTACATTGGCATATCTGGTGAGTTCCAATACCTTGGCTGCCTCTTTTTCATCTTTAAATTGGACTTCCAGCTTACCGTATACATTACGGAATCCTTTGATTCCGCTGTACTCGCCGGCTATGATCTGTCTCCCGGTTTCAATAATTTCCGGTTCTCCTCGTCCAAGCACCTCAAAATCATAAAGTTCGTAATTGCGGCGGTCTTTTAATGCTCCGTCTGCATGAATGCCAGATTCATGAGCAAAGGCATTAGCTCCTACGCCAGGCTGGTTTATGGGAATAGGTACGGCAAAAGCATAAGACATATATTTCGCTATCTTCCAGGCTTTTGACAGATCTATCCGTTCATCGAGCTGGTATTTGCCGGTAAAGGTGCTGGAATATTTTAACGCGAGAATAACCGACACCAAGTCAGCGTTTCCTGCCCGTTCACCCATGCCATTTACCGTGGTATTGATAAAGGCATTAACTCCCGCATCTATCGCTGCCTTGGCTCCGGCAACAGAGGTTGCCACGACCATTCCTAGGTCATTATGGCAATGTAATTCTATATCAATTTTTACTTCCTGGGCCAGTTTTTTAATACGTTCGTAAATTGAGAAAGGATCGTCATATCCCAGGGTGTCGCAATAGCGAATACGATCAACTCCCGCATTTTTAGCAGCAATGGCAAATTCCAATAAATAATCCATTCTGGTTCGTGATGCGTCTTCAGCGTTCACCCCGATTGCTTCCGCTCCTAGCTTCCTGGCCAGTTTCACTCCTGCTACCATCTCTTTTATAACACCTTTGTGGTCTAATTTACCTTTAAATTTATTAACAATCATTTGGTCGCTGGTAGAAATAGACATATTAAGATATTTAAGTTTAGGGACTTTATCAAAAGCCGTTTCAACATCACCAGGTGTAGCCCGGATCCAGCCACTTAAACGAATAGGTGCCAGGACCCCTTTAGCAGCCAGGTCCAGGTTAGCATTCAAATAGTTAGTCTCATGCCGGGTAACAGGAAAGCCAAACTCAGACTGGAAAATGCCCATTTCATTCAGCATCAGATTTAGCATTGTTTTTTGTAGTTTAGCTAATCCCAGCCTGGCAGTTTGCACTCCGTCGCGGTTAGTCACATCGATAAAATAAATTTTGTTCTGTTTCTTCTTAACCATAATTTCTCCTCTTTTAAGTACAGGTTCCTTGGTGTAAGTTTTAGAAGTAAGTTTGGTCTAAAGTCTATGGTTGTTGGGCTCTAAACTACAAACCTAAGACCTACTTCCATACATACTTCTACAACCTTCACCTTTAACTACTGTTTTTAATAGTATTTATTAATTACAGCTTCTATCCGGTCCATGCCGGTTTTTATTTTTTCAAAACTGGTGGCATACGATAGGCGGACATAGTTATCATTACCAAATCCAGAGCCTGGAATAACCGCTACCTTGGCTTCGTTGAGCCAAAACTCAGCCAGTCCCAAGGAATCCTTGATTTCTACCCCGTTCAGGGTTTTCTTTAATAGTTTGGAAATGTTAACAAAAACATAAAAAGCGCCTTCCGGCGTTAAACATCTCATTTTTTTAATAGCATTGACCCGTTCTACCATATAATCGCGCCTTTTCTTAAACTCCAGGCGCATCTTTTCTACTTCATCTTGCGGACCGTTAATTGCCACGACTGCTGCTTTTTGAACAAAAGAGACAGGATTAGACGTAGAATGATCCTGCAAATTAGCCATAGCTTGCACTATATCTTGCCTGGCCGCGGTATATCCTATCCGCCAGCCAGTCATAGCATAGGTTTTAGAAACACCGTTAATAATGATCGTGCGCTCCTTAATAGCCGGGCCGAAACTGGCGATACTAACCGGTTTTTTATCAGAATATACGAGTTTTTCATATATTTCATCAGAAATAACCAGGAAATCCTTGTCTACGGCAATTTTAGCAAAAGCCTCTAATTCCTGGGCTGTATACATCATTCCCGTTGGATTGGAGGGGCTATTTAAGATCAGAAGTTTTGTCCTGGGCTTGACTTTAGACAATAGTTGTTCAGGGGAGATCTTAAAATCATTTTTTTCACTGGTTTTAATAATAACCGGTTTAGCGCCGCTGAGCTTGATCATTTCCAGGTAACTGACCCAGTATGGTGAGGCCAAAATGACCTCATCTCCTTTTTCACAAAGCACCATTATCGCGTTATACAGTGAATGCTTGGCTCCGCAGGAAACGATGATTTCCGCTGGTTTGAAATCCAAACCATTATCCCGCTTAAGCTTGTCGGCTATAGCGGTTTTTAATTCCGGTATGCCGGAAGTGGCCGTATATTTAGTAAATCCTGCCTGTAAAGACCTGATGGCTTCTTCTTTAATATATGAGGGGGTATCAAAATCAGGCTCGCCAGCGCCAAATCCGATAACATCTATTCCTTGCGTTCTTAATTGATTCACTTTGGCGGTTATGCCCAAAGTGGGTGAGGGACTGATTAAGATTGTTCTTTTAGCTAGCTTCATAAGAAATTTCGTCTTTCTTAGTAATTAATTAACCACTACTCATTTTTCTTCTGGGTCAGAAACAATTTCTTCCGGCTTGAACCAGAGCGCGATTTCCCGCTGGGCATCTTTCAGGTCACTGGAAGCGTGGATGACGTTTTCAAAGACCCCTTTGGTGGTAATACGTCCATAAGCGCCTCTGATCGTAGTAGGATCCGCTTCCTCTGGATTAGTCGCGCCAGCGATCTTGCGTACACGGTTAATAGCATCTTCCCCTTGATAAACAAAGGCAATTACCCGTTCAAAGTGATGGCCATGCAGCTTACCCTGAAAATATTTAAGTAAGTCTTCAAAAAAAGGCTTATCTTTAAGGTGTTGGTAGTGTTTTTCAGCTAAATCCCTGGAAACACGGACGACTTTAGCTCCGACTATTTCCAATTTAGCCTCAGAAAGTTTAGTTAATATATTGCCGGTTAAAGATTTTTGCAGACCATCCGGCTTGATCAATACCAGTGTTTTTTCCATCATGGGCAACCCCTAACAGTAAGTTTGTGTAAAGTGGTCTTTTAACATAAAATATAGGGGATTGTCAAGAGAAGAATATACTGGGAAAACTCATAACTCATTGACTTTATAGCGTGAAATATGCTATCGTAATTTTTTAAAGGTACTATTTTCCCTCAAAGAAAGGCCTCCTTATGCTTAAAGCTATTCAAAAAATCCATAAAACCGAAACAGAAGAAACCACAAAAATAAAAAATGCGCAAATTGAAGCCGCCCAGATCCTAGCCCAAGCAGAGGCCGAAGCCGCGCAGATAGTAACTAAGGCCTTGGCCCAGGCAGAACAAGACAGCCAAAAGATATTGACGCAAACTAAGGAAAAAAGCCAAACCGCTATAAACCTGATAAAACAAAAATATCAGGAGGAAATCACCGACCTGGTCAATAAAGCCAATAAAAAAGCAACCAAAGCCATAGAAGTGGTGATGAAGGGCTTGTAATGTCTATTGTTAAAATGAAAAAAATGCAGTTGTTCGCTCATAAAGAGATCCGGCAACGGCTATTGGCCTTTCTGCAGCAACAAGGAGTGGCCCAGTTACATCCCTTAGATCATGACCAAATGCAGCAAGAATTATTAACCTATTCTGTAGTTTCTTCCCAGGATATCGATGAAACACTGCACACCTTGCAACATATGGTTAATTTCCTGAAGAAACACAGTAAGGTGCGTATCTCCGGTCAGATCATGCTTGATCATCAGCAATGGACCCAGATTACGCAACATTTCAATTTCCAGGAATGTTTTTACAAATGCCGTAAGGTTGAAGAAGTCCTGGGCCGGCTGGAACTAAAAAAACAACAACTAACTACCCAGCAGCAACAACTTGTACCCTGGCTGGAAGCGCCCATACGTTTGCAGGATTTGCATGACCGGCTTCATGTAACTTATTTTGTCGGCAGCATGAAACTGAAAATGCAGGCAGCCTGCCTGAAAGAGTTGCAGGAGACTATCCCGGCTTTGCACTATGAGGCAATTTCCCGGGATCGGGATAAAGCGTATCTGATCATAATAACTTTACATGAAAATAAGGACCTAGCCTTAGAGATAATGAAAAAATATGATTTTAACAAAAGCCAATTCCCTAAGATCAAAGCTACCCCAAAACGACTACATGTTCGTTTATCCCAGGAATTGACCAGGATCGATAAAACCCTGGGCCATCTCGCACAGGAGATCACGGCTCTTAGCCAGAATCTCCCCAAACTTGTCAGCTTAATAGATTACTATCAGAATATCCGGGAGAATAAAATAGTGCAGCGCTGGTTCTTGGAAAGCAATAAAACTTTTGTTATCACCGGATGGCTACCGGCAAAACAAGAAGCCTCGTTTCGTAAAGCTCTCTACCAGCATTTTCAGGAGGTGGAACTCATTACCGTAGATCCGGAGGCAGCTGATAATCCGCCAGTGGAGATCGAGAATAAAAAATTAGTTAAGCCATTTGAAGTAATCACAGAGTTATATGGGTATCCTATCTATACAGGAATTGACCCAACCGCTTATTTAGCGCCATTTTTTGCTTTGTTTTTTGGGATTTGCCTGGGTGATGCCGGTTATGGATTGGTAGTGGCGGTAATTACCGCAGTGGTATCGTGGAAAATGCGTTCCCGGTTGACTCCCACGACTTGGCGTTTTGTTAATTTATTTTTTTTAGGTGGCCTTTGCGCTATTTTAGCCGGGGTAGCCATGGGTAGCTATTTTGGCGTAGGGACTTCTTTTAAGCTCTTTGATCCTCTTTCCCAGCTGACTGTATTTTTGGGATTGGCTTTTGCTTTAGGTTTGATCCATGTATTTACCGGTCTGGTTCTGAAGATGAGGGACAACATCCGGGATAATAGTGCCTGGGCAGGATTATGGGACCAGGGGGCCTGGATGATCCTGATAACGTCATTAATTGTTTTGGGATTGGCCAAGACGCAGGAATTATCAACGACCGTAGCTACTATTAGTTCATTTATAGCTATTATGGCAGCCTCGTGGGTATGTCTTTTCCAGGCTAGGAGCGAAGATAAGAATTCCAGCGCTGATATGGATAGGTACCAAGTATTTTTTCTGGGTTTAAGTCTTAGCTTAGCTTGCTGGATACTTGGCCTGGCAGCTCCTTTGGGCTTGATCAGCTCGTTGTTGTTTTTTAGCCTGATTTTGTATTATGGCCGCAAGAATATAGGCAGTATTTTTGCCAGGATCGGCTTGGGTTTATTCAATCTTTACGGCATCACCAGTTACCTGGGTGATGTGTTATCATATTCCCGTTTGGTAGCATTAGGACTTGGCGGCGGGGTGATTGCCATGGTGATCAACACTATGGCCGGATTGACTAAAGACAGCATTCCGGTGTTAGGATTGTTCTTGGCAGGCATGATCTTGCTATTTGGCCATGCTTTTAACCTGGCCATGAGCTTATTGAGCGCTTTTGTGCATACCTCCAGGTTACAATATGTGGAGTTTTTTGGTAAGTTTTATGCCAGCGGGGGTAAGAAATTTAAACCTTTTAATTGGACATATAAAAACGTGCTCTTGATTGAGCAAGATAAGAAATAGTTTATTATTTAGATATTAGAATTTAGAATTTCTATTACAAGAGGAGGGCAATAATGGAAATTGGATTAATGTTAGCTATTCTAGGAGTAGTGGCCTGCGCCGGATTGTCTGGTATTGGCTCAGCGACTGGTGTAGCCATTGCCGGATCTGCGGCTAGCGGCGTATTAAGTGAAGAACCGGAAAAATTTGGTAATACCATTCTTCTAGTAGCCTTGCCGGGAACGCAGGGATTTTATGGCTTTGTTATTGCAGTATTAATGTTGATCTATTTAGGCGCGTTTGGCACTGCTTTTAAAGCTGTAACTTTACCTCAGGGACTGGCCTTTCTGGCAACAGGCTTTTTTTGCGGCTTAGTGCAATGGTGGTCAGCCGTATACCAGGGTAAAGTTTGCGCGGCAGCAGTCAGTATTGTAGCCAAGAATCCAGAGCATTCTATGAAAGGCGTAGTCTATGGTGTCATGGTAGAGACCTACGCTGTTCTTGGATTTCTGACTGCTTTGATCGTATTGCTAAAAGGGATTGCCCCAGGGTTGCAATAAATATTAAGATTTTTGGAGTAACGCATGTCATTGGAAAAAATTATTGAAAGAATTGCCCAGGATTCGCTGGCCCAGGCCAACGAAATAACAGGGCAAGCTAAACATAACGCCGCGGCTATCCTGTCTAAAGCCAGGGCAGAGGCAGCCGCGCTCGTAAAAAACAGGATAGAGAAGGCCCAGCGGGAAGCGGATAATCTGGCGCAACGGGAAAAAGCGATCACCCAGTTAGAAATGCGCAAAAAAGTGCTGGCCTCAAAACAGGAAGTGATTAGTGCAATATATAAAAACGTGGCAGAGAAAATAGCCGCGCTGCCGGATAAAGAATATGTATTGTTTATAAAGAATCAAGTTCTGAACGCAGTAGAAACAGGGAAAGAACAAATAATCTTCTCAGCGGCAGAAACTGACCGGCTCGGGCCTAAAATCGTCCAGGAAATAAACCAGGAATTAAAAAGTAAAAAACGGCCGGGAGAATTAACTTTAGGACCGGTCAGTAAGCAGCTTACGCAGGGATTTTTGCTGCAACAGGGATCAGTGGTATTGAATTATACATTAGATTCTATCCTGGCCAGGCGGCGTGAAGAGACAGAGTTATTGGTGGCTGAGATACTTTTTAAGGAGAAACAATGAGCACCGCATATGTGCAGGCAGTGGCTAATATCAGGGCTCTTGAGGCTAAGCTGCTGAATAGCCAGATGTTAGAACAACTGGCCAATACTGCTAATTTTAACGATGCCCTTACTGAAGCCAAGCACAGGATCTATGGCGTATCCGCGGACCGGATACAAACCCTCCAGGAGGCGCTGGACATGATCAGCCAGGAAGAAAAATACCTGTTTGGTTATACGGCACAACTGGTATTTGATCATGAACTATCTGCCCTGATGTCCTGGCATAGCCGTTTAACCAGGATTAAAGGGATAATTAAAAACACCCTACACACCCGGGAACAGGCCCCGGCAGAGATAAAAGCCTGGCCAGAATGTATTAAGCAGGCTTGGGCCCAGGCACAAAAAGAATATACAGATAACACGGATCTAAAGATCGTGGATTTTATCGTTGACGCTCATTACGTGCAGGCGCTACAAGGGGTATTACTGCAGCTTAATTCTTCCTGGTTAAATAAAGTTTGTTTGTTGGCCGCAGATTTTTATAATATTAAAACATGGCTCAGGTTTAAAATAAATACGATAATACTAAAAGATGCCACTGCTCTATTCTTGAGCGGCGGAGAAATTGAACGCTCCCTGTTCCTGAGGTCAGGGGATATGGCGGTGGATGATTTTATACAGCTATTGAAGTATAAACCCTACGCGCCTGAATTAACAGTTGCCTGGAACCAGGCAAAACAAAATGGGGATTGGCAACTCCTGGACCTGTTTTTTACTAATTACCTGATCCGGTCATTACGCGCGACAAAATTGATCTATGACGGTCCTGAACCAGTCTTGGCCTACCTTTTGGTCAGGCTGGCGGAGCTGAATAATATTAAGATAATATTAAGCGGAAAATTTTATAATATCCCGAAAGAACTTATTACCGGCCGGTTGAGTAAAACATATGTCTAAAACAGGAAAAATTTGTTTTATTGGCGAAAAAGCTATCGTCAGCCCGTTTCAGGTTTGCGGGGCAGAAGTTTATTATTTTACCCCTGATGCCTGGCCGGATATCGCTAAAAAATTAGCAACGCAAGACTTCCAGATCATTTTTGTGACCGAAGAAGCAGCTCCCTATGTGAACCAAGCGAAAGACGCCAATATTGTAATTTTGCCTAATACCGAAAGTATGTTTTTTAAATCCGGTAAAGCCAGCCAGGGTGCGGAAGAATTGCGGCGCGTCATTATTAAGGCTGTCGGGACGGATATACTTGTTGAGTAAGAGCGAGGGGCAATAAGAGTGAGAAGCAGTCAAAACGAAGAGCGGTAAAAACGAGAAACAGTTAACTGCCTTTCGCATTTACTGGCAACTGTTCTTCGCATTGACTGGCGAACTGTACTTAAAAGGAGAAACTATGAGTGGCGGTAAGATCGTAAAAGTTTCCGGGCCGTTGGTAATTGCCAGCGATTTAACTGATGTAAAAATGTATGATGTGGTCAAAGTCGGTTTGCCTCAACTGATCGGCGAGGTTATCGGCCTGGACGGGAACACCGCTTTTATCCAGGTATATGAAGAAACAGCCGGGATCGGGCCAGATGAGCCGGTTACCAGCACCGGAGAACCATTGAGCGTAGAATTAGGCCCGGGGCTGATCGGCGGGATTTATGATGGTATCCAGCGGCCATTGACCGTAATACAAAATATGAGCGGAAGCTGGATCGCCCGAGGCATTGATATCCCCAAACTGGATCGGAAAAAGAAGTGGGCCTTTAAAGCTACGGTAAGCAAGGGTGATCAATTAGTTACCGGCGATATTATCGGGACAGTACAGGAAACAAACCTGGTTGAACAGAAAATTATGGTACCTCCAGGCTTGACCGGGGAAGTTTCTATGATCAAGTCCGGTGATTTCACTGTAGAAGAAATAGTGTGCCAATTAAAGCAAAATGGTCAAACCTCAGATATAAAAATGGCCCAACACTGGCCAGTGCGTAAAATGCGTCCGGTTAAGGAAAAATTGCCCCCCAACGAGCCGCTGGTGACAGGGCAGAGAGTCATTGATACATTTTTCCCCGTAGCCAAAGGCGGTACCGCTTGTATTCCGGGACCATTTGGATCCGGGAAAACCGTGGTTCAGCACCAATTGGCGAAGTGGGCAGACGCGCAAATAATTGTTTATGTTGGTTGTGGCGAACGCGGCAATGAAATGACTGATGTGCTCATGGAATTCCCAAAGTTGAAAGACCCGCGCAGCGGAGAACCACTGATCAACAGGACCGTCTTGATCGCTAATACCAGTAATATGCCGGTTTCAGCCAGGGAAGCTTCGGTTTATACCGGCATAACCATTGCCGAGTATTTCCGGGATATGGGGTATACTGTTGCGTTAATGGCTGATTCTACCAGCCGTTGGGCTGAAGCGCTCAGGGAAATGTCCGGCCGCCTGGAAGAAATGCCTGGAGAGGAAGGATATCCGGCGTATCTCTCTATGAGGTTAGCTGAATTTTACGAACGTGCCGGTAAAGTGAAATGTGCCTGTAGCGATGAACGGGAAGGCAGCCTGTCAGTCATAGGCGCGGTGAGTCCTCCGGGCGGCGATTTGTCTGATCCGGTGGTCCAAAGCACCTTGCGGGTAGTAAAAGTATTCTGGAGCTTGGAAGACAAGCTGGCCTATATGCGGCATTTCCCGGCGATTAACTGGCTTAATAGTTATTCTTTGTATTTGGATAATATTGCCGGATATATTGGGAAAATAATCAGTCCTGATTTCCTGGTCTTGCGCCGTGAGGCGATCAAACTGTTGCAGAATGAAGCTTCCTTGGAAGAGATCGTACGTTTAGTGGGAGTTGAATCATTATCTCCTAATGACCGGCTGACTTTGGCTACGGCTAAAAGTATCCGGGAAGATTTCCTGCACCAAATGGCGTTTGACCCGGAAGACACATATACTTCCCTGCAAAAACAATACCAATTGCTAAAACTGATCATGACTTTCCACCAGCGGGCTAAAGAGGGCATTAGCCGTAAACAGAATCTTGATGAAATACTGAAGTATAAGGTCAGAGAGAAAATTGCCAAGGCTAAATATATCCCGGAAAATAAAATAGGAACATTTGAAGACATATTTACAGAAATAGAGCAGGTGTTTAAATCTTTATAATTTTTGTATTAAACCGTCGTTAGGTGTAAGTTTTAGAAGTAAGTTTAGTCTGAAGTCTATAGGTGTTGGGCTTTAAACCTAAGACCTACCTCCATACTTACTTCTACAACCTTTAACTTACTGCTATCTTTACAAGGAGAAAAAGCGCATGTCCAAAGCCAAAGAATATTCGACAGTAACCAGTATTGCCGGCCCCTTATTAATGGTAGAACAGACCGCCGGGATCAAATATAGTGAAATAGCGGAAATAATCCTGAAAAACGGGGAAGTGCGTCACGGCCGGGTACTGGAAATAAACCAAGACAAGGCTTTGGTCCAGTTATTTGAAGGTTCGATGGGATTGAATTTGGCAGATAGCCGTGTACGCTTCCTGGGAAAAAGCCTGGAGTTGGGCGTAAGCATGGATATGCTGGGCCGGATCTTTGACGGACTGGGACAACCTATTGATAAAGGTCCTAATATTATTCCTGAAAAAAAACTTGATATTAACGGGCAACCGATCAATCCTTGTGCCAGGGATTACCCGAATGAATTTATCCAGACCGGGGTCAGTGCCATAGATGGCATGACCACTCTGGTGCGCGGGCAGAAACTGCCTATCTTTTCCGGGGCAGGGCTGCCTCATAATGAATTAGCGGCACAGATCGCCCGGCAGGCAAAGGTGCTGGGACAGGAAGAACAATTTGCCGTGGTTTTCGGCGCGATGGGTATTACTTTTGAAGAAGCGGATTATTTTATTACTGATTTTAAAAAAACCGGGGCTATTGACCGGGCAGTATTGTTTATGAATTTAGCTGATGATCCGGCTATTGAACGGATCGCCACGCCGCGGATGGCCTTGACCTGCGCAGAATACCTGGCTTTTGAGAAAGGTATGCATGTCTTGGTTATTCTTACCGATATGACCAATTATTGCGAAGCTTTGCGCCAGATCTCAGCGGCCCGGAAAGAGATCCCTGGCCGCCGCGGGTATCCCGGATATATGTATACTGACTTAGCCACTATTTACGAAAGAGCTGGCAGGATCATAGGCCAGAAAGGGTCGATCACCCAATTCCCGATCTTGAGTATGCCGGAAGATGATAAAACTCATCCGATACCGGACCTGACAGGATACATTACCGAAGGACAGATAATCCTCAGCCGGGAGTTGCACCGGCGGGGCATCTATCCGCCGATCGATATATTGCCGTCATTATCGCGTTTAAAAGAAAAGGGTATCGGCGAGAAAAAAACCAGGGGAGACCACGGCAGTGTAACGAGCCAGATCTTTAGTTCCTATGCCCGCGGTAAGGAAGTAAAGGAATTAGCCGTAATCCTGGGTGAAGCG
>JAQTQE010000053.1 GCA_028712365.1 bacterium
CATTTTGTCGTAATCTTTGCGCTTCGGCGAACGTTCGATTCCACTGGCCACATCGGCAGCAAAAGGTTTTACTTTGTCTACAGCTTCCTGTACATTATCAGGGGTCAGCCCTCCGGCCAGGAATACCGGTTTACCCAGTTCCTTGGCTTTCACTGCCAGGTCCCAGTTAAAAGTCGCTCCGGTCCCGCCGGCCACGTCTTCCACATAGGCATCCAATAAAAAATAATCAGCTATTTCCAAGTATGCTTTCATGGTTTCTAAAACAGTTTCGTCTTTGATCCTGAAAGCTTTGATTATTTTTATTCCGGGTATTGCTTCTTTCAGCTGCTGGCAGTATTCAACTGTTTCTTCCCCATGCAATTGGACCAGCGTTAAATTCATTTTTTTAACCAATTTAGCTAAGTTCTTAGTATCTTCATTGACAAAAACGCCAACGCTGGTAACAAAAGGAGGAATTTCTTTGAGTATCTCTAAAGCATTTTGGGGCGAAACCTTTCTTGGACTATCTTTATAAAAGTTCAGTCCAATGAAATCCGCCCCTAAATTAGCCGCCCAGGTCGCATCCTGCGCACAAGTTATTCCACAAATTTTAATTTTTACCAATATACCATCCTATGATTTAGTTATTTCTTGAATCCGCGCAATCTGTTCTTTTAATCCGCGGAATCGTTTTACCCAACTTTGGGGAGGTGTTTTAATGCCTCTTTCACTTTTTCCATAGGATATTCATAATCCTCCAGCTTTTTACTGAAATACTTATCGTAGCTGGTCATATCAAAGTGGCCATGGCCGCTCAGGTTGAAGACGATGCACTTGGCTTCATTGTTCTTCTTGCACTGTAAAGCCTCATCGATCGCCACCCTGATGGCATGAGATGACTCTGGTGCCGGTATGATACCTTCGGTCCGGGCAAACTGCACCGCGGCTTCAAAGCATGGATTCTGATGCACGGCCCTGGCTTCAACCAGGCCGGTCTTGACCGCCATGCTGACCAACGGTGAGCATCCATGATAACGCAGTCCACCGGCATGTATTCCCGGCGGCATGAAAGTATGGCCAAGAGTATACATTTTCAAGAGCGGAGTTAATCCTACTGTATCGCCAAAATCATAAGCAAACGGGCCTTTAGTTAAGGTCGGGCAGCTGTGTGGTTCGACTGCGATCATCTTGATGTTTTGCCCTTTTTTCTTATCCGGAATGAACGGGAACGCAAATCCGCCAAAATTACTGCCGCCACCGACACAACCTATTAGTACATCGGCTTTCTCACCGGCTTTTTTAAGCTGTTCCCTGGTTTCCAATCCGATAATGGTCTGATGCAGGACTACATGATTCAACACACTGCCCAAGGCATATTTGGCATCATCATGCGTGGCAGCATCTTCCACTGCTTCGCTGATGGCCATGCCGAGCGAGCCGTTAGAATTCGGATCTTCCTTTAAAAAAGATTTTCCGGAATTGGTCTGGTCAGAAGGTGAGGCAAAAACTTCCCCACCCCAGGTCTGCATCATCAGTTTGCGGTACGGCTTCTGGTCAAAACTGACTTTAACCATGTAAATAGTGCATTTCAAATCAAAAAGAGTGGTAGCAAAAGCCAGCGCACTGCCCCATTGACCGGCACCAGTCTCTGTACAGAGCCGCTTAACTCCGGCTTTCTTGTTATAGTAAGCCTGGGCAACAGCAGAGTTTGGTTTATGACTGCCCGCCGGGCTGACGCTTTCATTTTTGTAATAAATTCTGGCTGGTGTTCCCAGCGCTTTTTCCAGGCCATACGCCCGGATCAGAGGAGTTGGACGCCATATTTTTAGAATATCAATAACTTCCTGGGGGATCTCTATCCATGGGTCCTGGGACATCTCCTGTTTGATCAGCTCCATCGGGAAGATCGGCGTAAAATCCGCCGCCTCTGCCGGTTTTCCTGTCTTCGGATTTAAAGGCGGAGCCATAGGCTCCGGAAGATCCGGCGCCACGTTATACCAAGCTTTAGGCATTTCACTTTCATTGAGCAAGATCTTTTTGTCAGTCATAGACGACACTCCTCTCAAAAAATAGTGTTTCTATTTACTCATGAGCTCTTTTAAAGCCTTGCCAATACTATCCTTTTTTTCCAACAAATAATGTCCTATTAGTATAGCATTTATATCCATTTCTTTCAACAGTTTTATATCTGCTTTTGATCGTATTCCACTCTCGCTGACCACTATCTTCCCTTTTGGGATCTTGGGACGTAATCTGGCCGTATTATTGAGGTCAACTTTCAGGGTTGCCAGACTCCGGTTATTAATGCCGATGATCTCGGCATCTGTATCCAGGATCTTTTTAAGATCATGGTCAGTATGCGCTTCGACCAGGCAATGCAGTCCCAGGCCCTTGGCTATATCCAGGAAACGCTGCAATTCGCTGGTAAACAACAGGCTGGCAATGAGCAAGATCGCGTCAGCCCCGTAAAACCTGGATTCATAGATCTGGTATTCGTCAATAATAAAATCCTTGCGCAAGACCGGCAGGGACGTGACTTCCTTGACCACTGAGAGATGGTAAATATCTCCCAGGAAATATTTTTCTTCGGTCAAGATGGAAATAGCATCCGCGTCATATGTTTCATAGGTCCGGGCTATCTTCCCTGGATTATAATTCTCTACGATCAAGCCAACACTGGGTGAAGCTTTTTTTGCTTCGGCAATGACATGCAAAGTATCCTTGGGCATAGAAATAGCGGTCTTAAAGTTCCTCGTCGGAGTGTGCTTATTGATCAATTTACCTTGCAGCTCCCAGAGCGATATGGACTGTTTGGCTAAAGCAATAGACTTTTTCTTAGAATCGATGAATTTCTGCATTAAGCCCATATACCCTCGAATTATGCGTTTATTTTTGTATACTTTTTTAAAAGTTCCAATTTTTCTATGGCTTTCCCTGAATCTATGCTCTCACTGGCAATTTTTATACCCATTTCCATATTTTTGGCCTTATTGCCGACATAGATGGCCGCGGCGGCATTCAAGAGGACGATATCCCGCTTGGGCCCTTTTTCACCTTTTAGGATATTTAAAATGATCTGGGCGTTTTCCTGGGCATTCCCGCCGCGAATTTCAGCCAAAGTCACGACTTTCATGCCGAATTGTTCCGGGCTGATATCATAACTTTTCACTTGGCCGTCTTTTAACTCCGCTATCCTGGTTGGCCCGGTAATAGAGATCTCATCGATAGCATCTTTTCCGTGTACCACCATCGCCCTTTTCACTCCCAGGTTCCCCAGCACTTTCGCCATGATCTCGCACAGATGCTCGCTATATACACCCAAAACCTGGGCAGTAGCTTTGGCTGGATTTGATAACGGCCCCAGGATATTGAAAATAGTACGGATACCGATCTGTTTGCGCGGGCCGGCTGCGTATTTCATCGCCCCGTGTAACAAAGGCGCAAAAAGAAAACCAATGCCTACTTCATTCAAGCATTTTTCGACTTCCGACGGTGGTATATTAAGATTAACGCCAAGGGTTTCGATCACATCAGCGCTGCCGCACAAGGATGAAACTGAGCGGTTACCGTGTTTCGCCACCTTCAAGCCCGCACCGGCAACCACAAAAGCGCTGGCAGTGGAAATATTAAACGTATTGGTCCTGTCTCCGCCGGTGCCACAAGTGTCAATGATCGTTTCCCGGTCAATATTAATATCATCGCGGTCCAGGTCCACTATACTATTGCCGGCGATCCTGATCGGAGTAGCATGATCACGCATGACTCTGGCACAACCGGTAATTTCTTCCACGCTTTCACCTTTCAAGCGTAAAGCAGTGATAAAGGCGCCGATCTGCGCTTCAGTCGCCTCACCATTCATGATTTCGTCCATAACAGCCATGGCTTCCTGCTCAGTCAGGTCCTTCTTTTCAACTATTTTCCCAATCGCTTCTTTGATCATTGACTCCTCCGGAGCTTTCTCGAATATCTCGAATAACAGCGAATGGCCCGAATAATAAATATTAGCATAATTCGCTTCTTCTCATTCGGCCTTTATTCGCAACGTATAAAATTCTCCAGGATCTTCTTGCCTTCCTTGGTCAAAATTGATTCCGGGTGGAACTGCACGCCATAAACCTTCATGGTTTTATGTTGCAGGCCCATGATCTCTTTTTCTTTGGTCTCTGCCGTGATCTCAAGGCATACTGGCAGGCTTTTGCGCTCGACCAGCAAAGAATGATACCTGGTAGCTTCAAAAGGATTGGTTAATCCGCTGAATATTTCCTTACCCTTGTGGTAGATCAACGAAGTTTTGCCATGCATCAACCGACTTGCTCTCACGATCTTACCCCCAAAAGCATAACCAATCGCCTGATGGCCCAGGCATACTCCTAAAATAGGTATCTTACCGGCATAATCCCGGATCACATCGACGGAGATGCCGGCATCTTCGGGAGAACCGGGTCCCGGAGAAATCACGATCTTGCCAGGCTTTAGTTTTCTAATATCAGAAACCTTGACCTCGTCATTGCGCACCACTTTCAGCTTCTGCCCCATTTCGCCGAGATACTGTACCAGGTTATAAGTAAACGAATCATAATTATCGATCATTAATATCACTTGTTTCTCCTCTTTAACTGCCGTCCGCCATCCGCGAACTGCCAACTGTTTTACTCCAGTCCCTCTTCTGCCATTTCCACTGCCTTCATCATAGCTTTGGCCTTATTCACTGTTTCCTGGTACTCTTTAGCCGGGTCGCTGTCTGCCACTATACCGGCCCCAGCCTGCACATAGGCATTGTCGCCCTTGATGATTATCGTCCTGATGGTAATACAGGCATCCAGGTTACCGCTGAATGAAAAATATCCGACACATCCAGCGTAAGGACCGCGTTTTACCGGTTCAAGTTCATCAATGATCTCCATCGCCCGGATCTTTGGCGCCCCGGATACAGTACCAGCCGGGAAACAAGCTCTCAAGACGTCAAAAGAGTTTTTTCCGCGGCTCAATTTGCCGACCACATCTGAGACTATATGCTGCACATGTGAATATTTTTCTATCACCATTAATTCCGGCACTTTAACTGTATGAAAATCGCAAACCCGGCCAATATCATTTCTCCCCAAGTCAACCAGCATGATATGCTCAGCCCGTTCTTTCGGGTCAGCTAAAAGTTGTTTTTCCAGCATAAGGTCTTCTGCTTCTGTTTTCCCGCGCGGCCGCGTGCCGGCGATAGGCCGCACTTCTACTGTCCCCTCTTCTTCCCGCACCAGGATCTCTGGAGACGTGCCGACCAGGTATTCCCCGTTGCATTTCAGGAAATACATGTAACTGGACGGATTTATCCGCCGCAAAGAGCGGTAAATATCAAACGGGCTGGATTTTATCTTTATTTTGAAACGCTGTGACAAAACTACCTGGATAATATCGCCGGCTTTAATATATTCTTTGGCTTTGATGATCATTTTTTTAAAGGCGGCTAAGGTAAAATTTGATTCCATTTTCAGGGCTGGTTTTTGAAGCGGTTTGTGCAGGGGAATTTCTGCCGGCTTGCGCAATAAAGCGATCAGTTTATCAATCTTGGCGCAGGCTTCTTTATAAACTTTCTGCTCATTTCTGTCTACGTGGGCGCAGGATACTACCTTGATGGTATGATTGACGTGGTCGAAGATGAGAATCGTATCAGTGAACATGAAGACGCTGTCTGCCAGTTTCAGGTCATCCGGATTCTGGTCGGTTTTTTTGAGGCAAGGCTCAAAAAACCTGACCATATCATATCCCATATACCCGACTGCCCCGCCATAAAAACGCGGCAGTCCCCGGTGATGTACCGGACGGTAGTCTTTCATCATTTGCTGCAGGATATACAATGGATCTTTGCCATCCAGGTCAATATTTTTAGCTGTACCTTTGCAGGTAAGCCTGGCCTGGTTGCCTTTAGACTCCAGGATAATGGAAGGACTGGCAGACATAAAGGAATATCGTCCTAATTTCTCGCCCCCCTCCACACTTTCCAGCAGATAAGCATACTTGGCATCTTTTGATATCTTGTAAAACGCTGATACTGGTGTTTCCATATCTGCCAGGATCTCTTTGTACACTGGTATTAAATTATATTTCTTCGCTAATGCTTTGAACTCGTTAATATTTGGATAATACATTATTACGCTCCATTTGAGGTAAATTACGCGGATTCTGAAAAAAGATTTCGCGGATGAAACCAGATCTAATCCGCGCTATCCGCTCTGTTAATCAGCGTAATCACTTTTTGTAAATTTTATCCGGGTCGAAAACTCGTTTACCCTTCACTTTAAGTTTGCCGTTAGTTAATATGCGGTAAAAACAACTCTTGAACCCGGTGTGGCAGGCTGCCCCGCCTACCTGTTCTATCTTGATCACCAGCGCATCACCGTCGCAATCAAGGCAAACTTGCTTCACCTTCTGGATATTGCCGCTGGTCTCGCCTTTCAACCAGTATTTGTGCCGTGAGCGTGACCAGTACCAGCATTTTTTATCGCGCAAGGTGCGCTTGAGCGCCTCTTTATCCATATAAGCCAGCATCAGGATCTCGCCTGTCTTGTAATCCTGCAATACCGCCGGCACTAAACCATTTTTGTCAAACTTCACTTGTCTCATTAAAGATTTCATTGTGTCTTTACCTTTCCAGTTATTTTATATTCTTACTATCACTTTCTTCTTTTTCAGGTATTCTTTCACCTGTTTGATCGTCAGCTCTTTAAAATGGAACAAAGACGCCGCTAGTGCTGCATCGGCTTTACCCGCGGCAAAAGCGTCATAAAAATGTTCCAACTTGCCTGCCCCGCCAGAAGCGATCACCGGTATACTGACTGCTTCGGAAATTGCCCTGGTTAAAGCCAGGTCATAGCCATCCTTGGTCCCGTCGCAATCCATACTGGTCAGCAGTATCTCCCCGGCTCCTAATCTCTCCGCAGTTTTGGCCCATTCTATCGCGTCAAGATCTATGGGAGTCCTGCCCCCATGCGTATATACTTGCCAGCCAGGTTCTTTACGCTTGGCATCGATAGCTACCACGATACATTGGCTGCCAAAACGGTCACTGGCTTCTTTAACCAGTTTCGGATTCTCTACTGCCGCGGTATTCATGGAAACTTTATCTGCCCCGCTTTTAAGCAAGGTCCTGATGTCGTCAATATTCCTGATCCCGCCGCCGACAGTCAAGGGCATAAAGACCTGTTCCGCTGTTTTCTTGACCACTTCCAGCATGATATTGCGTTTCTGGTAGCTGGCAGTAATATCCAGAAAAACGATCTCGTCTGCACCTTCCGCATCGTAGCGCTTGGCTACTTCCACCGGGTCGCCGGCATCACGGATATTTATAAATTTTGTACCCTTGACCACGCGTCCTGCGTCAACGTCGAGGCAAGGGATTATTCTTTTAGCTAACATGGCAACCTCTTTGTTTCAGCTGTACTTAACTATGCATCTTCTCTCCCAGGTAACCTCCCAGGGTACTGAACACTACCATTAAAAACCAATGCAGGTAATCAAAGCTTTGGTTCTTTAAATGAGGAATTATCTTATCAAAATTATTAAAGATACTTTCCCCGGCTTTTAACGTCTGGGCAAAATTGGAATATTCGCCCCAGAAAATAAAGGCCAAGCCGACTAAAAACCCCATCAGGAT
>JAQTQE010000054.1 GCA_028712365.1 bacterium
CTGGTCTTCTTCGGGATAGTTAATCTACCTGTTCTGGTTCATGCTGTGGAAGTGGATAATGCCGCGATTTATTATAGTAAAGCTTTTGACCTGCAAAAATATAATGAAAGCGCTGGTTTGAAGGAACGGATGCAGAAAGTCATGCGTAAAGGATGGCAAGGTAAAGATCTTGAGATGGAACAATTCATCATTGACAATGAACCGGCGTTAAATGAAGTGGTGGAAGGATTAAAACTGGATAAATGTGATTTTGATTTCGGCCGGCGCTATTCCTATTTGATCGAAAAGAAAACCCCACCCCTGGCCAAGGTTATGCGCCTGGCGAATTTATTTCTTTTGTACGGTCGATATCTGGAGGGACAGGACAAGCCCCGGACCGCTCTGGCCAATTATTTCAATTCCCTGCAGGTAGCCCGGCAATTGGCGTTGGATGTAGCCACTATTTCTAAATTGTCCGCGCTGCAGATAGAAGAACGGGCTACTCCGGTCATACGTGATTTTATTAACAAAAGAGCGAATAAGAAAGACGCGGAAGAAATAGCGGATTACCTGCAAAAGTACCTTAAAAATCATTTTACCATCCGCAAAGTGGTAGCTGATGAAAAAGCTTTATTCCTCTCTAGCGTCAAGACGATCACTGATAAACTAGCCCCAGACTCGGCCTTTAAGAAAGAATTTGTGAAAGAAGCTAATACGCTGGCCGATAAATATTATAATTTGATCGCCGATGCCACCGATCCCGGCAACCAGGACTTGTTCGCGGTTGTAGAGAGAGAAAAAAATGGTTTACGCCAGGAATTGAAAGACGTGGACCGGCAATATCTTGATCGGGTCATCAAAAATGAAGAAAATGACTTAAGCCAGGTTAAAGCCGCTCTAGTGGTAAAATATCTGCTGGTGATCGGATTGCCTGACCTGCAAAAAACAGCGGCTTATTATCATGGACGGATCTTTGAACTAAAAGCCTTGCAAGAAACCGCGGAAAAGAAGGAAGAATCTTTAGCCGCGGTCAAGGCAGATACCATGACTAAAACCAGTGACGGTATACAAGCAGACACTACTACCAGGAAGTAGGAGGTGAATATGAAAAATATTGTTCTTTATTTGTCCGCGTTGGTAGTCGCTGTCTCAACGGCAGTTCCTGCGGCAGCAGAGCCCTGGAAGGTGACTATTGAAGATAATCTGATGGTCACCCAGAACGCCTATAGCAATAATTGGGCCGGTAGTGAAGCAGGCTCACTTTCCTGGACGGCAAATTCCAATACCCTGGCTGAAAAGCAGATGACGTCGAAGATGAACTCCCGGAATACGGCTAAGCTGTCATACGGTTTGACCTATTACCAGAATGAAGTCACTAATAAATGGGGAGCACCGGTAAAATCCACTGATCTGATCGACGCTGAATCCATACTCCGGTTCACCCTGGGCAAATCCGTGGATCCTTACACCTCACTGCGTTTTGAATCGCAATTCTATGATTCTTCGGATACAGAAAAAAAACGCTATATTAATCCAACTACCTTTACGGAAAGCGCGGGTATCGCTAAGGCTCTTATTAAACAGGATAAGAAAGAATGGCTTACCCGGCTGGGATTGGCTTTAAAACAGAAGACCGATCGCGACCACCTTGATCAAAATACCCTGGAACGCAAGAATAAAAACCAAAGCAGCGGCGGTATCCAGTTTATCAGCAATTTTACTTCTCCCTACGCGGAAAATAAGATAACCTATACCAATAATCTGACAGTCTACCAGGCTCTGGCGAATTCGGAAGCAGAGAGTTTGAAAGGCCAGACGAACGAGGATTATTGGCAGGCGGTGGATGTGAACTGGGAACACATCCTTGCAGTCAGTATCAGCAAATATGTCATGGTCAATTTTTATGCCCAGTGGCTTTATGATAAAGAGATCGCCTTAGGCGGACGGTTTAAAGAAACCCTGGCTTTGGGAGTTACTTATAAATTATCTTATTAAAACTGTTCGGTATCCTGCGAAAAAGCGCCAGGCCGGCGTAACCTTGATCGAATTATTGATCGTCGCTGTTTTGATCAGCCTGTTGCTTAGTGCGTCATTGCCTTACTTTAGGAACGCTGCCCTGGAAGGGCAAAAAACCAAGGTCAGGACCAATCTTGATACCCTGCGTAAAGCGGTCGAAGCGTATGCCGCCGCTCCCCGCATTAACGGGATGACTAAATTCCCTGACGCTACTGACCTTGGCACCCAGGGAAACTATGTCGGCCCGCGCACTGAAGGCACTGGTTGGCAGACTACCCATTTAATGGTACAGACAGGAGCTAATCCTCTTGGCACTACCGGTCCGATCATGGCCCCGACCGAGCTCCTCGATCCTTTCTGCCCTCCCGGTACCAGCTTGGAATATGGATATTATGTCAATACCCGTGGTTATTATATTATCTGGTCCAATGGCCTTAACCGGGTCAATATAAACTGTACAGTCAGCCTGGCTGGCGTAGTTAACGCACCTGGTTCAGCGATTTATGTCACCAACGCTCAATAAGAAGTCATAGAACAGTCAGCAGGAGGTAAATACCATGCCTATGATAAAGGAATTCCGGGATTTCGCGGTTAAAGGCAACGTGGTAGACATGGCCGTAGGTATCATTGTGGGCGCCTCATTCGGCACCATTGTTTCTTCATTAGTGGCGGATGTGCTTATGCCGCCGATAGGATTATTATTAGGCCGGGTAGATTTTTCCAACCTGTTTTTTGTGCTCAAAGAAGGTGTTAGTGCCCCAGGGCCGTATAATTCAGTCGCGGCGGCCAAATCTGCCGGCGCGATCACTATCAATTATGGTTTATTCCTGAACCAGATCATTAGTTTTATTATCGTGGCTTTTGCCGTGTTCATACTGGTTTACAATATCAATAAGTTAAAAAAACAACCCCCCGCAGTACCGGCAGTGCCGACTACTAAAGAATGCCCGTTCTGCGCGTCAACCATACCGATCAAGGCGATCCGCTGTCCGCACTGCACATCTGAATTAAAATAAGTGCCAGTCCACAGAAACAGGTGACTGAAATGTTAAAGTGGTTTTTTAAGCTACTAGCTTTACCGCTGGGCCTGGGACTGCTCTTTCTCTTGCTGATGGGTAATCCGCAACCAGAATTTGAGCCTGATTGGCTCCGCCAGTTCCGTTTTTCCGAGACCGGGGAATGCCTGGGACAAGTGGGCCATGGGGTGTGGCATCCGCATCTCCTTTCTTCGGGAGCGAACAACGCTGAAGCCAATTTACCTTTGCCCGGGGATAAGCTTGTGCCTGCGGCTAAAGTCCAAACGACGCGGGCGGTCACTATTGAGGCTCCGGCAAAAAGTATTTGGCCCTGGCTGATGCAACTGGGCTATGAGCGGGCTGGCTGGTATGCTTGGTCACCTTTGAGCGGGGATAAGGAATATGGTTTGAAGATTGAAAGCGCGAAGCAGATCAAGCCTGAATACCAGCAATTAAAAATTGGCGATATTTTACTCTCCGGCCCCGGCAGTAATAAGAAAAAAGGAGCCTGGACCGTTAAAATGTTCTACCAGGACCGGGCCCTGGTGCTATATTCGACGATAATGGGTCCTGTCGCCGTCAGTTGGGCCTTTATCCTTGAGCCGATCGATAAAAACAGCACCCGCTTGGTAATGCGCACCAGGTCTGATATCGGGCCTGATCAGCAGGATGGGTTTAACCAATATTTAGTAACGCTCGGGGATACGGCCAGGCAACGGTCAATGCTCGAGGGCATTAAAGAACGTGTGGAGCAGCGCTCTAAGGCTAAGACAGTGCCGCTGGTGGAAGACCAGGAATAAAAAACAAAGGAGTAAAAAATGCAGATTTTCAGGTTATTGGGAATTTATACCATCATACCGGCTACGATATTTTTAGCCATTAGTTACTTCGTCATGTTGACCCTGAATAAAATAGAGGCGCGGGGATTGAAAAATTTTGGTAATTTGGTGGTATTTTTGCTTTGGGTTTGCGCCTTGGTAATATTTTTATCCGGGATTTACGCTATAGTCACTGGCCGGCATCCGATGGTGATGATCATTCACCAGGCGATCCATACACCAATGTAAGGTATAGGAAAAATAATGAGATCAAAACATCACGCGGGATTTACCCTGGTTGAATTATTGATCGTGATCGTTATCCTGGGCATACTGGCCGCGGTAGTTATTGCCCGGTTCGGCGGAGCCACCAGGGAAACCAGGGAAGCGAGCCTGAAAGGTAATTTAAAGACTATTCGCGCTTCACTAGAGGCGTATAAAGCTAATTCCCATAGTAATTGTTATCCCACGGTTCTTGATGACCTGTGGGATGGCACTGCTCTTGATGTGGATAGTAAAACTTTCCTGGAAAGGATCCCGATCGATCCATTCTTCCGGAAAAAAACGGTTTACCAGGTCACTGCCGCTTTTCCTCTTGATCCGTCTGACTCGGTCAACGCCCGGGATGGCAAGATCTCGGGTGGCGGTGGTTGGGCTTTTGATTCCCGCGTTGGCCGGGTGTGCGCCAATTACCATTCAACTATTGATAATTCGATCATTGGCAGTTCCCCGGAAGATACCAGCTGGGGAGAACGATATAATCTTTGGTAGGAGGAGATCATGCGCCGGTTATTTTTCTTTGGGTTGATGATAGTGGTGACCGCAGGTTGTGTTTCCAGCGGTAAATATAAAATAAAGGCTGACGAAGCGGTACGGTATCAGGCGGAAACACAAGACCTGAACAGCAAAGTATCCAGGCTGGAGGAAACCGTAGCGGAGCAGGAAAGTAATAATAAAAACCTGTCCGAAGCCCTTAAGGCCACGAAAAATAAGAAAGACGCTATGATCAGCGACCTGGCCCAAGAGAAGCAAACGCTCCAGGATAAGATCAATGCTTTAAACAAGGAAAAGGAAGATTCCATCTCCAGCTTGAAAAAAACATATGATAACCTGATGCAAAACATGCAGTCAGAGATCAAAAGCGGGGAGATCCAGATCACCCAGCTAAAAGATAAATTGACCGTAAATATGGTTGACCGGATATTATTTAATTCCGGCGAAGCTGAAGTCAACAGGCAGGGACAGGATACATTGGAGAAGGTAGGGGCCATCCTGAAAAGCATCAAGGATAAGCAATTCCGCATAGAAGGTCATACGGATAATAAGCCTATTAGCCGGGAATTACAGGCTAAGTACGAAACCAACTGGGAACTTTCCGCGGCCAGGGCTACCCACGTAGCCCGCTATTTGATCGAAAAAACAGGGCTGGACCCAAAGCTCGTAGCTATCACAGGTTATGCTGATACCCGTCCGGTAGCGGATAATGCCACCCCTGAAGGCCGCGCCAAGAACCGGCGGATCGAAATAGTCCTGGTTCCGCTGGATGCGGTCACTGTCGCTCCTATTGTCGCGCCTGCGCTGGAGCCCGGGAAATAATGATGGCCAGTCTGATAGTAGCCGGGGTTAGGGCGGAGCTTAAAAAACAAGCCGATAAAAAGACCAGGGAAAGCGCGCAGAGATTTTTTAAAGAAGAAATTAAGTTTTATGGGGTTAAATCCGCCCTGGTGAAGAAGATCACCGGGGCATTTTTCCAACAGGCAAGGAACCTGGATAAAAAACAAATATTTGTCCTGTGTGAAGAATTATTCGCTTCAGATTACAGCGAAGAAGCATTTATTGCCGCGGAATGGGCCTTTCGCCTGGAAAAGAAATATGCGCCGGAGGATTTCCGGTTATTTGCCCGGTGGGTCAAAAAATATATAAATAACTGGGCCAAATGCGATACTTTTTGTAACCACGCGGTCGGCACTCTTGTGGAAAAGTATCCGGTCTTACTGCCGGAATTAAATAGATGGGCTAAGTCCAGGAACCGCTGGGTCAGGAGGGCCGCCGCCGTCACCTTGATCCTGCCAGCCCGGAGAGGGAAGTTCCTCAAAGAGGTATTTGGGATCGCGGATATCCTGCTCGAGGACCAGGATGACCTGGTCCAAAAAGGATACGGGTGGTTGCTCAAAGAAGCCAGCCGGCAGCATGAGCCGGAAGTCTTTGCCTACCTGATGAAATATAAAAAAACCATTCCCCGGACTGCCTTCAGATATGCCTTGGAAAAAATGTCCCCCCGGTTAAAAAAATTGGCTATGGCGAAATAAGGAGCACAGGTATTAATAATTGCAGAAAGCATGGCTGCGCGCCATATACTGTAGCTGTGATCCACGGCGGTCCCGGCGCTGCCGGGGAAATGGCTCTGGTAGCGCAAATACTGGCCAATAACCGGGGCATACTGGAACCACTGCAAACCGCAGAGTCACTTAATGGCCAGGTAGAAGAATTAAAAACCGTCCTGGAAAAATACAGCGAACTGCCAGTCACTCTGGTTGGCTACTCCTGGGGAGCCTGGCTTAGTTTGATCCTGGCTGCCCAATATCCGGCCCTGGTCAATAAGCTTATCCTGGTCAGCAGTGGTCCTTTTACAGAAGAATATGCCGCGCAGATACAAAATACCCGGATGTCCCGTCTTAACGCGCAGGAGCAGGAGGAAATCAAAGTCGCGTCCTTCGCGCGTTTTGGTGAAATATTCTCAAAAGCTGATAGTTACGATCCCTTGCCAGAGGCGACAGGCGGCATAATATTGAGTGTCGGTATTTTTAACAAGGTGTGGCCGGAAGCCGCTGCCTTGAGGAAAAGCGGCAAGCTGCTGTCCCTGGCTCAACAGATCCAATGCCCGGTTGTAGCCCTGCATGGCGATCATGACCCGCATCCGGCTGCAGGCGTGCAAAAACCGCTGGCTGGTGTTCTCAAGGATTTCAAGTTTCATTTGCTTGAGCACTGCGGCCATAAACCCTGGTTGGAAAAGCAGGCCCGGGATAATTTTTTCGCTATTCTTCAAGACGAATTAATCTAAATGAAAGAGGAGCGTTTATGTCAAAAAAAATATTGGTCGTTTCCAGCAGTCCTGTAAAAAATGGTAATACTGCCACTCTCGTTAGCTGGATTACCGCGGGAGCCAGGGCTAAAGGCGCCCGGGTTGAAATTATTAATACCGCTTTTCTTAAATATAAAGTTAATGGCTGCATTTCCTGCCGCCGGTGCCAGAAAACCGCTGTTTATGAATGCGTGATCAGTGATGACGCCAAACCTGTCCTGGCCAAAATGAATGAAGCTGATGTGATCGTCATGGCTACCCCGTTGTATTTTTACGGCCCAAGCGCCCAGCTCAAGCTGGTCATGGACCGGATGTTCTCCCTTTTCAAATGGGATAACAAAAATGATACCATGACCACCCGCTTGACTGGCAAGACCTTAGCCCTGGTAGCCAGCGCGTATGAGGATA
>JAQTQE010000019.1:0-21678 GCA_028712365.1 bacterium
CAATTAATTCCCCTTTATATTCCTTCTGTGTTGATAATGAAGGGAATATATATATTGTTCATGGGACATCTTGTGATGAATTAACTAAATTTAATAATAATGGTAGTGTATTATGGACAAAAAAACCGTCCGAATTCAATGCCCCTGTTAAATATAGTTTTATTGAGCATATTCGCATTAATAATGGTTATTTGTATTTAGTAACAAGTTTGAATAATGCAGTGAAGTTCATTAAGATTAATAAAGACGGAATATTTCTAGAAGAGGTACTGAGTGATGATATCAGCAATGATGGCAATTTTTATACAGGTTCTAAAATATATTCTTCCGGCAATCTTTTCTGGAGAGATCAGAAGGACACAGGGAAATATACCTCTGGCCTTAATATTGATATTGTAAATACCAGTGGCTCTATCATAAAAATTCTTGATATTATTTTTCCGGATACTTATCAGCAATCAAATCAATCCCGCGGGTTAAGAGAATTTGATAGTGACTCAAAAGGTAACATATATTCAACTGTTTATATTTACCGCATATTGGACCAATATGATAAATTTAGTAACGGATTACTTATTGACACCGACAATTTTGTCTTCAAATTTGACAAGGAAGGCAGATATATTTCAACCATAACCTTTCCCGCATCTCCTTTTCTTGAGCAAGGGAATGTGATTTTTCTTGATAATAATGACGATCTATATTACCTCCAATTCCATGAAGACAAGATGGATGTGGTGAAAGTCACCTCAGACAATATACCGCCGGAAACAGCTATCTCAATTTCTCCTTTTCCTAACGCGCTCGGCTGGAACAATACCGATACTGCTATAAGCCTAAACGCTACAGACAATGAAGGTGGATCAGGCGTGAAAGAGATTCATTACACTTTAACCGGCGCAATAAATGAAGATAAATCAGTTCCCGGGCAATCAGCGCAAATACTACTACAAAAAGAAGGGTCCTCCAGTTTATCATATTATGCCCTGGACAAGGCCGGTAATAAAGATGACACAAAATCATTTAGCCTTAAACTTGATAAGACCATACCGGTAGTTTCCCTATTTTTGGAGCCATATAAGATAAAATTGCCATTCTGGCATGAGAAACAGTATTTTTACACGCCATTCTTCTTTAAACTGGTTTATTCCGCGCAAGATACTATTTCCGGCATAAAAGAGGTAAAAACAGGTATGCTCATGCCTGATATAGCCGGATTTAAAACCCAGATGAAAAAAGACAGACATATTAATATCATCATGAACACCAAGAATAAACAGCTTATGATCAATGCCCCGGATCCAAACGCGATCCTGGAGCAGCTAAAATCCGGCCTTTTATTAATAAACAAAGGACAACTTTTACACCTAAACCAGAGGCCAAGAGCGCAAACATATATCATCAATAAAAATGATAAGTTTTTAACCATTTCCGCTCCTGAAATCATATTTAAGGCAAAAGCCGCCGATGAAGCTGACAATTCAACCATGAAAGAACTAAAGTATGAAAAAAAGAAGATACCTTTGCCGGACCATTGCAAACTAATGATCAAAAAGAAGCAGTTTTCCAAAGAAGAAATAGAAGACCTGAAAGAAGATATGGATTTTGACCAGGACTCCTTAAAATTCATCAAAGAAAATTATAAATAAGACAATAAATCAAAATCGCGTTAAAACAAAAACCACCCTTAAGGTGGTTTTTGTTGTTTATGAAACAGTGATGTGATAAAATGTATCCATGGATAAAAGTACTGGCAGATATTATGTCTATATCATACAATGCAAAGACGGGACATTATATACCGGTTACACCAATGACCTGGCACACCGGCTAAAAATGCATAATTCCGGCCAGGGAGCGAAATATACCCGGGGCAGGGGACCGGTAAAGCTGTTGTACCAGAAAGCATTCAAGAGCTCTAGCCAGGCCTTAAAAACAGAATGGAAAATAAAGAGACTAAGCAGAAAAGACAAATTGGCTTTACTAGATCAAGCGTGGAAAGGATCCGCCGTGCAAAAAGGACATCGTGAAAAGACAGACAAGAACTTAACCAGGGACTGGTTCAACCGCTGGTCAAATGAATATGACCAGTCTTTGGGCAGGATCGGTTTTCATCGCGGCTTATTGGACCTGGTAGTGCGGCAGGCCAAAGTAAGGGATGGCGACAGGGTGCTGGACATCGGCTGTGGCACCGGACTGCTAAGCTTAAAGATCCTGCGGGCAGCGGATTGTTCTGTCACCGGAGTGGATATATCTGAAGAAATGATGTCCCTTTTTAAAGACAAAATAGGAAAGCTGGGATTAAGCACTAGAGTCTCTCTTCAACAGATGGACGCGGCTGCTTTAAAATTCGCGGATAATAGCTTTGATCTGGTGGTCTCTTCGGTGACCCTGCATCATCTAAAAGATAAAATCCCTGCTTTCAGGAACATCCACCGGATCCTGAAACCCGGCGGACGCTTTGTTATCGGAGAGATCGATATGGATACCAGCGGCAAACATACTGATAGCAACAGGCTAAAGCGCATTCTCAAAGCGCTGGAACAGGAATGGATCCCGGCGCTGGCAGACGCGGGGATAGAGACTTTCGTAAAAATGTTCGATAACGGCAAAAAACATATTTTAAACCAGGGGGAATATTGCGCAAGCCTGGAACAATGGGCAGGCTACTGCCATACAGCCGGTTTTGGCAAAACTATCATTAAAAAGGTCCCTGGCTATAAGATCTTCGGCATAGTCGTCGCTCGCGCTAATAAAAAGTAAGGCTGTAAATATTAATACTTGACATTGCCTGCTTATAAGTGCTAAATTTTTAAAGTTGTATTCTTTTAGGGAGTGATAATATGCCGGGATTGGTGCGATTTGGGATTGCCATAGAAAAAGAAATATTGACTAAATTTGATGCTCTTGTCCGTAGTAAAAGTTATCCCACGCGTTCAAAAGCGATATTAAACCTGATCCGGCAGGAAATCATGTCCGGCGAGCTATCGAACGATTCTGCTGAAGTAGTCGGGTCAATAGATCTGGTTTACGATCACCATAAAAGACAGCTGCTGAATAAGATAACCGATATCCAGCATGACTATCAGAAGATCATCCTGGCCTCGCAGCATATGCACCTTGACCATAACCGTTGTTATGAGATCATTGTCGTCAAAGGTGAAAAAAAGTCAGTAGAGCAGTTAGCCAGCAAGATAAAGGCCACTAAAGGAGTGGACATTAGTTCATTGAGATTGGTAGCCGCAAAACAAGTAAAATAATTTTTTTGGAATATGGTAGCACGTTTATTAATTTCGTATATTGGAGATAACCATTGCTAAACACTTTGTATTCTCTCATCGGCAAGGTGCAGGGTGAACATTGGGAACCCATAAAACAAGCCACGGTGATCATCCTGTATCGCGGGGAAGAGTTTTTCAGGGATAAGACCGATGAAAACGGCTATTTCGTCCATAGCAGTTACAAATTGAACTGCCTTTATAGTGATCCTGGCTTGCCTGCCCACCTGAAAGCTACGGTTGTTGGCAGCAAAAGAGCTGCCATTAAGATATATAGATTAATCATGCGCACTCTGAATAAAACTGAAGTCAAAACGATCAGGATCCATATAACCGTAAAGAAACCTCAGGAAAAGGATGAAAAGCCACATGGATAAACATAGAATAGTCTATGAAGATAATTGTCCAAATTGCCAAAACCGGGATAATTGTCCGCATAAAGACGATAACCTGTTTTTGAATAATCGCTTAAACAATTTGAAAAGCTCTGTGATCCCGCAATACTTTCTGGCTAACTGGCCAGGTATTTTAACGATAAATATCCATTGCGGCATTTTGCCGGCCTTACGAAAAGAGTACAAAGACCCATGGATATACTTTAATTTCGACTGCCATCATTGTAATTTAAACGGATCCTGCGAAAGGCAGGATGAAGTAACCGTCTGGAAAGGGAAAAAGGAAGAAATATATTCCACTATGGAATCATTTGCCGCCTGTTTTCTTAACGGAAGTTATGATGTGGCGATCCAATGCCCTAATTTTACGTCTGCAAAAGAAGTATTAGAAACGATCCTGTCTTAACAGCCAATACCCGGAAATCTAAACTGCTTGACAAAACCGATATTTCATGCTATATTTATTTCACACAGACTATATTGAGTTAAAAATCAACCCGAAAAGAAACAGCTTTTGGGTAATATTGTAAAAAATATCATAGGCGGGAGGTGAGGAGAGCACCTTTTAGCAAGTGTCAGGAATACACATAAATAAAAAGGAGAGATAAAATGAAAAAGTTCTTAGTAATGTTCTTAGCAGTAATGGCAATCGCTTCAATAGCTTTCGCGGCTGACACAGAAACAGTCCAAGTAAGAGCGAACATCCCTTCACAGAGCGCTTTAAACGTAACCATCAGCAAAGTTGTTGGCACAGTATTTACCACAGCCACAGCTGTTGATTTCGGCAACCTGGTTTTGGACCCGACTTACAATATTTTTAAGACCTCGGACGGCAGTTATTATGCAGTCGATTGCGGCGTTAATTCCAATGCTACGAACTGGACAGTAACACATACCGTCACTTCAATGGCCAACGGCACTGCAAATTTAAACAATAACATCAACGTAACCTTTATGAATCAGCAGAGCACCTCTACCGGAGTACAGCTTGCTAAGTTGTCTTACAGTGGCAGCAACGGCAGAGTTATTAACAGATCTGATATTACTGCTGGCGGTTGGATAAGAATCTATTACGGTTTAGCTACTGGCTCAGGGGACGCTACCGGCGTATCAGTGATCCCGGCTACAGCAACCAGCGGAGCTTATGCAGGAACAGTAACTTTGACCCTTGCTCCGTAATAAACTGAAACTTTAAGAGATAGTATTTCATAAGGCAGCCTAGTAAAATAGGCTGCCTTTTTTTTCGTTGACAATACGGTAAGGAACGGGTAGTATTGTTATATGAAGATAAAGACTTGTTTTATCGTATTACTGCTTTCCCTGGCCTTGATCCCCAGATCAGCGGTTGCCGGCATTACTGTGCGTATCCAGCCGGTAGAAGGAGGGAATGAGGTACGTTTTGGCAAGGTAAGCGCCTATGCTCCCTTCATCAGCAAGGCAGTATCCGTATCCATCACTTCAGATACCAACCAGCAGTACCAGCTGGTGCAAACGTTGGCTAAACCCTTAGCTAATAGCCAGGGAGTCTCCCTGGCAGAGCGCACCTTGAGCGCCTATGCGATCAGGGAAGGGAATACCACCGGCACGGTAAACGCGGAACATGAGTTTTTTGTGGACACGAACCGGACGGTTATTTATACCTCAGACCAAGCCGGAACATCCGCGTCTTTCACTATAGTCTATGTTTTAAAGAATTCAGAGACAATTATGCCAGGCTCCTACCAAGGCGCAATGGTCTTCAGCATAGAATCCCTCGCCGCGGCGCAAGCGGCAAACACCTCTGTCCTGACTATTACCGCGGACATTGAATCACCCGGCAAGCTGGTCAATATAACCACTGCTACCGGCACGAAAACAATACTCCTGAATTCAAACAAAACCGAAACCTCTTCTTGTGACCTGGTAGTAGAGATCAACGAACCGATAAAGGAACAATTTGAGATCTCGCAATATTTAACCAGCTTGCCTGAATCACTGGAAGGCAAAAAACTTGCGGCTGAATCCCTTATTGTCAACGCTCATGGCCAGAAAAACGGAAGCGGGACAGCCGGCAGCATGCCGCTGGCTAACGGTGAACAAACACTATATGTTTCCAACACAGCCGGGGACGCTGACCATTTTGTCATAACTTATAGCCTGATTAACCTGGAAAAGCTGAACGCGGGAAATTACAAGACCGCGATACAGTATTTCCTGAAAACAAGGAGCGGGAAGAAGCTATTGGGCACTTTCCCGATAACAGCCAGCGTCGGCCGCGTGTTTGACCTGATCGTAACCGCGGGACCGGAAAGCGGGATACAGTTTAAGAACGTGCAATTGGATAAAAGACCGCAACATTCGGAAATATTGGTGCAAATAAAGAGCAATCTGGGACGGCAATACCAGGTAAGCCAGCAATTGCCGGCGCAATTGGTTAATCCTGCCGGAACGAGCATTCCACCCAAGTACTTTACCTTACGTCTGGAAGGGGCTGAGACAAAAGGAATACTGCGGTTCACCCAGGCGACTGAAGTCAAAACCGGGGAAATGGTTTTATTCCTGTCAGACAAGGACGGCTCACCAGACCAGTTCAAGATAATTTATGAGTTCGCCGCGGATGCTAATGTGGCTGCCGGCAATTATATGGGAACTATAATGTATACGATCTCAGAACTCTAGACCAAAAAAGTGACAAGAAAGAAATAAATAATGGCGGTGTCATAGTGAAAAAAGCATGTTGTTTACTAGGTTGTATGCTTGTTTTTTTGATGGCCACGATATCTGGGAGTGCGGCGGCAATTTTACAAGTTGATCCTCCCAAAGTATTCCTTACTATCGCCGCCGGCAGGTCCGGCAGCGGCAAACTGACGGTCAGGAACCCGTCAGAAGAAACGATCAAGGTCAAGTTATACACCCAGGATTGGAAATATAGCGACCTGCATGACGGCACCAAGGTGTTTTTCCCGATAGGAACACTGCCGTTATCGTGCGCCAACTGGATCAGTTTTTCACTTTCAGAATTAGAGATACCTCCTGAAGGACAGCAGGATGTTTATTATACTGTTAAAGCTCCCCAGGACGCGGTCGGCGGGCATTTTGCCGTTTTGTTTTTCGAAAGCACGATGTCCAAGCCCATTCCCGCAGGTAATGTTTCCCTGGGACTTGTAGTGCGGCTGGGAGTGATCTTCTACATAGAGACTGCCAATAATGCGGTGCGCACGGCAGAGATCGAGAATTTTTCCTTGAAAAAACAATCCAACAGCAAGCCGCTGGAGATCAGCATGGACGTAAAGAATACCGGTAATACAGACATTATTGCCAAGGGGACTTTGCATTTGATCAATAAAAAGGGCGTGGTTTTCGTGCGCTCCGCTCTCAACAAAGTGTATACTCTCCCCACAGAAACAGCCAAATTGACCGGATCATGGAAGGAGCCGCTGCCGAAAGGGACATATGACGCCATCCTGACCATTGATATCGGGAAAGCCAGTCAAGAGGAAGAATGGAAAGCTGATCAAGTAATTACCAAAGAAACAGAAGTAGAGATAGGCTCCTCTGGTGAAGTGCTAAAAGCAGGCGAATTGAGGTAATAACCTGAGGATGCGTTTGATCCGGTTCTTATTATGTTTAGTGGTCACCTTTACAGTGTTTCCGGCTTATGCCGGTGACGATGATAAAGGTTTGTATGATCCTGATGAAAAAGACGGTTACTACGAGCAAGCTGATTCTGAGGGGCTAAGCCCAATTATCCTGAACCTGGCAATATCTCTCTACAAGAGCGAGCGTCTTGAACAGGCCAAGCGGCAATTTGAGATCGTCTTAACACTGCGACCGGGTGATAAGACCGCTTTAAAATACATTGACTTGATCAAAAAAAGACTGGGTGAAACTGAAGAAAAGATAACAGAAAAAGAGACAGTAGAGGAAGAGGAAGAAACGGCAGAGGAAGAGACCACTGCCGGAGAATTGCCACTCACCTCAAATAAAGCCGGATTAGAGAAAGAAGAATTTGTCGGTAAACAGATAGATTCCATGATGCAGCAGTACGATGAGTACGATGAACCCGCCCAGCCACCAGTGAAAACAAAAGAAACTCCCAAGCCAAAGGAAGAAACCCAGGCCAAAGAAAAACCTCCGGCAAAGAAAACAGCTAAAACCGCTTCTTCGACCAGGATACCCAAGGTATTGATCCTTAATGCCAAAACCAAAAAACCAACCTTCTCCCTGGAAATAGAACAAAACGAGATAATTACCGTGAAAGGCGATAAGCTCAAGCGGTTCCTGCTCACCCAGCCGGATATAGTAAGGATCGAGAAAGATGCCGACGTGCTCTATATCTCCGGTAAGAATATCGGCAAAACATACCTGCATATCTGGGACGCACAGCAACGGTGGACCATAGAATTTAAAACGATCGCTAAAAAGCAGCAGGGCTTTGGCAATGAGGACATAGAGAAATACGCGGAGGAAAGGGCCAAGGAATTACAAGTGCGTTATGCCCTGGTCACCAATTATAACAAGACTGTAAGCGACTCGCCTGCCGTGCCTTATTTCCGTTATCGTTCTTTTCAGCATATACTGGAGTCAGTTACTCCCCTGGAAACGCCGAACGGAAGTTATGGTTTTTCCGCCTCGGTCAATTCCCTGCCGGAAAAAACCGAAATGAACTACGCCGCGGTACGCTGGCTGGATGGCAAGATCGGCCCCTTTGACAAGATCAACTTACAGGCTATCGATTTCCGGCCGGAGAGGACAGACCTCGCCTTTAATAAGGCAGACCTGCGCGGTATCCAGATCTCAAATTCCCTGGCTGATAACAAACTGCGCTCCAGGATCTTCTGGGGAGAGGAACAAAGCCTCAGGTTCGGCGGTTTCGTGCCAGCGGGCCTTGAATATAAGAAACAGCAAATATATTACAGCGGACTCGGTATGGATTACCTGGCCGGGGAAAACCAGGTGTACAGCCTGGCCGCCTACCAGGGCGGCGGCAGGGACAGGGCTGCCGACCAGCATAAGAATGCCTATGACCTTAAAGCATTGTACAAATTCGATAAATTAAAATTGATACCGGAGATCGCCTTTGATACTGAGACTTACGCCTCCAACGTGAGAATAGATTATGACCTGCCTTCGTTGAAGATGATAACAGAATTGAGGAATATTTCGAAGGACTTCCAGGCGATCAGCGGGAAGGACTACCGGGCGGGACAAAAAGGCGTGCTCGTTGACGTTTATTACCGGCCTTCCGAGAAAATATTATTGACCAACAAGATCGATGTTTTCAGCGATGGGCTCTATCCTAATCCGGACCTGCCTGGCCGCTGGAATAAAGAGCTAAGTTTGGGTTATACGTGGTCCCCCTTAAACCTGATCGAGACCCAGGGAGACTACAATTACAGGAATTATATGGGCAAGAATTTTCCCACCATTACCCAGTCTACCGGCTTGGGAGTGCGCTATAAATTGCCCACTGAGCGCAGGATCAATTTTTATATGTACTATAACCGGAACCGGAACCGTTATATCAAAACCCCTGTCCTGGACTACCTTAGCAACAAAATAACAGGGGGATCACTTTTCTACCTGCTGCCGGCGGTATATTGTTTCCTGGAAAAAGAGATCAACCATATAACCTTATTATCAACTTCTGAATCTGCCTTGCCCAAGGCCGTGCAGACAGGTATCGAATGGAGCTCGCAGGTCTATAACACCGCTTTTTACCATTCTTTGCGTCTTACGTACCGGGATGAGCAAAACACTGATTCGCCGTTGAGCTTCCTGGTAGGGGAAGATTATATCGAAGGCTATGGGGAGATCTCGTTCGCCCCGACGCCTTATTTTAGTTTCGGCCTGAATGCCAGGGTCAGAGATATACGCCCTGAAGCTGCTCCGTCTGATAAACGGTTCGAAACTGAGATCTTAGCCGGCGTAAATTACCTGTTCAATACTCATCTCCGTTTCGATCCAGTCGGGACAGTCGAAGGATATGTCTTTGAGGACCTCAATTTAGACGGCATAAAGCAAGCTGATGAGCCGGCCATACCCGGGATCGAGTTGAGGATAGTCAATAAGCGGATCCAGAGCACCGGCCGGACAGGCGCATATAAATTCATGAACGTTAAAGCTAAAAAGGTATATATCAGTCTCAATACCGCCACTATCCCGGAGGGCTTTATTTTAACCGGCCCACCGATCAGGGAAGCGGTCATTGTGAATAATGATACGACTGTGCTGAATTTCGGGGTATCCAGCCGCACCGAGATACATGGCGCTGTTTTTGAAGATACAGATGGTGATTATAAATTTGGCCTGCATGACAAAGGGGTGCCGGGAGTAGCCTTGATTTTGGAAGATGGCTCAAAGATCTACACAGATGCTTATGGATCTTTCAGCGTAAGGTTGCAGCCGGGGAAATACAGGATCAAGCTTGACCTCCTCAGCCTTCCTGAACAATACATGCCGATGGTTCCTGTTTTCAGTGATTTTGAACTGTCAGAAGGGCAAAGCCTCAATTACGCCATTCCATTACTGAAATTCAAATAAAACAGGTGAATACTATGAAAAGATTTTTTGGAAACCATCACGGGCGGCAACGCTCGGATAAGAAGGGAACCATTGTCAAGGGCGTGATCCAGCATCACGGCCGGTTCGCGTTTTTACTGTCGGAGACCGAGACGGGAGCTGATGTATTCCTACATGGCCGCGGACTGGCCCTGGCCATGGACGGCGACAGGGTTGCCGCTAAAGTCCAGCGCGAAGCAGACGGCCGGTTCGCGGGCGAGATCGTCAACGTGCTGACGCATGCCCATAAGAATATTATCGGTATCCTGAAAAAACTGCCGCATGGCTGGATCGTGGTTTCTGAAAAGGGTGAAGCGCCGGCAACTGAGGTCACCGGTTTCCTGCATAAGATCACTCCTATAGCCGGAGCAATGGCTGTACTGGAGATCACACGCTGGCCCTCGGAAAGGCTCGGCGCTGCCGGGATGGTCATTGAGATCCTGGGCCAGGCGGATGACATAACAACGCGTATCACCATGCTCCTGCGGGCGCATGGTATCAGTGGAATATTTCCCAAGGAAGTTCTCCAGCAAAGCAATGCTTTGCCGGTTAAGCTCGCGGCCGCGGATTGGCACGGGCGGGAAGAGCTGTTCCATTTGCCGATCGTGACCATTGACGGGGCTGACGCGAAAGATTTTGATGACGCCGTCTCTCTTGAACAACTGGAAATGAATATAGTCAGGCTGGGAGTGCACATAGCTGATGTGGGACATTACGTGAAAGTAGGGTCAGCTTTGGATAAAGAAGCCTATAAACGGGGGACCAGCGTTTACCTTCCTGACCGGGTCATACCCATGCTGCCGCCTTCGCTTTCCAACAATCTATGCAGCCTGGTGCCTTTCCAGGAACGGCTGACAGTATCAGTCTTTATGGACATTGATGCCGCGGGAAATGTGCTCAGGCGCCGTATGGCTAATACGGTGATACGTTCCTGCCGAAGATTCACTTATGATGAAGTCCAGAAGCTGCTGGACAGCGGGCATGTAGCTGAAGTGCCTAAAGCGGCGAAAGTAGCAGTGCTGCGCATGGGCAGGTTGGCAGAGATATTGTACCAGCAAAGAGTTAAGAGGGGCGCGCTGGATTTCAACCTGCCGGAATACAAGGTGGATCTGGATGCTGACGGCAAACCGCTGCGCGTAGTACAGCGCCCGCGGCTGGCAAGCCATCGCTTGATCGAGGAATTCATGCTGCTGGCCAACGAAGCGATCGCCACTGAACTAATGGCCGCGAAAGCTCCATTCCTGCACCGCCGCCATGATATGCCTGACCCTGATAAGATAAGGAAACTGGCCAAGGAGCTCGGTGACCTGGGATTATCCGCCGGACATCTCCAGGGCGGCAACACGCATAAAGCCTTGCAGGATCTCCTGCGCCAGGCGCAAGGGCATCCCCTGGAAGACATAATTAATTCATTGATGGTGCGCAGTATGCAACAGGCTGTTTATGCGCCGGAATCATTGGGGCATTTTGGGATCGCTGCCAGGGCGTACGCTCATTTTACATCGCCTATCAGGAGATACCCTGATCTGATGGCCCACCGGGCTATTAAAGCCCTGCTACTGGGAAAGAAAGAAAATCATGGCGCTCTTTCCCTGGCTGAGGCAGGCGTGCATTGCTCGGAGCGAGAGCGCTCAGCGGCTGAGTGTGAGAATAAAGCAGTGGACCTGATGCGCGCGGAATTGTTAAAAGGACAGATAGGGCAAGTGATGGACGGGATCGTGGTCTCGGTAATGGAAAGAGGTTCTTTTGTGCGCTGCGGCAATACCGGCGCGGAAGGATTCCTGCGTGAAACCAATCTCAAGCTTGGCGACAAACTTAAAGTGATGATAGAAAAAGTTGACCCCATCGAAGGGAAAATAGACCTGTCCCTGGCAAATAAACTGCAGATGACGACGCATTGGCGGGTAAGTAAGCTCAAACCACACAAGCATGGAAGCAATAAAAACAAGAGGAATTAATTAAAATCAATATCACAGATATTCAGTTAACCGCTGGCTGCGCTGTCGGATGACTGTGCCTGCCTGCCGGTAGGCAGGGAAAAGATTACGAAGGCTTTAGTGAAATTGCTTTGAATTTAAACTTGACAAATAGTAAATAAAGAAGTAATATTTTAATTATTAGAACTTGGCAGGAAATTCGGTGAGAATCCGAAGCTGTACCCGCAACTGTATTTAGGCGCTAAACGCAGCCTATAAGTCAGAATACGAAGACCTCCGGGGATAGAGGTGCTAAGAATAATCTATGCTTGATGATTATTTGGCCCAATCTCTATTTATATGAGGTTGGGTTTTTTTTGTTTTTAAATATAATAATGGAGGGTTTGAGATGCAGACTTACGCTTATGGATTACCCAGGCTGGGCAGCGATAGGGAGTATAAAAAGGTGATAGAAGACCTTTGGAAAGGCAAGACTACCGATGAAAACGTAGCTAAAGTTCTTGCCTGTATCCAGGAAAATAATTTAAAAACATATGACCATAGCGTTAATGTGTTTCCAGAAGGAGAAATGTCCTTTTATGATCCCATGCTGGATACAGCTATATTATGCGGTATTTATGATCCCCATAATTTAGCGGAATATTATGAACTATGCCGGGGTTCCGACGCATTGGAGATGACTAAATGGTTTAATACTAATTATCATTACCTGGTTACTGATTTTAGCCGGATTAAAAATCCTGTTTTCAGGGCTAATATCCAAAATATGGCCCTGCAATTCAAGCAATGCCAATTCCCGCAGTTGATCGGTCCTTTTACTTTCCTGAAGTTGTCAAAAGGCATTGCCAAAAATGATTTCCATGATCTATTCATCGCCCTGGTGAAGATATATAAGGAAATTATCTCCAACTATACCAAAGTGCAGATAGACGAACCCGCGTTTGTCCTGGATCTGGAGCAGCAAGAGATCGAACTCATCAAAGAAGGGTATCGCTTGCTGGATGGATCTGATTGCGAAATAGCGCTCATGACCTATTATGACTCAGTGGATTTTATGGACAGCTTATTGACCCTGCCTGTCACCGCCATAGGCCTTGATCTTGTCCGTGGGCAGGCCAGCTACCAATATATATTGGACAAGGGTTTCCCCAGCGATAAAACCCTCATCGCCGGATTGGTAGACGGGCGTAATATCTGGAAAAACGATATCAGTGATACCGTTGCCAAGTTGAAATCCCTTTCCGGTAAAGCGGCCAAACTCATGCTTTCCAACGCCGCGCCTTTATACCATTTACCGGTTTCAGTTGCTGTTGAAAACAAGCTTCCCAACATCTTGAAAGAGTGCCTGTCATTCGCAGCAGAGAAGTTGACAGAGATCCACCTGGTCAGTGCGTGTTTCATGGGGGTACAGAATGTTCCCAACAAATGTCATTTGGGAAGCTTTGGCCGGGATGAGATCGTCCGGGAAAGAACCGGTTCCCTGCGAGAGGAAGATTTCATTAAAACAGTACCACTGGCAGAACGGAGGAAGAAACACAATGCTTTATTGAACCTGCCTTTGTTTCCTACGACTACCATAGGCAGCTATCCCCAGACCGCCGAAGTTAGAAACAAAAGAGCCGCTTTCCGGTCAGGGAAATTAAGTTCCGCGCAGTATAACAAGTATATCCAAGGAGAGATCGATAAACTTATAAAATTCCAGGAAGACTTGGGGCTGGATGTCCTGGTCCATGGAGAATTTGAGAGAACGGATATGGTAGAGTTTTTCGCGCAAAAACTCGCCGGCATTGCCACGACACAGAATGGCTGGATCATATCTTACGGGACACGGGCCTACCGGCCACCGATCATTTTCGGGGACATCAGCAGGCCCAATCCTATGACCCTGTCCGAGATCAAATATGCCCAGGCGCAGACCAGGAAACCGGTGAAGGGCATGCTGACCGGCGCCGTCACCATTATCGCCTGGAGCTATTGCCGGGAAGATATACCTGTGTCCGACGTAGCCTACCAGATATCCTTAGCCCTGAAAGATGAAATTCTGGATTATGAGAAAGAAGGGATCAGGATCGTTCAGGTGGATGAAGCAGCTTTCCGGGAGAAAGCGCCGCTTAAAAAAAGCCATTGGGAAGATTATTTCAAATGGGCAGTAAGGTCATTTAATCTTGCGACCAATACCGATCCCGATACGCAAATCCATACGCATATGTGCTACTCGGAATTCGGCGAAATTATCAACTACATCAACCAGATGGATTATGATGTCATCTCTATTGAAGCCGCCAGAAGCAAGGGAGATATCATTAAGCATTTTGAAAACATCGCTTTCAAGCGCCAAATCGGCTTGGGAATATGGGATATACATTCCTCCTGCGTGCCGTCCGTGGCCAATATGCTGGATATAGTCAGACGGTCCTTGCAAAAAATACCCAAAGAGAATTTCTGGCTGAATCCTGACTGCGGATTAAAAACGCGGGAGTGGCCGGAGACTGAGCAATCATTAAAAAACCTGCTAGAAACCGCCAGGCAATTACGTAACAAAAGTTGACACTAAATCAGAGCGCTAAGAGATTGAAAATAAAAACCACTGTCTTTCCTTTACAGTGGTTTTTATTGTTCATGTGAAGTAGTCAAATATGTAGGTGCCTACGCCAGCGCCTCCTGCTATGGTATCTATTTTATGATACAAGCCCCGGAAATGCCCGAAATAGCGCATATTTACCCTTTATAGGCAAGCAGTTAATTTTCCTTGATTATTACCCTGAAAAGTGCTATAAATAAAGTACCAGCTATTAGAAGGAGTGTTATCCATGGCAAGAATAGATACTGACAGGGATAAAATAATAAGTATTTTATCAAAAGAAATGCCTAAACTAAAAAAGATTTATGGGGTACAAAAACTTGCTCTTTTTGGCTCTTTTGCCAAACAAACAGCAAAAAAAACCAGCGATGTTGATATCGTTGTCGAATTCAAGAAACCTTTAGGCTTGGAATTTGTTAGCTTTGCCAATTATCTGGAGAAAATACTTGGCCGGGAAACTGATGTCTTAACCCCGGTAGGTATCAAGAATATTCGCATTAAGGGAATAGCTCGCAACATCAAGAGGTCCTTATATTATGTCTGAAAGACCCGATAAAGAACGGATTAAAGATATAATAACCGCATCCGCTAACGCCATTAAATATACCGGGAATATTTCCTTCGAAAAATTCCAGAATACACAAATGATTCAAGACGCGGTCGTCAGAAATATAGAAATTATTGGCGAAGCAGCTAAGAATATATCAAAAACGTGTAGGGATAGGAATCCTGAGATACCTTGGAAAAGCATCATGAGTGTAAGAGATAGGTTAATCCACGAATATTTTGGGGTAAACCTGGATATTGTCTGGACTATTATTCATCAAGATTTGCCGGATTTGATACGGCAAATGAAAAAAGCACTTAAGAAAATATAATAATGATAAATCAACCTGTTTTCTAATCTTAGTTCAGCCGTTAGCCTTACATAGGTTAACGGCTGAATATTTTGTAGGTCCAATTCATGCTTACGTTCTGTATTAAAACCTATGGCTGACCTTATAATTCGTCTTTACAAAATTGATACTGAGCGGCGCTTTCTTCCGCGGCCTAAAGGCCGCAGCGCCGTCGAATGTATCAGATAACCGCTGTAGATTGCCTGCCTTTCCCCGGCAGACAGCTCGGGATGCGTCCGCTCCACGCTTTCAGCGTGGTACGCCTCACACCCCGCCCACCCAAGCCGTTTCGGTGCTCGGGCTTCTACTTCGACTCGCTATGCTCGCTCAGTATCCGCTACCTGCGCTCCGAACCAGCTTCCCCCCGTATTGTGGTTATTTTATGGTGCAAAACTGCAAAACAAAAAGAATTGTCTAATTTAATAAAAAAAGTTCTTGACAATATGTAGTTAATAAGCTACACTCATATTGGGAGTATTAATGGATAAAACAGTAATTGTATATAAGACAAAAGATAATGAGGAACCTTTCTTAAAATGGCTTTTTGGCTTGCGTGATAAAATTACCAGGCATCGCATTGAAATCCGAATAGAAAGGATAAGACAGGGGAATTATGGAGACCATAAACGGTTTCATAGAATTTTGGAGATACGATTAGATTTTGGCAAAGGATATAGGCTTTATTGCGGAGAAGATGGCAACACCGTGATAATACTGCTTCTTGGCGGCGATAAAAGCTCTCAAAGCAGAGATATTAAAAAAGCTTTGGGATACTGGGAGGATTACAATGAACAAAAGAAAATTTAGAACTTTTGATGAAGCGCAAATCGAATATTACAAAAAACACCCTAAAGAACTTAAGAGTTACCTTAAAATCGCTTTCGAAGAGTATCAAAAAGATGGAAATGAAAAAGCGTTTTTATCATCTTTGGCCATGGCTACTAAGGCTCACGGCGGCTTTTCCAGGTTATCCAAAGAAACCGGACTAAATAGGGAAAATCTTTACCGCGCGCTTTCCGAACGCAGCGATCCTAGATTTTCCACAGTCATGCAAGTATTAATGAAATTGGGCGTATCTTTGCGGCCGGCATAAAACACTTGTAAAGAGTAACCAACTTAAAACCACCAGATCACCTGGTGGTTTTTATTGTTTACACCGGACAATTGTGATAAAATACTAATAAATATGCTATTAATCATTTCCGAATTAATTTAATACATATTTGTTGTAATGCCCATAAATCAATAAATCAAAAGGATTCGCCCAATTCATGCTTAAATTCTTTATTACAACTTTCGGCTGTCAAATGAATATCTACGACTCGGAACTCATGGCGGGGATCCTGCAGGCGTACGGGTATCAGCAGGTATTTGAACCGCGTGATGCCGGCTTGATCATTATCAACACGTGTAGCGTGCGGGAACACGCCGAAGAGCGTGCTTTTGCCAATCTGTGGGATTTGTATCACCAGGCGCCAAAAAAGGCTAAAAAGCCTGTTTTCTGCGTCGCTGGTTGTACGGCCAAGAAAATGGGGGAAGAGATCTTCCAGAAATACCCGTTCGTGGACCTGGTCGTCAGCCCGGCCAATGTGTATGACCTGCCCAAGCTCGTCAATACTTTCCAGAAAACCCGCCGGAAACAACTAGCCATTAAAAACCAGACCAGTTACATTAAAAAGAATTTTCCCGTGATCCATGCGAATAAAATAAAGGCCCTGGTGACGATCATGCAGGGCTGTAATAATTACTGCGCGTATTGCGTGGTCCCTTATGTCCGCGGGGCAGAAATATCCCGGCCCCTAAAGAACATAGTGGCCGAAGTGAAGGGCCTGGCAAAGAAAGGCTACCGCGAAGTAACTTTGCTGGGACAGAACGTGAACAGCTATCATGACAGCAAGAATGATTTCACCGACCTGTTGAAAAAGATCAGCAGCCTGCCAGGTTTGCTGCGCGTCAGGTTCATGACCAACCATCCTAAAGATATGTCTGGGACATTGATCAAAGCCATCGGTCAGTTGGATAAAGTTTGCGGTCATGTTCATTTGCCGCTGCAATCCGGCTCTGACCGGATATTAAAAGCGATGAACCGCGGTTATACTGCCTCGCATTTCCTGGGCCTGGTCAAGGCCTTGCGCCGGGCCAAGCCGGATATCGCGATCACTACTGATATCATTGTCGGGTTCCCTGGAGAGACAAAAAAGGATTTCCAGAAAACACTGGCTTTAGTAAAGCAAGCCAAATTTGACGCTTCTTTTGTTTTCAAATATTCGCCCCGGCCGGGCACGAGCGCGGCTGAACTGGCAGATGATGTCAGCGCGACTGAAAAACAGCGGCGCCTGGAGCTGGTCAACCTGGCCCAGCAAAAGATAGCCAGGGAACTCAGCCAGAACTTGATCGGCAAGGAAGTGGAAGTGCTGGTAGAGGACCTGGCAACAGACGGGAAAAACCTGTTTGGCAAGACTACTGGATACCGCACGGTAATTATTGATACCTCACTTGCACCTGGCCAGCGATCAACGACCAACGACCAACGACTTCCTTTAGGCCAACTAATACCAGTCAAGATAACCTCAGCTAAAAACTGGACACTTTACGGAAAATCTGCTATAAGAGAATAGTTATAGCTAAGTAGCTATAAGATCCAAGGAGGCAGGCACATGCTTGGTCTTAAACTGATCTTTTTTCTGGTAATCGCTGTGTTTATCGCCATCTTCGCGACACAAAACAACACGTTGATGACTATAAAATTATTTGGCTGGGAATCACCGGAAATATCTTTGGTCATTGTGATCTTTGGTTCTGTCTTGATAGGTTTTATCTGGGCGTTGACCTTAGCTTCCATCAGGATCGTTTCGCTAAAAATCCGGTTACAGAAGCTTAATGATTATTTGGAGATCAAAGAAAAAACCACCTATAAACCGGGAGCCATACCCAGACAATGAGGAAACGTACCAGCCTTATCATTATCGCCATAATAGTATTTCTTGGCCTGGTACTGCTCAATACTAATTATTTTTGGAACAAGCTGACACCGGTCTTTTATGTCGATATCCTGAATAAATACGCGGGGGTATACAAGATAGACCCGTTATTGGTGGCGGCGATCATCAATACTGAAAGCAAATTCTGGACACACGCCCAGTCACCGGTAGGAGCGATCGGCTTGATGCAGATCATGCCGGAAACAGGCCGGGAGATCGCCGGCAAACTGAAGATCCATAATTTCCATGACCATGATCTTTATGTCCCGGAGATAAATATCCGGATCGGCTGTTATTACCTGGATGAAATAAGGAAAGAATGTGGTGATGACCAGATAGCCTGGCTGGCCAGCTATAATGCCGGCAAGAACCTGGTGAAGACCTGGAAACAACCGGGCCAGCCGCTGGAAGTAGGACAGATCCCGTACAAAGAAACCAGGAATTTTGTCAAGCAGGTGCTGTACAACCATAAACGGCTAAAAATAGTGCAACGAATAAAGCAACTGATCACTTGCAGGTGGTAATAGTGTCCTGCGTCCGAAATCTCTTATTATTTGCTGGAGGGATTTTGGCCAGAGACAAGGCGCGAGGAGTGCGGTGTGCCTTTAGGCACATAAGGGACGAGCAACACAGTATATGGGCAAAAGACCCCAGCCCTTCGGGAAAGTCATCTTTGGCCGACTTTGGTTCGACAGGCTCACCATCCTGAGCTTAGTCGAAGGACTGTGTCACTCCTCCTCGAAGTATCGCAGTGGATACGACTTCGTCGTCGTTCCTGAAATTCGACTCAAATATGACTTTCAAATATCAAGAGATTTCGGACGCAGGACACTAACTAAATGACAACGACGAAACTCACACCATTAATGGAACAATACCAGCGGATAAAGAAACAATACCCGCAGGCGCTTTTATTTTTCCGGCTGGGTGATTTTTATGAATTATTCGGCGACGATGCCAAACTGGCTGCCAAACTGCTCCAGATCACACTGACCGCCCGGCATACAGTACCGATGTGCGGGGTGCCATACCATAGCGCTACCGGCTATATTGCCAAGCTGATCAAGGCCGGGTACAAGGTGGCAGTATGTGAACAGACAGAAGACCCGGCAACAGCCAAAGGGTTGGTAAAACGGGAGATCGTCCGCATCATTACGCCGGGAACTATCCTGGAAGACAATCTCCTGGAACGGACCAATAATAATTATTTGAGCGCGGTAGGGCTTGATCCTGAAGCAAATATTTTCAGCCTGGCTACGGTAGATATTTCCACCGGTGAATTTATGGCTGCCCAGTTCAAGGGTGAAACCAGCCTGGAGCAACTGGCTACGGAAATAGCGCGCCTTTCCCCGGCAGAAATATTACTGCCTGAATCAGCCAAAGCCAATAACAGGCTCAACAGGATATGCCAGTCTTACCAGAAATCACTGAACTACCGGGAAGACTGGGCTTTCAATTACCAGAATAATTACGTGAAACTGATCACTCATTTTAACGTAGGGACGTTGAAAGGCTTTGGCCTGGAGAACCTGATCACCGTGGTGCAAGCGGCAGGAGCCATCATCGACTACCTGGAAGAGACCCAGAAGCAATCTTTGGCGCATCTCAAGCGCATCGCCTATTATAATGTGGAAGACCACATGATCCTGGACGAAAGCACCCTGCGGCACTTGGAGATCATGACCAACCAGCAGGAAAGCTCTTCGCAGAATACTTTGTTAGCGGTACTGGACCAAACGCAGACGCCCATGGGCTCACGTTTATTAAAACGCTGGCTGACCCAGCCATTGATCAAGGCGCAACAGATCAATAAACGGCTGCAGTCTGTGGAAGAATTATATAATGCCGGCATTAACCGGCGCAATATCCGCGAATTGCTGAAAGAAGTGGCTGACCTTGAACGGCTCATCTCCAGGATCACCTGCGGCACGGCCAATCCCCGTGACCTGGTTGGATTAAAGAACTCGCTCTATTTATTGCCGAAGATCAAGGAATTCGCGCTAAACCTCCGCTCGGAACTGCTGGTAGAAATAGTCGACGCGATCAAGCCGCTGCCGGAAATTGCCGACCTGATAGATAAAGCTATTATCGACGAACCACCGGTCAGCGTGAAAGAAGGCGGGATGATCAAGCGCGGCTACCATGCCGAGCTGGATAAACTGTACACCGCCAAATCTTCCAGTAAAGAATTCCTGGCAAATTTGGAATTGAAGGAAAGAGAACGTACCGGTATTAATTCCCTGAAAGTGCGTTTTAATTCCGTCTTCGGTTATTATATTGAAATAACCAAAACCCACCTTGACGCGGTGCCGCCCGACTATGTGCGCAAGCAGACTCTGGTGAACGCGGAACGTTTTATTACCCCGGAATTGAAAGACCATGAAACCCTTATCTTGCGGGCGGAAGAAGAGATCAATAAACTGGAATATGACGTCTTCAACCAGGTCCGGCAGGAGATCGCCAAAGAAACCACCGCGATCCAAAGGACCGCGGCCAGCCTGGCGCAACTGGATGTCCTGATATCTTTTGCCGAGACAGCCAGTAGCAATGATTATCATAAACCGGTCGTGAACGAAGAAGGGACGCTCTATTTGCAAGACTGCCGCCATCCGGTAGTGGAAACTATGCTGGCAACGGCGGATAAATTCGTGCCCAATGACGTTTCGCTCGATACTGATGAGAACCTGATCCATATTATCACCGGTCCCAATATGGCTGGTAAATCAACCTATATCAGGCAGGTAGCTTTATGCGTGCTTATGGCGCAGATCGGGTCTTTCGTCCCGGCCAACGAAGCCTGCATCGGCATTGTCGACCGGATCTTCACCCGCATCGGCTCAGGTGACAATATCGCGCGGGGAGAAAGCACGTTCATGGTGGAAATGACGGAAACAGCCAACATCCTCAACAATGCCACTAAACGCAGCCTGCTCATCCTGGATGAGATCGGCCGGGGAACCAGCACCTTTGACGGTATCAGCATTGCCTGGGCCGTGGTGGAATTCCTGCAAGAGAAGGGATTACGCACTTTATTTGCCACCCATTATTTTGAATTGACTGAATTGTCCCA